>NZ_JBEZHV010000012.1:0-232215 GCF_040650755.1 Streptomyces sp. NPDC048623
TTTCCTACCAGACCCGCGAAACCCCCTCGGAAGGAGGGGCGTTCGCGGGGCGGCGCGGCCGGAGCGGCCGGAGCGGCCGGAGCGGCCGTCAGAGGCTGATGTGGTACGCCTTGCGCAGGGTCTCGTGCACGGTCCAGGTGGTGCGGTCGCCCTCGCGCAGCACACACGCGTCGCCGGGGCCGACCTCCAGCGTCTCGCCGCCCTCGACCTCGACCGTGGCCCGGCCGCTCACGACGACGAAGAGCTCGTTCGCCTCGGTGTCGGTGACCACGCCGGGGGTGATCTGCCAGATGCCGCGGATCTGCTTGCCGTCGGCGGACTCCCACAGGACCTTCCCGGTCACCTCGGGGGTGCCGGAGACGACCTGACCGGGGTCGAGCGGCTCGGGCTCGAGCTCGGCGTCGGGGATGTGGACGGCGAAGGACGGCTGTGCGTGAGTGGTCATGGGCGGTGACTGTAACGGGGGTTCGGGGTCGCTCCGCCTCCGGGACCTGCTGGAATTCCGCCCTCCGTCCGCCGCTCCGACCAGGCACTTCGTCAACCCGCACGACACGACGGAATCCGCACGGGGGGTTTGCGGCGCGCCCGTGCGCCAAGGAGCGGCCCGGGGGTGCGTGGCGGGTCCGGCCGGCACTGATTCCGCAGTCGTTCGCACGCGCGTGTGATGGGTTGCGCGACGGCGCGTGCGGGTGAAGCACACCGAAAACCGTCCGCCGTACGGGCGGTGCCCGTGGGCATCACCGCTGGTCCGGGAAGGCGCCTTTGGTAGCGCCAATGTTGGTCCGGGGGATCGCGTCGCGCCCCCTGGCAGTGCGGGCGCACGGACGTCACACTCCCCCAGAGCCACACTCCCCCACAACCCCACAACTCCCCCCACTCCGGACAGGAGAGTGCGATGTCGGCCACCCCCACCCTTCTCCGCGCCGCCGTCCTCGGCGCGGCGGCCCTGCTGACCGCCGCCACGACCGCCCCCGCCGCCACAGCCTCCGCAGCCGATCCCGGCGCCGGCGCCGGCGCCGACTACAAGGCCGCCCACGACACCCTCGGGCCGCAGCGCCTGACGCCGGCCCAGCTCCGGCTCTCCGCGGTCAAGCAGGCCGCAGCGGCGAGATCGTTCGAGGAGGCGGACGCCCTCGGCGCCTCGGGGGCCATGGGTGCCCCGGGCACCACAGGCACCGCGGACGGCACGGGAGCGAACGGCGCCCTGGGCGCGCTCGCCGGATACAAGCTCTCCGGCGGGATCCACCAGTCGCAGCAGACCTCCTATTGGTGCGGCCCGGCCGCACTCGTGATCACCCAGTCCGCGCACGACGAGGTCGGCGGACGCTCGCAGAAGGACGCGGCGACGCTTCTGAAGACGACCACGTCGGGCACCGCCTGGTACGGGATCGACATCAACGTGCCCGATCCCACCGGCTATCCGATGGCCGACGCCCTCAATTACCGGCTGCCCGGCGCCGGATACGTGCCCAAGGCCCTGCCCTACACCCCCACCGCGGCCGACAAGACCGCCTTCAAGCAGCACATCACCCACGACACCGACTACGACTACGCCATCGCGGGCAACGCCTGGGAGGTGCCCGGAGGCCCCCATCTGGCCGGACATCCCAACATCGAGATCTTCCACTGGGTCGCGATCGACGGCTACAACACGGACACCGCCGCCGGCGAGGTCAACTACCTCGATCCGGTCGGCGGGGTGAGCACCAGCGTCATCTCCTGGGCGGGCCCGGTGCCGAAGTCCGCGCACATCTCCTCCGACACCCTGACGACGATCATGGGCGGCCGTGGCTACGTCTGGTAGCCCCACGCCCGGTCGGCGGGCAGGCGTCCCGGCCCGGTCGCTGCCGCTCCTCCTGGCGGGCGCCCTCCTCGCGGGGTGCTCGCCGGGCGGCGGGCCACGGCCCGACCCGCCGGGCCCGTCGCCGACGCGGGCCGCCGCGTCGGCGGCGGGCCCCGCCTGCGAGGTGCCGCTGCCGGACACCTGGCAGCGGGCCTTCGCCGCGGGCGAGTACCGGCAGCCCGCCGGGCAGCGCGCGGTCCTCACGGACACCGGCCCCGGCTGGACGGCACTCCAGCTCACCGGAAGCGGTCAGGAGGGCGGACGCCGGGCCGTGCTCGTACGGGGCGGCGAGGCCGCGCCCCGCACCCTGCTGAGGTTCGCCGACCCCGTCGAGCACCAGCTGCTCGCCGCCGACTTCGACGGGCGCCGGTGGGCCGCGTTCGCCGTCCTGGAGGGCCGGACCCTCGACAGCCCGTGGAGTCTGTACGTGTGGGACGCCGTCACGGGTACGGCCCGGCGCCTCGCCCGCGCCGACCGGCCCGGCCCGCTCCCCCGCCCCGTGGTGCGCGACGGCACCGTGGTGTGGGCGCAGGGCACGGGCGCGGGGCGCGCCACGGTGTTCGCCGCGCCGGCGGCCGGCGGCGGGCACGCGCGCGCGTGGCGCACGGCGGTCCTGGACACGCCGTTCACGGCGGGCGGTCTGCTGGTGTGGCGGGAGGCCCAGGGCGGCCACACCCGGCCGGTGGCCGTGACCCTGAAGGACGGGCGTCCGGCCGCGCTGCCCCCGCCGATCGCCGCCCTGCGTGATGTCCGCGCCCTCGTCTCGGACGGCACCACCTGGGCGTGGGTGGCGGGCGAGGCGGCACCGCGCCTGATGGTCTGGCGCCCGGGCGACGTCCGGCCCTTCGCCGCCGTGACCGCCTCCCCCGCCGTGGACGGCATGGACCAGCTGCGGATCGCGGGCCGGTTCGTCACCTGGCGCACGCCGGAGACCTCGTACGCCCTGGACCTCGGGCGCCCGGTCCGTACCCCCGGCTCCGGCTCGTACACGCGGATCACGCCCCCGTACGGCTACGCCGCGGCCTCCGGGAACGCGCTGGCCGTCGCGTACAGCCTCGGGAACGCCAAGACCGCCGACGCCCGCCCGGTGATCCGGGTGGTGGACGCGGCCCGGCTGCCCGGACTTCCGGGCTGTGGCTGAGGAGCCCTGTGGCCGATGTTCGCCATGTTCTTCGGTGAGGTTTGCGGGGCGGGTGGCCGCGCCAGAGATCCAGCATGTCCACGATGTCCACACAGGTGTCCGAAGAGGTACGGGAGGCGCTCCACGCGGGGCGTCCGGTCGTCGCGCTCGAGTCGACGATCATCGCCCACGGTCTGCCGCGCCCGCGCAATCTGGCGGTGGCCGGGGAGCTGGAGGCGCTGGTCCGGGACGGCGGTGCGGTGCCCGCGACGATCGCGGTACTGGACGGCACGGCCCGGATCGGTCTGGACGCGGCGGGCCTGGCCCGGATCGCCGAGGACCCCTCGGTGCGCAAGCTCGGCCACCGCGACCTGGCGCCCGCGCTCGCGAGCGGTGCGTCGGGCGCGACGACCGTCTCGGCGACGGCCTGGCTCGCCGAGTCCGCCGGCATACGGGTGTTCGCGACCGGCGGCCTCGGCGGGGTGCACCGGGAGTGGACCGAGACCCAGGACGAGTCGGCGGACCTGCGGCTGCTCGCCGAGGTCGGCATCACGGTGGTGTGCGCGGGCGTGAAGTCGATCCTCGACGTGCCCGCGACCCTCCAGCGCCTGGAGACGCTGGGCGTGACCGTCGTCGGCTACGGCACGGAGACCTTCCCCGGTTTCTATCTGTCCTCCTCCGGCGAGGGCGTCGACTGGACGGTACGGACCCCGGCGGAGGTGGCGCGGGTGATGCGTGCCCGGGACGAGCTGGGCGGGCCGCGCGGAGCGCTGGTGGTCGGCAATCCCGTACCGGCCGGGCAGCAGCTGGACCCTGCCCTGCACGACCGGGTCCTCGCGGCGGGGCTCGCGGCGGCGCGGGAGAAGGGGATCACGGGGCAGGCGGTGACGCCGTTCCTGCTGGAGTATCTGACGGTGCACACGGACGGCGCGTCCCTGGAGGCGAACCTGGCGGCGGTACGGGGGAACGTGGCGCTCGCGGCGCGGATCGCCGCCGCGTACCGCGACCTGCCGTGACCGGCGCGGGCCCCGGGCCCGGGGCGCTGCTGGTGGTCGGGGACGTGGTCACGGACGTGGTCGCCCGGTACGACACCCCGCTCGCGCCGGCGACCGACACGGCGGCCCGGATCCGTACCGTGCCGGGTGGCGCGGGGGCGAACGTGGCGTGCTGGGCGGCGCGTTCGGGCTGCGCGGACGTGCAGCTGCTCGCCCGGGTCGGCGCCGACTCCGTGTCCTGGCACGACCGGGAGCTGCGCCGTGCGGGCGTCCGGCCGCTCCTGGTGACGGACCAGGAGGCACCGACGGCGACGGTGATCGCCCTGGTCGGAGTGGACGCGGAACGCACCTTCCTGACGGACAGCGGGGCGGCGCTGCGCCTCTCGCCCGGCGACTGGTCGCCGGACCTGCTCGACGGGGTCTCCCGGGTGCATCTGTCGGGCTACCTCTTCTTCGCCGACCGCAGCCGCGCGACGGCCGTCCGCGTCCTGCGGGACGCCCGCGCGGCGGGCCTCCCGGTGAGCGTGGACCCCGCCTCCGCCGGCTTCCTCGCCGGCCTCGGCCCCGACGCCTTCCTCGCCGCGACGGCGGGCGCCACCTGCCTGCTCCCCAACACCGACGAGGCCCGTTTCCTGACCGGCCGCCCGGACCCGGCCGATGCCGCGGCGGCCCTCAGCCGCCGCTACCCCCTGGTCGCCGTCACCCTCGGCTCCGCCGGCGCCGTCCTCGCCGCCGACGGCCGCGTCACCGCCCACGTCCCGGCCCCACCGGCCTCCCCTGTCGACACCACCGGCGCGGGCGACGCCTTCACCGGCGCCTTCCTGGCCGCCCTCCACACCGGCGCCGCCCCGTCCGAAGCGGCCACGGCGGGCTGCGCGGCGGGCGCCCGGGCGGTGACGACGGTGGGCGGCAGGCCCGGCCGTACGCCTTAGTCCCGCCAGCCCGTCCAGGCCGGCCTGCGCGCGTCGTCCGTGCGGATGACCGCGTCGGCCGTGTCGGCCGGGGCGACCTCCGACTCGTAACGGGCGAAGGCGGGCAAGGTCCAGGCCTGTTCGGTGCGGCGGGCCAGGGCGCCGGGCGAGAGACGGAGGTGGAGGCACAGGTCGAAGGGGAACCAGTGGCCGAGCAGGAAGGGACCATGGAGCAGCAGGACGCCGCCGGGCGGGAGGGCCACGGCGGGGGTGCGGGTGGCGCGGTCGGTCTCCGGGTTCCGCAGATCGGGCAGCACCCGCCCGCTGCCGCCCGGCTCCAGCGGCCCGAACACCTCGCGCCACAGCGCCCCGGTGTCGTACCAGTCGCTGTAGTACGCGTCGGGGTCCTCCTTGCCGTGTTCGAAGCGCAGCGACTTCGGGCGCAGAAAGCCGCCGGTCCCGACGACGAGCACCGACCGGCCGCGCAGCCGCAGCACCGCAGCGACCCGTTCGGCGAACTCCCCGCCCGCGGCGGCGGGGGCACCGTCGACACCCACCTTGACCCAGTCGCCGCCATCCCCGGGCTCGGCCCGGTCGACGCGGTCGGCCACGGTGTCGGCCAGCCGCTCCCAGCTGATCGCTTCGAATCGCATCCGCCCCATCCTGCCGTACGGAAACCGAATCCCGGCGCCCCGGCTTGACCTTGCCACTGGCGACAGGGTTCGACGCTCTCCGCATCCGGCATCGGCCGGGCCACCGTGACCAGCGACCAGCACACGCTCACGGGACAGGAACCGGGTCCGTCAGCTCCGCCCGGCCCGACTCCACCGCCTCCGCGAGCGTCAGTTCGCCCTCCGCCAGCGCCCGGCAGGTCGCCGCGTCGGTGCGCAGGCGCACCTCCGCGTCCGGCGCCGGGCCGTCCCCGTACGCGAACCGCCCGTCCGCCCCGCTCCGTACGTGGAACTCGCCCTCGTCGAGGGTCACATGGACGACCTTCGCGCCGAGTCCCGCGAGCACGTCGAGGAGCGGGATGGCGAACCAGTGCGCGCGGACGGCGTCGGTGGGGCGGAGTTCGCCGAGGGCGGGCGCGCCCCACGCGGCGAGGGCGCGCAGCACGGGCAGCAGCTCGCGGCCGCGGTCGGTGAGCTCGTAGACGTACGCGGCGACGGGCGGCGCGAGTTTGCGGCGGGTGACGAGTGCGGCGCTCTCCATGTCCTTCAGCCGCCCGGCGAGCATGTCGGTGCTGACGCCGGGGAGATCGGCGTGCAGATCGGTGTAGCGGCGGGGCCCGGCGAGGAGTTCACGGACGATCAGCAGGGTCCACCGGTCGCCGACCGCGTCGAGGGCGCGGGCTGCGGCGCAGTACTGGTCGTAGCTCCGGCGGCGGGAGGAGGGGCGCGACGGGCGCGGCTGAGGCGACTGAGGCGGCTGAGCTGGCATGCGACGCAGTCTAGACATGTTGTTGGACTTTCCAAGCTCGAACTTGGTAAAACCAAGCATCAACACTTCTGGGGAGGTCGGCGCATGGAGTTCCGGCAGTCGAGCAAGCTCAACGAGGTCTGCTACGAGATCCGCGGCCCGGTCATCGAGCAGGCCAACGCCCTGGAGGAGGCGGGCCACAGCGTTCTGCGCCTCAACACCGGAAACCCCGCGCTCTTCGGCTTCGAGGCGCCCGAGGAGATCGTCCAGGACATGATCCGGATGCTCCCGCGGGCGCACGGCTACACGGACTCCCGCGGCATCCTCTCCGCCCGCCGCGCCGTCGCCCAGCGCTGCCAGTCGATGGGTCTGACGGGTGTGGACGTCGACGACGTGTTCCTCGGCAACGGCGTCTCCGAGCTGATCTCGATGGCCACCCAGGCGCTCCTGGAGGACGGCGACGAGGTCCTGATCCCGGCCCCCGACTACCCCCTGTGGACCGCCGTCACCACCCTCGCCGGCGGCCGCCCCGTGCACTACCTGTGCGACGAGTCCGCCGGCTGGTACCCCGACCTCGACGACATGGCCTCGAAGATCACCGCCCGCACCAGGGCCGTGGTGATCATCAACCCCAACAACCCGACCGGCGCCGTCTATCCGAAGGAGATCGTCGAGGGCATCCTCGACCTCGCCCGCCGCCACGGTCTGATGGTCTTCGCCGACGAGATCTACGACCAGATCGTCTACGACGAGGCCGTCCACCACCCCACCGCCGCGCTCGCCCCCGACCTGGTCGTGCTCACCTTCGGCGGTCTGTCCAAGACCTACCGCGTGGCCGGTTTCCGCTCCGGCTGGATGGTCGTCACCGGCCCCAAGGAGCACGCCCGGAACTATCTGGAGGGCCTGACCATGCTGGCCTCCATGCGTCTGTGCCCCAACGCGCCCGCGCAGTACGCCATCCAGGCCGCGCTCGGCGGCCGGCAGTCCATCCACGAGCTCACCGCCCCCGGGGGCAGGCTGCGCGAGCAGCGCGACCTGGCCTGGCGCAAGCTCAACGAGATCCCCGGCGTGAGCTGCGTCAAGCCGCAGGGCGCGCTCTACGCCTTCCCGCGTCTGGACCCGGACGTGTACCCGATCCACGACGACGAGAAGTTCGTCCTCGACCTGCTGCTCCGGGAGAAGATCCAGGTGGTGCAGGGCACCGGCTTCAACTGGCCGCATCACGACCACTTCCGCATCCTCACCCTGCCGTACGCCGACGACCTGGACGCCGCCATCAGCCGCATCGGGCGCTTCCTCGCCGGCTACCGGCAGTAGGGCCGACCGACGGCCCCGGCGACCGGCGGGACCCGCAACCAGCCCGTTCCTGCGATGATCTGACGGATCATCGCAGGAGTGGGAGTGAGGGAGGGGCGAGTCCGTCATGGATGCCGCACTGATAGCCGTCGTCGGAACCCTGCTGGGTGTCGTCGCCACCCACTGGTTCCAGGGCCGGGCCGCCGAGCGCACGGCCGCGCTCGCCCGGACCGAGCAGCTGCGGCAGGAACGGATCACCACCTACAGCACCTTCGCCGGCGCCGTCGTCGACTACCGGCAGAGCCAGAACGACCGCTGGTTCAAGGCCCATAGGGAGCCGGGCTCCGAGGAGGCCGAACAGTCCCG
The DNA here is from genome assembly GCF_040650755.1 of Streptomyces sp. NPDC048623. NCBI lineage: Bacteria > Bacillati > Actinomycetota > Actinomycetes > Kitasatosporales > Streptomycetaceae > Streptomyces > Streptomyces sp. NPDC048623. The sequence goes on from NZ_JBEZHV010000012.1 coordinate 7,951, forward strand.
GTACGCCTCGTACCGGCAGCGCACCGCCGCCCGGCAGGCGCTCTTCCGGGTGCAGCTGATCTGCGAGGACCCGGCGACCCGCCGCCGCGCCGAGGCCGCCTTCGAGGCGACCCACTGCATGCACGAGGCGACGGACGACACCGACCGCGTCCGCCGCTCGGACGAGGCCAAGGAGGCCCTGGCCCTGTTCATCGAGGCCGCGGCGCCCGGCGTGCGCTGAGGCCGACGGGTCGAGCGGCACTCGGGGATGCACCGGCGTACGCGCGGGTAGAACTCCGGAGTGGATCTCGTCGCCCCCGTCGTGGTCGAACCGCTCCGGCGGCGCCGCTGCTCGGAATGCCGCCAGGGCCCTCTGGCGCGCATGATCGTCGAGTTCAACGCGCCCGTGTGCCTGGACTGCGCCGACCTCGGCCATCTCGTCTTCCTGCGCCGCGGGGACACCGCGCTCACCCGCCGGGCCCGCGAGGGCAGTGCGCTGTGGGCGGTGGTCGTACGGCACAACCGGCGCCGTACGCGGTACGAGCGCCAGGGCCTGCTCGTCGAGGAGGCGGCGCTCGCCCGGGCGGAGGCCGCCTGCCTCGCCGACGCCGAGGCCCGGGCGCGCCGCCGGGCCCGGGACGCGGCACGCCGGGCGGCGCGGGACGCGGAGGTCACGGCGGCCCTGGAGGCGGAGATCCTGCGCCTGTTCCCCGGCTGCCCGGCCGAGCGCGCGGAGCGGATCGCCGCGCACGCCTCGGCGAAGGGCAGCGGCCGGGTGGGACGCACGGCGGCCGGGCGGGCCCTCGACCCGGGCGCGGTCACGGCCGCGGTGCGGGCCGCCGTACGTCATGTCGACACCGACTACGACGCGTTGCTGATGGCCGGGGTGCCCCGGCACCAGGCGCGGGCGCGGATCGCGCCGGCCATCGACACGGTGCTCCGGTCCTGGCGGGCGGCGGCAGGCTGAGCGGCCCGGGCTCAGGGGTCCGGGCCGAGGGGTCCGGGCCGAGGGGTCCGGGCCGAGGGGTCCGGACTCAGAGGCCTGAGCTGAAGGGCCTGGACCGAAGGGACCGGGGCTGACGGGGCTGGACCGAAGGGACCGGGGCTGACGGGCCTGGACCGAAGGGCCTGGGGCTGACGGGGCTGGACCGAAGGGCCTGGGCTGAGCTGAGGGGCCTGGGCTGAGGGGCGCGATGACGCGGCGCCCTGAACTCGGCCCCTGGCCCCGTACGGCCGCGGAAGCGTGGGCCCCTGAAGGCAGGGAACGGAGGGCCCGGTGGCCCCCAAGTCGGGAGCGGTACGGCCGGTGTCAGGCCTGGTCGGCGCGGGTCAGGCCTGATCAGCCACCTGTCAGGCCTGGTCGGCCGCGCGACGGGCCCTGCGGTAGAGGAGCGCGCCGCCGAGCAGCAGTGCGGCGCTCGCCGCGCCGGCGAGGCCCACGGTGTCCGCGCCGGTGCTGGCGAGCGCGACCTTGTGCGACTGCGGGGCGGGGCCGGGCACCTGCTCGTGGCCGGGGGCGGGCGGCACGTTGCGTCCCGGGGTCGGCGGACGGGGGGTCGGGGTCTCGGGGTGCTCGCACTCCTCCTCCGGCTGCCCGGACTCGTTGACCGAGGTGTTGCCGAAGACCGGGTTGCCGATGCCGACGACGTTCAGCGAGTTGCCGCTGAGGTTGACGGGGAGGTCGACCGGCAGCTGCAGGCCGTTGCCGGAGAGCACGCCCGGGGAGCCCTCGGCGTGGCTCTCGGCCGTCGCGCCGCCGCCGTTGTGCGAGCCGCCGTGCGACGCACCGCCGTGCCCGTCACCGCCGCCGGCGCGGGTGCCGGAGTCGGACGAGCCGGCCCGCGGGGTGCCCGGCAGGTCCTTGTGGGCCGGACCGCCGGCCTGGGCGCCGGAGTCGTCGGCCCGCGAGCCGCCGGAGGTGTTCGCACAGCTGTTGCCGAACGCCGGGTTGAGCAGTCCGACGACGTTGACGGTGTTCCCGCACACGTTCACCGGCACGTGCACCGGCAGTTGCACCGTGTTGCCGGAGCCGACGCCCGGGGAACCTGCCGCGACGCCCTGGGCCGTGGAGTCGGCGTGGGCTGCGCCCGCCGACAGCGCGAGGGCGCCGCCGGTGACCAACAGTGTGGCCAGACCACTTCGGCGGATGTGCCTCATGGTTTCCTGCCTTCCGGATATGTACACGGGCACTCGCCCGTACCCGAAATAACGCCATCCATGACGTGGCCGGATCCGGCACCCCGCGTCTTTCACTCCAACGAGGGAGTGTGCGGCGGGCGATCAAGCTCCGACGTGGGGCGTTGCCGGTGGGCTACCGTGGCGCAAAAGGGGGTTGAGGTGACGGTGGGGCGGGAGCGGCTGCGGGTTCCGGTGGGGCGCGACGCGGCGCACTGGCGGACGCGGGCGACCAGGCGCACCGTGCTCCTGGTCGTCCACAACGTCACCTCGGCGACCCGACTGCTCGACGTGCTGCCGCTCTTCGACGACGCCCCGGACGTGCAGACCCTCGCGACCTGCACCGGCTCCTCGCCGTTCCTCGCCGGGGTCGACGCGCTGCTCGACCGGGCCGGGCTGCCGGTGGTGCCCTGGGAACAGGCGAAGGAGCTGGCCGCGGCCGGCGGCGTCGACCTGGCCGTGAGCGCGAGCTACGGCGGTGAACTCCAGGCGTTTCACGGGAAGTTGACCATCCTCTCACACGGCACTGGATACAATAAGAGGCTGGCGACACCGGACACCGGACACCGGACACCGGACACCGGACACCGGACGCGAGGGTGAGGGTGAGGGTGAGGGCGGGGGTGAGGGCTCCGCGCCCGTGTTCGGGATGGCGCCCGAATGGCTGCTGCACAAGGGCGAACCGCTCGCCACGGCGACCGTCCTCTCCCACCCCGAACAGCTCGACCGGCTGCGCCGCGCCTGCCCCGAGGCCGCGAAGACCGCCGTCCTCGCCGGTGACCCCTGCTTCGACCGGATGCTCGCGCTCCGCCGCCGGCGCCCGGCGCTGCGGCGCGCGCTCGGCGCGGGCGACGGACGCCGGCTCGTCGTCCTCAACTCCACCTGGGGCCGCGCCTCCCTGCTCGGCTCGGACGCCTTCCCCGCGCTGCTGCGGGAGTTGACGGAGACCCTGCCGGTGGACGAGTACCGGCTGTGCGCCGTGCTCCACCCCAACATCGGGTACGGGCACGGTCCCGGCCAGGTGCGCGCCTGGCTGCGCCGGGCCGCCGCCTCCGGTCTCACCCTGATCGATCCGCTCGGCCCCTGGCGGCAGACGGTCGCGGCGGCCGACTGCGTCATCGGCGACCACGGCTCGGTCACGTACTACGCCGCCGCCCTCGGCCTGCCCGTGCTGCTCGGTGCCTTCGCGGACCGGGAACTCGACCCGGCGTCCCCGGTCGCCGCGCTCGGCCGGGCGGCGCCGCGCCTGCGGCCGGGGAGCCCGCTGCGGGCGCAGCTCGACGCGGTGATCGACGGGCATGTGCCGGGGCGGTACGACGGGTTCGCGGCGCTCGCGAGTTCGGACCCGGGCGGGTCGGCGGGGCTGCTGCGGACGCTGTTCCACTCCCTGCTCGGCACCCCGGAGCCGGTACGCCCGGCCGCGCTCCCCTCGCTGCCCGTCCCCGGGACCGCTCCGGGCGAGGACGCCCTCGGCGCACCGGATCTCACGGTCCCGGTCAGGGTCCTCACGAGCGTCGTCGTGGACGGCGGCTCGCCGGAAGGCCCGCCCGAGGTCGCCGTCACCCGCTACGCCGACCCGTCCGCCGAGCCGATGGACGGCCAGGACACCGACGACGACGCCGCCCATACGGTCGTGGACGACGACACCGCCGACGCGGGGCGGCTCTCGCTCGCGGACCTGGTCACCGACCGGGGCCTGGCCGGCGACCCGCCGGGCCCGCGCGCCGCGGAACTCCTCGCGGCCCATCCGTATGCCGCGCTCGCCGCCGTACGCACCGGCCCCGGGCACTGCCTGGTGCGCGACCGGGAGGGGACGCTGCTCGAACTCGCCGCGCTCCCCCGCCCGGACGGCTTCCCCGACCCGTGCGATCCGTTCGCGTACGCCTCCGCCGTCCACGCCTGGCGGGCGAGCGGGCGCCCGCTCGCCGGTCTCGCCGCCGCGGGCCTCCTCGTGGTGACGACGGGCGCGGTGCGCCACCGGGTGGCGGTACGGGCCGTTCCGGCCTAGGGGGTGCCGGTCGCGTCGAGTTCGGCGCGCAGGGCCGCCGCGCGGGGCGAGCCGAGGCGTTCGTGCCGCTCGGCCGCCTCGGTGAGGAAGCGGCGGTACTCGGCGGGCGTGGTCGCGGCACGGGCGCGCAGTTCGGCGATGTCCGCGTCCTGGACCGGGGCCTTCTCCCCCGCCATCCGCTCGGCCGCCTCGGTGAGGAGCAGGGCGGCGAGCTCGGGATCGCCGGCCGCGAGAGCCGCCTGGCCGCGGCTGGTGAGGACGCGGGCCTGGTTGTACGGGTCGGGGACGGGCAGCTCCGCCATGGCGCGCCCGGCCTGCTCCAGGGTGGCGGCGGCCTCGGCATGCCGCCCCTGGCCCGAGAGGGCGCGGCCCCGGTGGTGGGCGAGGAGAGCGCGGGCGCGCGGGTCCTCGGTGAGGGCCTCGGCGGCCGTGAAGCAGGCCTCGGCCTCCTCGTACCGGCCCTGCTCCAGACGTACCAGGCCCATGGACTCGACCGCCGTCGCCTCGCCCCGGCGGTGGCCGCAGCGCCGGTCGGCCTCGGCGGCGGAGGTGAAGGCCCGCTCGGCCTCGTCGAGGCGTCCGAGGCCCTTGAGCGCGAAGCCGAGCTGGGCGTGCATCCGGCCCTCGGCCTCGGGCGTGGCGGAGCAGCGGGCGGCGGCGCGGACGCCGAGCCGGTGGGTGGCGAGCCAGTCCTGGTGGTAGCCGTGCCGGAGGAAGAGGCTCCAGAGCGCCTCGCACAACTGCCAGGTGAGGTCGTCGAGTCCGTACTCGTCGGAGGTCCGCACCGCCTCGACGAGGTTCTCGCGCTCGGCGAGCAGCCAGTCGGTGGCCTGCTCGGCGGTACGGGCGTCCGCGGGCAGCCGGTCGTAGGCCGGGCCGAGGTGCCAGCGGCCGGGCATGACGCGGGCGTCCGCGGCGGCGGCAGCGGCCAGGTGGTGGCGCAGCAGGCGCCCGACGGCGGCGGCCGAGCGGGCGTGGCCGTCGATGCGGAGGGCGCGGCGCTCGGCGTGGGCGCGCAGCAGGTCGTGGCGGACTTGCCGATGCCGCCGGTGCCGGTGAGGACGACCACGCGGGGTGCGGGGTCCGCGTCCGGGCCATCCGTGTCGTCCGCGCCGTCCAGCAGGGCCATGAGACGGCCGAGTTCGTCATGTCGGTCGGTGAAGTGGCGGGCGGCGGGCGGGAGTAACCGGGGTGCGGGGCTGCCGGGGACGAGCGCCGGGACGGCGGCGGCCACGGTCAGGTGCTCGATACGCCCGGCCTGGACGACGGGCCCGTGGACGGTGCCGCCGACCTCGTTGCGCACCAGGGGGTCGGGGAGAACCGGGTCGGGGGTCACCGGGGCGGAGAGTGCCGGGTCGGGGGTCGCCGGGTGGTGGGTCACGGGCGGGGGCCGTCCGGGGTGCCGCCCCCGCCTGTGCCGCCGGTGTCGTGGACGGTGTGCATCCGGTTCACCGTGCCGACCTGGAGGACGATGCCGTGGCTTCCTCCGGTGAGGGTGTTGTTCACGGTGGTGACGTGCTGCGGCGCGGCGGCCTCGGGTCCGGCCAGCTCGGCGAGGATACGGCGCAGTTCGGCAGCGGCCTCGGGGTCGGCGAGCAGGCTGCGGCGCATCCGGGCGCGCCATTCGACGCGGGCCTCGGTAAGGGCCTCGCCCGCCGCCTCCTGGTCACCGCCCTGCTCGGCGCGGAGCAGTTCGCCTCGGGCGGCCTCCAGTTCGGCGCCGACCGTTTCCGCGTCGCCGCCGGAGCGGGCGGCGAAGAAGGCGGCGACCCGGGTCCGGGCCCGCTCCCAGCCGTCGCCGACCATCTGCTGGACGAGGGCGGTCGCCCCCGCTGTCGCCAGTGCCACCAACTCGGCTTCCACCGGGCCCCCTTCGCCGTGCCGCGTGTCTCCCGTCAGCCTATCGGTCACCTCCCCAGGAGGTCGGTGATCACACCGACCGGATCGGCGTCGGGGGTGCCGCGCGGCCACCAGTCCTCGCGATCGGCGTCCGACTCGTAGCCGTACCAGAGGCCGTCGCGGCCGAGGCGCAGCTGGAGGGAACGGGTGGACAGGCGGTTGCGCCAGGGGCGGAAGGCCGGCAGGTCGGCGGCGAGCAGGACGGGTCTGGCCCGGTCGAAGGGGCCGGCGGGCGGATCCCAGGGCTCCTCCAGTACGGCGAGTCCGGCGGAGCCGCCCTGCCGCCAGGCGGCCACGGCCCGGGCCAGGTCGGTGGGGGTGCGGTCGAGGGCGTACGCAAGGTCGCGGTAGAGGGCGCGGGTGGAGGCGGTGAGGCCGGAGCCGGGGTGGGCGGCGGCCAGCCGGACCGCGTCCTGCCAGGGGGTGAGGGCGGCGACGGGGTCGTGCCCGGTGGTGAGGAAGGCGTGGGCGCGGGCGGCGGCCTCCCCGGCGAGGAGGTCGAGGGCGAGCGGGTCCGGCGCGTCGGGGTCGGCGGGGAACACGGCGGGCCGGCCGGGCCGGGCGGGTGCGGGGAACGGCGGTGGCAGCGGCAGCGGGGTGTGCCCGGTGGTGGGCGCGAGCACGGTGCGGGCGAGGACGGTGGGCAGCGTGGGGACGGCGGAGGCGGTCTCGGCGGCGCTGCTCTCGACGGCGGCGCGGACGGCGTTGCGCCGGGTGAGTCCGGCGAGCAGTTCCTGCTCGCCGCGGCCGCGCATGAGGAAGAGGACGAAGGGGTCCTCGTCGAGAATCCGGGCGGCCTGGTAGCAGAGGGCGGCGGCGTGTTTGCAGGGGTAGCCGTCGTCGGGGCAGGTGCAGTCGGGGACGAGGTCTCCGGGGGCGGGCAGGAGTCCGGTGACGGCCTCCAGGGCGTGCGGCACGTCCTTGTCGAGGAGGGCGGCGATGTGCTCGGGGCGGGCGGCGGCCTCGTCGAGGAAGCGTTCCCAGTCGTCGTCGCCGAGGGTGCGCAGCCGGATCTCCGCGCGGTACGGCCGGGGCCGGCTGCCGTGCACATAGGCGACGACACGGCCGGGGGTGACGGTGATCGCGTCGACGTGGCCGCGCTGGGCGTAGGCCCTGCCGCGGGCGAGCCGGGCCTGGTCGAGCGCGGTGTCCTCCAGGGCGTCGACCCAGGCGTTGCCCCACCAGCTGGCGGCGAACCGCCCGTCGGGGGCCTCGCGGGGGGCGAGCTGCGGGAAGGTGCGGCGCCGGTCGTCGACGCGGGGCGGGACGGCGGCGCCCGTACGGGCGCGGGTGCGGGCGGCGGGGCGGGGGCTGCCGGGGCCGTCGGCGGGGCGGAGGCCCTGAGGGCTGCGGGGGCCGTGGGGGCTCATGCGGGCCTCCTCAGGGACACCAGATCGGCCAGTTCGCGGTCGGTGAGCTCGGTGAGGGCGGCCTCGCCGGTGCCGAGGACGGCCTCGGCGAGAGCCCGCTTGGCGCGCAGCATCTCGGCGATGCTGTCCTCGACGGTGCCCTCGGCGACGAGCCGGTGGACCTGGACGGGCTGGGTCTGTCCGATCCGGTAGGCGCGGTCGGTGGCCTGCTCCTCGACGGCCGGGTTCCACCAGCGGTCGTAGTGCACGACATGGCCGGCCCGGGTGAGGTTGAGGCCGGTGCCGGCCGCCTTGAGGGAGAGCAGGAAGACGGGGACCTCGCCGGCCTGGAAGCGGTCGACCATGCGCTCGCGCTCGGCGACGGGCGTGCCGCCGTGCAGCAGCTGGGTCGGGACGCCCCGGGCGGCCAGATGGTCCTCCAGGAGCCGGGCCATCGACACGTACTGGGTGAAGACGAGCACGGCGCCGTCCTCGGCGAGGATCGTGTCGAGGAGCTCGTCGAGCAGGGCGAGCTTGCCGGAGCGGCCGGCGAGCCTGAGCCGCCCGGTCGCGGCACGCGCGCCGGAACCGGCGACGCGCTCCTTGAGGAAGAGCGCGGGGTGGTCGCAGATCTGTTTGAGCGAGGTCAGCAGTTTCATGATCAGCCCGCGCCGGGCCATGCCCTCGGCGCCCTCGATCTGCGCCATGGTCTCGCGCACCACGGCCTCGTAGAGCGAGGCCTGTTCGCGGGTGAGGGCCACCGGGTGGTCGGACTCGGTCTTGGGCGGCAGCTCGGGGACGATGCCGGGGTCGGACTTGCGGCGGCGCAGCAGGAACGGGCGGACCAGCCGGGCCAGGCGCTCGACCGCCTCCTCGTTCTCGATCTCCTCGGTGTTCTCCACGGCGCGGGCGTGCCGGGAGCGGAAGGCCTTGAGGGGGCCGAGGAGGCCGGGGGTGGTCCAGTCGAGGAGGGCCCACAGTTCGGAGAGGTTGTTCTCGACGGGGGTGCCGGTGAGAGCGACCCGGGCGGGGGCGGGCACGGTCCGCAGGGCCTTGGCGGTGGCGGAGAAGGGGTTCTTGACGTGCTGGGCCTCGTCGGCGACGACCATGCCCCAGTCCTGCCCGGCGAGGCGCTCCGCACTGGTGCGCAGGGTGCCGTAGGTGGTGAGGACGAAACCGCCGTCGACGTCGTCGAGGCTGCGCTCGGTGCCGTGGAAGCGGCGGACGGGCACGCCGGGGGCGAAGCGCCGGATCTCGCGCTGCCAGTTACCGAGGAGCGAGGCGGGGCAGACGACGAGGGTGGGTGCGGTGCGGGCGCGGCGCAGATGGAGGGCGATGAGGGTGACGGTCTTGCCGAGGCCCATGTCGTCGGCGAGGCAGCCGCCGAGGCCGAGCGAGGTCATGAGGTCGAGCCAGGCGAGGCCGCGCAGCTGGTAGTCGCGCAGGGTGGCGTCGAGTCCGGGCGGCGGGGGCACGTCCTCGGGTCCGGCGAGCAGCCGGTCGCGCAGCGCGGCGAGGGCCCCGACGGGGACGGCGGGCACGCGCTCGCCGTCGACCTCCGCGGTGCCGGTGAGGGCGACGGCGAGCGCGTCGACCGGCTGCAGCAGGCCGAGTTCGCGCTTGCGGGCCTTGCGGACGAGGTCCGGGTCGACGACCACCCACTGGTCGCGCAGCCGCACCACGGGCCGGTGGGCCTCGGCGAGGGCGTCCATCTCCCGGGCGGTGAGCGGGTCGCCGTCGAGGGCGAGCTGCCAGTTGAAGCGCAGCAGTTCGGTGCTGTCGAAGAAGGCGGTGCCGTCGGTGGCGGAGCCGGGCGCGGTGCGGTCGGGGCGGACGACGGCGGAGGCGGTGAGCGAGCGGGCCAGGTCGCGTGGCCAGTGGACGACGACCCCGGCGTCGGCGAGCCGGGCGGCGGCCGGGCCGAGGAGCTCGTACAGCTCGTCCTCGGTCACGGACATCACGTCGGGCACGTCCCGTTCGAGGAGGCGGCCGAGGGGCGGCCACACGCGCGCCGCCCGGCGCAGCGCGAGCACGGCGTCGATCCGGGCGCGCGGCCCGAAGCTCTCGTCGCCCTCGCCGGCCCACAGGGCGGAGGCGTCGATGACGAGGGTGGGGTCGGCGAGGCTGTGCACCTGGAGCAGCGCGGCGGCGGCCTGCCGCTCCCCGCCGTCGGAGGCGTCCGTCTCGCCCGAGAGGTCGAAGAGCTCGAAGGGTGACAGGTCGAGGCGGAGCGAGATCCGCACGCCCGCGTCCATGCCGGCGGCGGCCTCGGCGGCCCAGGCGCGCGCGTGCGGCAGCCGGCTGGGCTCGCGGGCGGCGAACGGGGCGCCGGCGGCGTGGGGCGCCGCGGGGGTACGGGGCAGGGTGTCGGCGACGGCGTCGAGGAAGGCGCGGACCAGGGCCTCGGGCTCGGGCAGCCGGAGCGGGCCGGGGCCGGGGACGGGCGTGGCGTGGGCCTCGTAGGGCATGGCGGCGGCGATGGCCCGCAGATGGGCGATGTCGTCGGCGTCGAGCGGCCCGGCCCGCCAGGCGTCGTGGTCGTCGGCGGTGAGTCCGGGCAGCAGCCGGCCGCGGGCGACGAGGTGCAGGGCGTGCAGGGCGGCGGCGCCCCAGCAGGCGGTCGCGGGGTGCGCGGCGGGGTGGTGGCGGGCGGCCACCAGGTGGGGCAGGGCGTCGGCGACCGGCAGCAGCACGGCGGGCACGGTCCGGGAGCGGGCTCCGGTGCCGTGCCGCCGCACCACGGTGAGCTCGCCGCGCTCGGCGGAGGCGGGAGAGGCGGGAGAGGCGGGAGAGGCGGGTGGGGGTACCGGCCCGCCGTCCGGGGCCCAGAGGGCGATGCGGCCGTCCCGGGGCAGGGCGGCGGGCAGGAAGACGGCGGCGGCGCCGACGAGGACTGCGGTCACGACCCTGCTCACCTCCCGTTCCGTGTTCCGTGTTCCGTGACGGATTCCGACTGGACCTCCGACCTTACGGGTGGGGTCTGACAACGGCCTCGCACGGCGGCTCCCCCGACCGGCCCAGCAGAACATGCCGCCCGCCCCGGGAGGCGGGAGGGTGACGGAGAACAGGCCTCGGCCGCCCACGCCCGACAGACGAGGATTCCCGCCATGTCCCTTCACCGGCGTCTCTCCATCGCCAGCGGGGCCGCCCTGCTCACGTTCGCCCTCGCGGGCTGCTCCGGTCTCGGCCGCAGCATGGTGGGCACGGTCAACTACGAGACCGGGCGCGAGCTGGTGGTGACGGTGACCAGCCCCTCGGTGAACGGCTGCCACCGGCTCGCGCCGACAGGCGCGACCAAGGTGGAGAACGCGACGCTGGTGGACATGCAGCTCTACCGGACGCGGGACTGCAAGGGCAAGGACCCCATCTACCTGCCGAGCAAGACGTCGAACGAGATCGCGCCGGGCACGCTGCCCTGGCGCAGCTACAGCGTCATCCACTGACGCCCGGTACGGGGCGGGCGAGCACCCAGGTGCCGTCCTCGGTCAGATACCGCCCGACGGCGAGCCCGGCCGCCGCGAGGTGCCCCTCGAAGGCCTCGCGGTCGAGTCGGCGGGACAGGAAGGTCTGGGTCCAGCGCACGTCCGGGAAGACGTACTCGCACCGCACCCGGTCCACGCCGTCACCGACGGGCTCGGTGGCCGCGATCCGAACGGTGTATCCGGCCGGATCGTGCCGCTCGCGCGGCACGTCGTCGTGGTAGTCGGCGCCCTCGCGCTGGACGAGGACGAGCCCGTCGTCCTTCACATGCCGCCAGCAGGCCTCCAGGAGGCCCTGCCGGGTCCGGTGGTCGGCGGTGTGGACGAGGAACGAGCCGAGCACGACGGCGTCGAACCGCTTCGGCAGCCGCAGCTCCTCGATGGGGCTGAGCACGGTCTCGACGTCCGGGGCGCGCTCGCCGACGACGGCGAGCATTTCGGCGGACTCGTCCACGGCGGTCACGGCGAAGCCGCGCTCGGCGAGCGGCACGGTCACCCGGCCCGCTCCGCTGCCCAGCTCCAGGAGTGTGGCGCCGGCCGGCAGCACGGCCCCGATCACCTCGGGTTCGGTGCCCGCCGACAGCCGCCGGTAGAGGTCGACGGCGCAGCCGTCCGGGGTGATCGGCCCGGGACCGGTCCCCTCGTGCCCGGTACGCCTCCACTCCGTGCCGTGCGGTTCGCTCATGCCTGTCACGTCCTCTCGGCGGTCGGTCGCTGATCGGGGTGATTGCGGATCGGAGCGATTGCTTTCGGATCGCGCGTGGTGGGTAGATGCTGGGAGTGCCCGAAGGGTCGCCTTACCCGGGAGGTGCGAGGTCATGCGTACGGGCAGTGAACCGGTGACCGCGCGCAGTGCGCTGCGGATGCGGTTCTGGCTGAGTCTGTGGGGTCTGCTGTGGGCCGCCTTCGGAACGACGCTGTTCTCGCTGGTCGAGGAGCCGGGCTGGGCGGCGGCGTGCGGGGTGCTGTTCGTGGTGGCGGCCGTCGATCTGATCGTGGTCGGCCATCACATCCGGCAGGGCCCGCACTGGCAGCCGGGGCGTGACATCCCGCCCTACGAACCCGACCGCGGCGGACGGGGCCGCTGAGGGCCCGGCAGGTCGGCGTCCCGCCGGGGCGAGGGGGCAGGAACGGCGGCTCAGGCCTTGGCGGGGCCGAAGCGGGCCGCCTCCAGGTATTCCGGCTTGGGGTCGAGCGCGGCGGCGAGCCGGAAGTGGCGCAGGGCCTGGTCGGGGCGGCCGGAGCGTTCGAAGGTGCGGGCGAGCGCGAAGTGCGCGAACGCGTTGTCCGGCTCCCGCTCCAGGACCAGGCCGAACTCGAGCTCGGCCGAGCGGAGTTGTGCGGCGGCGAAGAAGGCACGGGCACGCAGCAGCCGGGCCGCGGTGTTCTCGGGGTGCGCGGCGATCACCGAGTCGAGGAGCTTGACCGCGCCCCTCGGGTCCCGGGCGGCGAGCAGCTGTTCGGCGGCCCGGTAGTCGATGACATGGGTCTCCGGGTTCCTGTCGGCCACGGCAGTTCCTTCCCTTCGCTCCGGCGGTTCAACAGCGGGTACGACAGCCGTATTCCGTCGGGGACCGCGGCACCGGGCCCCGTGGAGGGCATCCCTACCCAGTCCGCGGGCGGGTGCGACCCTCGGGGCCGTGGCGGTTTTCCGTCGGTCAGCGGCTCTCGGCGGCGCGCTGCCGCAGCTCTTCCCAGACCTTGCGCACCTGCGGCTCCAGCTGCTCCAGGGGACCGTCGTTGTCGATGAGCAGGTCGGCGACGGCGCGGCGCTGGGCGCGGGTGGCCTGGGCGCCCATCCGGGCGCGGGCTTCCTCCTCGGTCATGCCACGCAGCCGGACCAGGCGGTCGAGCTGGGTCTCGGGGGCGGCGTCCACGACGACGACCAGGTCGTAGAGCGGGGCGAGGCCGTTCTCGGTGAGCAGCGGCACGTCGTGGATCACGACGTCGTCGGCTCCGGCCCGGCTCTCCAGCTCGGCGGAGCGGGCGCCGACGAGCGGGTGCACGATCGCGTTGAGGGCGGCGAGCCGCTCGGGGTCGGCGAAGACGATCGCGCCGAGACCGGGCCGGTCGAGGGTGCCCTCGGGGGTGAGAATGCCCTCGCCGAACTCGGCGACGACGGCGGCGAGCCCGGGGGTGCCGGGCTCCACGACCTCGCGCGCGATGCGGTCGGCGTCGATCAGGACGGCGCCGTACGAGACGAGCAGCCGGGACACTTCGCTCTTGCCGGCGCCGATACCGCCGGTCAGACCCACCTTCAGCATGAGCGGCAGCTTAGATCGCGCCGCCCGGGGGCTACGCGTCGCCCTCCCGTTCGGCGAGGAAGCGCTCGAACTCGCGGCCCAGCTCGTCCGCGGAGGGCAGGTCGACGGGCTCGGCGACCAGGCTGCCGCGGGTCTCGGCGCCGGCCACCGCGTCGTACTGGTGCTCAAGGCCCTGGACCAGGGCGGTCAGCTCCTCGTCGCCCTCGCCGATCTGGCGGTCGATCTCGGTCTGGGTGCGGCGGGCCTCGGTGCGCAGGGCGTGCGCGACGCCGGGCAGGACCAGGCCGGTGGCGGCGGTGACCGCCTCCAGGGCGGTGAGCGCGGCGTCCGGGTACGGGGAGCGGGCCACGTAGTGCGGGACGTGGGCGGCGACGCCCAGGGTGTCGAAGCCGCCCTCGCTGAGGCGGAACTCGATGAGGGACTCGGCGCTGCCGGGCACCTGGGCCTCGTCGAAGGGGCTGCGGTGGCCGGGCATGAGGTCGGTGCGGTTGCCGTGCGGGGTGAGGCCGACGGGGCGGGTGTGCGGGACGCCCATCGGGATGCCGTGGAAGTTCACGGCGAGCCGGACGCCCAGGCGCTCGACGATCTGGCGCACGGCGGCGGCGAACCGCTCCCACTCGACGTCCGGCTCGGGGCCGGAGAGCACCAGGAAGGGCGCGCCGGTGGCGTCCTGGACGAGGCGCACCTCGATGACCGGGGTCTCGTACGCGGTCCAGCGGTCGCGGCGGAAGGTCAGCAGGGGGCGGCGGGCGCGGTAGTCCACCAGGCGGTCGTGGTCGAAGCGGGCCACGAGCTGGTGCGGCAGGGTGTCGAGCAGGCGCGTGACGATCTGCTCGCCGGTCTCGCCGGCGTCGATGTAGCCGTCGAAGTGGTAGAGCATGACCAGTCCGGCCGACTCCTGGGCCAGGGCCATGTCGACCACGGCCAGACCCTTCTGGTCCCATTCGTACAAATCCTGGGGATCAAGCACGATTTCCGCTCCTCCTCGTGTTCTCTCCGTTCAACGCCCGCCACTCCGCGCCCATTCCCGCGCACTTCCTGAAAACGGCTCCCTGAAACGACTCCCTGAAAACGAACGAGGCCCGCCTCCCCGGAGGGAGACGGGCCTCGACGCTAGCTACTGGAGCTCAGCGGAGAGCCTGTTCAGCTCTGGCCGCCGGCCAGCTTCTCGCGCAGGGCGGCGAGGGCCTCGTCCGACGCCAGGGCGCCGGAGTTGTCGTCCGACTCCGAGGAGTAGGAGCCACCGGTCGGCGCGGCGGCCGGAGCGGCGTTGCCACCCTCGGCAGCGGCGGCCTCGTCGGCCTCGCGGGACTTGATGACCTGAGCCTGGTGCTGCTCGAAGCGCTGCTGCGCCTCGGCGTACTGGGTCTCCCAGGCCTCGCGCTGGGTCTCGTAGCCCTCGAGCCAGTCGTTGGTCTCGGGGTCGAAGCCCTCGGGGTAGATGTAGTTGCCCTGGTCGTCGTAGGACGCGGCCATGCCGTACAGGGTCGGGTCGAACTCGACCGAGGCCGGGTCGGCACCGAAGGACTCGTTGGCCTGCTTCAGCGAGAGGCTGATGCGACGACGCTCGAGGTCGATGTCGATGACCTTGACGAAGATCTCGTCGTTGACCTGGACGACCTGCTCCGGGATCTCCACGTGGCGCTCGGCCAGCTCGGAGATGTGGACCAGACCCTCGATGCCCTCGTCCACGCGGACGAACGCACCGAACGGAACCAGCTTGGTGACCTTACCCGGAACGACCTGGCCGATCTGGTGGGTACGGGCGAACTGCTGCCACGGGTCCTCCTGGGTCGCCTTCAGCGACAGGGAGACGCGCTCGCGGTCCATGTCCACGTCGAGAACCTCGACGGTGACCTCCTGGCCGACCTCGACGACCTCGGACGGGTGGTCGATGTGCTTCCAGGACAGCTCGGAGACGTGAACCAGACCGTCGACGCCACCCAGGTCCACGAAGGCACCGAAGTTGACGATCGAGGACACGACGCCGGAGCGGACCTGACCCTTCTGGAGGGTCGTGAGGAAGGTCTGGCGGACCTCGGACTGGGTCTGCTCCAGCCAGGCACGGCGGGACAGGACCACGTTGTTGCGGTTCTTGTCCAGCTCGATGATCTTCGCCTCGAGCTCCTTGCCCACGTAGGGCTGGAGGTCGCGGACGCGACGCATCTCGACCAGGGAGGCCGGGAGGAAGCCGCGGAGGCCGATGTCGAGGATGAGACCACCCTTGACGACCTCGATGACGGTACCGGTGACGATGCCGTCCTCTTCCTTGATCTTCTCGATGGTGCCCCAGGCACGCTCGTACTGGGCGCGCTTCTTCGAGAGGATCAGGCGGCCTTCCTTGTCCTCCTTCTGGAGAACCAGGGCCTCGATCTCGTCGCCGACCTTGACGACCTCGTTCGGGTCGACGTCGTGCTTGATCGAGAGCTCGCGGCTCGGGATGACACCTTCGGTCTTGTAACCGATGTCGAGCAGGACCTCGTCCCGGTCGACCTTCACGATGACGCCGTCGACGATGTCGCCGTCGTTGAAGTACTTGATCGTCTCGTCGATCGCGGCGAGGAAGGCTTCCTCGTTACCGATGTCGTTGACCGCAACCTGCGGGGTGGTGGCGGTGGTCTCGGTGCTGCTCGTCATGTGGGAAAGGGCTCCGGTTACGGACAGAAAGTCGTAGGTACTGCTACGCCGAGAGCCCGTATCGCACTGAAGAAGCCGGACAGCCAAGGAAGCGCCTTCCCGCCGAACGGGGGCGCCTCGAAAACCGAGGGGACTGCAACAGGTGCGAGCGCGGCCTGCTCCGTCTGAGGCGCGCAGGCCCGCAGCGCAACCTTTAGCATACGGGGGCGGCCGGACAGGGTCAATGCGCGAAGCGCACACCCGGGGCGGATCGCCGCATATCCGGCACAACTCGTGTCGGCCCAGGCCATCCTGGCCATGGGCGGCCGCTCGCATCTACGCGCGCGGCTCTGAGCGCAAACTACATCGACGGGCGAGATGAACCAAGAGTACGGACACGAAGACGGGCCCGAGGACGACGCGGAGGCCGTCCGGCGTGACGCGGGGGACACGGAGAGCAGCCGTGCCAGCCGCGGCTGGTGGGACCGGAACGCCGACGAGTACCAGAGCGAGCACGGAGCGTTCCTCGGGGACGACCGGTTCGTGTGGGGTCCGGAGGGCCTGGACGAGGCCGAGGCCGGGCTGCTCGGGCCGGCCGCCGGGCTGAAGGGGCTCGACGTCCTGGAGATCGGCGCGGGCGCGGCGCAGTGCGCGCGCTGGCTGGCCGCCCAGGGGGCCCGGCCGGTGGCGCTCGACCTCTCGCACCGGCAGCTCCAGCACGCGCTGCGGATCGGCCCCGAGGTGCCGCTGGTGGAGGCGGACGCGGGCGCGCTGCCGTTCCGCGACGGCAGCTTCGACCTGGCGGTCTCTGCGTACGGCGCGGTGCCGTTCGTGGCGGATCCGGTTCGGGTCTTCCGCGAGGTGCGCCGGGTGCTGCGGCCCGGCGGGCGCTGGGTGTTCTCGGTGACGCATCCGATCCGCTGGGCGTTCCCGGACGAGCCGGGCCCCGAGGGCCTGTCGGTGGCGGCCTCCTACTTCGACCGGACGCCGTACGTCGAGCAGGACGAGCACGGGAACGCGGTCTACGTCGAGCACCACCGGACGCTCGGGGACCGGGTGCGGGACGTGGTGGCCGGCGGCTTCCGGCTGGTCGACCTGGTCGAGCCGGAGTGGCCGGCCTGGAACAACCAGGAGTGGGGCGGCTGGTCCCCGCTGCGGGGGAATCTGATCCCCGGCACGGCGATCTTCGTCTGCGAGCGCGCCGACGGCTGACCCCGGGGGCGGCCGCCCGCCGCCGCCCCTTCTCCCCTGTATTAGTCGTATGAATCGGGGAGCCTGTGGACAACGGCGCGCACCGGGTCGGCGGGTCGTACGAGACTTGCCACGTGATCCGAAACGACGCACTCGACCTGCTTCCCGTCCGCCATGCCGTCCCCGAGCTGCTGACCGCGCTCGCGGAGCGCGGCACGGCGGTGCTGCACTCCCCGCCCGGGACCGGCAAGACCACGCTGGTCCCGCTGGCCCTCGCGGGGCTGATAGGGGACGGGCCGGAGCGACGGGTCCTGGTGGCCGAGCCGCGCCGGATGGCGGTGCGGGCGGCGGCGCGGCGGATGGCCTGGCTGCTCGGCGAGGAGGTTGGCGGGGCCGTCGGTTTCTCCGTGCGCGGGGAGCGGCGGGCCGGGCCGGCCACCCGGGTCGAGGTGGTGACCACGGGTGTGCTGCTCCAGCGGCTCCAGCGCGATCCGGAGCTGACCGGGGTGGACGTGGTGCTGCTCGACGAGTGCCACGAGCGGCATCTGGACGCGGACACGGCGCTGGCGTTCCTGGTGGATGTACGGGCGACGCTGCGGCCGGAGCTGCGGCTGATCGCCGCGTCGGCGACGAGCGACGCGGCGGCCTGGGCGGATCTGCTGACCGTGCTCGACGGCGGCGGCCCGGCGCCGGTGGTGCGTGCCGAGGGCAGGATGCACGGTTCCGCGGTCCATTTCGCGCCGCCGCCCGCCGGGGTGCGGCCGGCGCACGGCACGTGGGTGGATCCTGCGCTGCTGCGGCATGTCGCCGCGACGGTCCGGGAGGCGCTGGAGCGGCACGAGGGCGATCTGCTCTGCTTTCTGCCGGGCACCGGGGAGATCGCCCGGACGGCCGGGCTGCTCGCCGGCCTGGACGCCGAGGTGCTGCAGCTGCACGGGCGGGCTCCGGCGGCGGTGCAGGACGCGGTGCTGCGGGGTGGCGGGCCGGGCGGGCGGCGCCGCGTGGTGCTCGCGACCTCGGTGGCGGAGTCGAGTCTGACGGTGCCGGGTGTGCGGATCGTGGTCGATTCCGGCCTGTCCCGGGAGCCGCGGATGGATCATGCGCGGGGGCTGGGTTCGCTGGCCACGGTGCCGGTCTCCGTGGCGGTCGCGACCCAACGCACCGGGCGGGCCGGGCGCGAGGCCTTCGGGACGGTGTACCGCTGCTGGTCGGCGGCGGAGGACGCGCGGCTGTCACGGTTCCCCGCGCCCGAGATCAAGGTGGCCGATCTGACCGACTTCGCGCTCCGGGCGGCGTGCTGGGGCGATCCGTCGGCGGCCGGGCTCGCACTGCTCGACGCGCCGCCGGCCGGGGCGATGGCGGCGGCCCGGCAGGTCCTGACGGCGATCGGCGCCGTGGACGAGGAGGGGCGGGCCACGGACCGGGGACTGCGGATGTCCCGGCTCGGGCTGCATCCGCGGCTGGGGCGGGCGTTGCTGGACGGGGCGCCCGAGGTGGGGGCCCGGCGGGCGGCGGAGGTCGTGGCGCTGCTGAGCGAGGAGCCGCCGCGGGAGTACGGGGACGATCTGGCGGCGGCCTGGCGCGAGGCGCGCCGGGGCGGTGACGGCTACGGGGCGCGCTGGAAGGCGGAGGTACGGCGCCTTGAGCGGTCGGCCGGCGAGGCGGCGGGGGCTGCCGGGGCGGGCGGGTCCGTGGGGGCCGGGGCGTCCGGCACGGCTGCCGGGGAGGACGCGGTGGCGGGTCTGGTGACGGCGCTGGCCTTCCCGGAGCGGGTGGCGCGGGCGCGGGAGCAGGGCGGCTGTCTGATGGTGTCGGGCACCGGGGCGCGGCTGGCGGAGGGTTCGGGGCTGCGGTCCGCGCCGTGGCTGGCGATCGCGGTGGCGGACCGGACGGTGCAGAGCGCGGTGGCGCGGGTGCGGCTCGCGGCCGTGGTGGACGAGACGGTGGCGCGGCGTGCGGCGGGGCATCTGCTGAGTGCGGGCGAGGAGGTGCGCTGGGAGGACGGGGATGTGGTGGCCCGGTCGGTGGAGCGGCTGGGGGCGGTGGAGCTGACGGTGCGGCCGCTGCGGGACGGGGCCGGTCCGGCGTTGGTGCGGGCGGCGCTGCTCGACGGGCTGCGCCGGGAGGGCACGGGGCTGCTGCGGTGGTCCCGGGAGGCGGTGGAGCTGCGGAGCCGGCTGGCCTTTCTGCACCGGGAGTTGGGCGAGCCGTGGCCGGATGTGTCGGAGGAGGCGCTGCTCGGGAGGGCCGCGGAGTGGCTGGAGCCGGAGTTGTCCCGGGCGCGCCGGAGGGCCGATCTGGGGCGGATCGACGCGGGTGAGGGGCTGCGCCGGCTGCTGCCGTGGGCGACGGGCGAGGCGGGGCGGCTCGACGAGCTGGCACCGGAGCGGATCGAGGTGCCGAGCGGTTCGCGGATACGGGTGGAGTACGGCGGGGAGCGACCGGTGCTGGCGGTGAAGCTCCAGGAGATGTTCGGGCTGGCACGGACGCCCCGGGTGGCGGGGGTTCCGGTGCTGGTGCATCTGCTCTCCCCCGCCGGGCGGCCGGCGGCGGTGACCTCGGACCTGGCCTCGTTCTGGCGGGAGGGCTACCGGGCGGTGCGGGCGGAGCTGCGGGGGCGCTATCCGAAGCATCCGTGGCCGGAGGACCCTTCGGTGGCGGAGGCGACCCGGCACACCAGTGCCCGGCTCAGACGGGAGCGGTGACCGGGGCCGGCCCGGGGCGGGTGTCGGGGGCGCGGGCGCCGCGGGAGCGGGCTTCGAGCCAGAGGGAGAGGGCGAACAGGAGAAGGGAGAGGAGGGTGAAGCTCCAGGGGAGATAGGAGACGAGCATCAGGACCATGAGGCGGTTGCTCTTGACCAGGCCGACGACGTAGGCGATGTAGTCCTCGCGCATCTTCACGTGGCCGGCGAAGACGGTGACGGTGTCCTGGCCCATCAGGGCGCGGGCGCCCCGGAGTTCCTCGCGGTGGATCTCCTCGCCGTTGACCGGGGCTCCGGTGACGGGGTCGATCCAGAACATGCGCTTGGTGGTGTACCAGCGGGTGAGGCCGGTCTTGGCGAGGACGTCGGGGGTGATGCCCTGGACCGGCATGGTCTTGGGCATGGGGACCTTGGTCCAGGGCACGGTCTGCTCGAAGTAGTAGACCTCCAGGCCGCGGAAGGTGCGGGTGCCCCGGTAGTGGATGGGGGCCGAGGTCCGGGTCTGGGCGTCGAAGTACTGGTAGTCCCGCTTCTCGGTGAGGAAGGGCCACTTGAACTCGATGCCCTCGCGGCGGACCGGGTCGCCGTCGACCGTCTCGCCGGTGGCATGGACGGGGTCCTGGGTGTGGGCGTCGAAGATGTAGCGCTCGGGGATCTTGGAGACCATCTTGCCGTCGGGGCCCAGGACGTAGGAGAGGGAGTCCCAGACGACGACGTCGCGGCCGGCGTCGCGTTCGATCTTCCTGGACTCCTCCACGTTGCCCTTGAGGGTCTGGACGATCGTGATCTTGTCGACCTGTTCGGCCTTGAGGGTGGAGTAGTTGAGCAGGGTCGCGGGCTTCGCCTCCAGGACGGTCTCCTGGTACTGGTTCGGCGGGATCCTGGCCAGCCGGGGGAAGGCGTACCAGCGCATGGTCGGGGCCATGGCGGCGAAGAAGACGGCGAAGGCGAGCAGGACCAGGCCGGCACGACGGCGCATGGGGCGGCCCCTCACTTCTTGGGGCCGGGATCGGCGGTGAGCAGGGGCAGGGGCGAGGTGGGCCCGTCCGGCGGCAGATCGACGAAGGAGAGGAGCAGGATGAACAGGAGGACGGGCACGAGTCCGATGACGGCTGCGGCAAGGGCGCGCAAGGTCGGCCTCCCGGCGCTCGATCTGATACTTCGTCAGGGCTGGGGCACCGTAGCAACGCGGCCGCGAGATGAGAACACGTTTCACTCAGAACGCGGGCCGCCCCCGGGTCCGGTGGGGACACGGGGGCGGCACGGGAGCCGGGCGGGCAGCGCCCGGGCGGTCAGGGTGTCGGCGTGGGCGACGGGGTGCCGGTCTCGGACTCCGAGGGCGACGGGGTGGGCGTCGGGGTCGGGGTCGGCTCGGGCTCCGGGGCGTTGACGGTGAGCACGACGGTCATCGTGCCGCCGCCGGGCGCGGTGAGCCGCAGCGTGAAGCTGCCGGCCGTGTCGCCCGCGAAGATCTCCGGGAGCGTGAGCGTTCCGTCGGTCCCGGTCTTCACGGTCAGAGTGCGCACCGCGGTGCCGTCGGTGTCCTTGAAGAAGGGGCCACCGGTGACGGGCGTCGGGTCGTCGGCCGAGGTGACGAAGGTGGCGGTGAGGGCGACTCCGGCGGCGACGGCGCCGTTGTCGGTGGCCTTGACCTGGACCCGGTCGGCGAAACTGCCGCCGGTGACGGCCGCGAGCTCCTTGGCGTCGAGACGGGTGAGGGTGTCGGCGGAGCGCTCGGCGACGGTCGCCGCGAACTCGACCGCCTTCAGGCTCTTGCCGGCCACGGCGGCGCTGACGGTGAAGGCGCCGGTGCGCTCACCGGCCTTCAGGGTGGGGGCGACGGCCTTGCCGTTCGCGCCGGTGACGGAGGTGACCTCCCGCGTGCCGACCGAGAACCGGGCGTCGGTGTCGCCGACGATCCGGAAGGTCACCCGGACACCGGAGACCGGCTTGCCGGCCGCGTCGACGGCGAGGACGGTGGCCCGGGCGGCGAACTCGCCGCCCGCGGTGGCGGTGAGACCGGCGGTGCCGTCCTTGCCGAGCCGCGCCACCCTGCTCGCGGGGTCGGTGGTGGGCTTGGGTGTGGGCGTCACCGGCTTGGAGGGGGTGGGCTTCGGTGTGGCCGGCGTCGGCTTCGGGCTCGGCTTCGCCGTCGCGGGGGACGTCGGGAGCGGCCGGGTGCCGGACGGGGTGGTGGGGTTGTCGCTGCGGTCGCCGGGGAGCTCGCCCATGCCGTCGGGCACCTGGTGGGTGCCGCGCTTGTAGTACTCGAACCAGGAGAGCACCGTGCGCAGGTACTCGTTCGAGCGGTTGTAGCTGAGGATCGCCTTGTCCAGGTCGGCCTGGAGGGCGAGGTTGCGGTCGTTGGCGCAGAGGTAGAGACCGGCGGCCTGGGCCGCGTCGTAGATGTTGCTCGGGTCCTTCTTCCCGTCGTTGTTGGCGTCCTGGCCCCAGGTCTTCCAGGTGGACGGGATGAACTGCATCGGGCCTATCGCCCGGTCGTGCGTCGTGTCGCCGTCGTACAGGCCGCCGTCGGTGTCCGAGATGTCGGCGACGCCGACACCGTTGAGGACCGGGCCGAGGATCGGGGAGAGGGTGGTGCCGTTGGCGTCGACCTTGCCGCCGCTCGCCTGGCCGGACTCGACCTTGCCGATGCCGGCGAGGAGCTGCCAGGGCAGGTTGCAGCCGGGGTCGGTGGTCCGTATGGACTGCTCGGCGCGCTGGTAGGCGGCGAGGACGGTCGCGGGTATGCCGGCCTGGGCGGGGCCGGTGATCAGCGGCTCGTTGGTGGGCGCGCCGGGCTTGTTGGGGGTGTTCAGCGGGGGCAGCTTGGTGTAGTACGGCGAGTCGCCGGAGGCCGAGCCGTCCGGGGGCGTGGTGGTGTCGCCGGCGCCGATCGGCAGATCACCGCTCGCGCCGTCGGTGAGCGGCGTCGTCGTGTTCGGCGCCTGCGAGGCGGCGAGCGCCGCGACGGCGGCGGCCACGACCGCACCGCTGGTGGCTCCCCTGCGCAGCCGGCGGCCCAAGTGCGCTGCCATACGTGTGGTCCCTCCCCGTGTGCCCCGTCCGCGCTCCCCGCGCGGCTCCGACCGCCGACCCTATGCCAACTCCGGTCACGCGAACACCGCGAGCTGACCGTGTTTCACTGTTTCGTCACTACTTGGCCGCCCGGTCTTTCTCCGTGGGCCGCTCATGAATACTGAGGGGGCACTTCGGATCGAGGGGGAGCTCCGTGCCGTTCACACTCAGCCATGCCGCGGCGGTCCTGCCGGGCGTCCGCCGCGACGGCAGGGCCCGGGGCCCGCTGGTGGCCTCGGCGCTCGTGGCCGGTTCCTTCTCCCCCGACATGACGTACTACGCGGCCTCGGTCATTCCCGGCGCGATGCTGTTCGGGGACGTCACCCACTCCTTCCCCGGTGTCGTCACCGTCGACGTGCTCATCACGGCGGCGCTGGTGGGGCTGTGGCTCCTCGTGCGCGAGCCGCTGGTGGCGCTGCTGCCGCGGCGGTGGCGCGGGCGGGTGTACGGCGTCGTGCGCGGCCGGCCCTGGGCGGAGCGCCGTCCGGCCGCGCTGGCCGGGTGGTTCGTGCTCTCGGCGGTGATCGGCGCGACCACGCACGTGGTGTGGGACGCCTTCACCCATCTCGACCGCTGGGGCACCCGGGTGATCCCGGTCCTCGGCGAGGTCGTGGCCGGCTTCCCCGTCTACTTCTACGCGCAGTACGGGGGTTCGGCGCTGGCCCTGCTGCTGCTCTGCTGGTTCACGCTGCGGGCCCTGCGCGCGGTCCCGCCGGACGCGCCCGTGCCCGCGCGGGTCCCGGTCCTGGACCGGCGCGGGCTGCTGCTCGCGGGCGCGGTGATCGGGGGGTGCGTGGTGGTGGGGGCGGTGCAGCGGGTGCTGCGCTCGTATGCGTACTGGGGTGGGACCGGGAGGATCGTCGACCTCGTTCCGACGGTGTGCTTCGGGGCGGGGGCGGGGTTGTTGCTGGGGGTGGTGCTGTACGGGGCGGGGGTGCGGGTGCGGCTTCGTTCTGTACCGGTACGTGAGGCCGTGGCGCCCCGTACCCCCGAGCGCACCGGTCCCGGCCCTCGCTGACCCTGCCCCGCGCCGGTTGCGGGGCACCCCGCCGCCCCCCGTTGTGGGCCTGCGCCCGGCAAGGGCGGTGCCCGCCCGCCGCTCCCCCGTTGTGGGCATACGTTCCGCAGGGGCGGAACGGGTGGGCACAACGGACGGCGCCCCTTGCCGGGCCTAGGCTCCCTGCGCCTGGACGTTCACCCCTTGGGCGCCGCACTGGTGGTGCGGGTCCAGGCACAGGTGCGGAACGCGCCCGCAGGGGCGCCGTCCCGTGTGCCCACCCGTCCCGCCCCAGCGGGACGAATGCCCACACGGGGGGGGGCAGCGGGGCGCCCCGCAACGGGTGGGCACCGCCGCGTGGGTGGGGGGTGTCAGTGGGCTGCCGAGTCCCAGTTCGGGCCCACTCCGACCGAGACGTCCAGGGGGGCGCGGAGGGTGACCGCGTGGGACATGGCGGTGCGGACCAGGGGCTCGACCTGGGCGCGTTCGCCGGGGGCGAGTTCCAGGACGATTTCGTCGTGGACCTGGAGGAGCATGCGGGAGGCGAGGCCGGCCTCGGTGAGGGCGCGGTCGACGTCGAGCATGGCGACCTTGACGATGTCGGCGGCGGTGCCCTGGATCGGGGCGTTGAGGGCCATCCGTTCGGCGGCCTCGCGGCGCTGGCGGTTGTCGCTGTTGAGGTCCGGGAGGTAGCGGCGGCGGCCGAGCATGGTCTCGGTGTAGCCGGTGGCGCGGGCCTCGTCGACGACGCGGTGCAGATAGTCGCGGACACCGCCGAAGCGCTCGAAGTAGGTGTCCATCAGGCCGCGCGCCTCGGCCGGTTCGATGCCCAGCTGCTGGGAGAGGCCGAAGGCGGAGAGCCCGTACGCCAGGCCGTACGACATGGCCTTGATCTTGCGGCGCATCTCGGCGTCGACGGCGGACCGCTCGACGCCGAAGACCTGGGAGGCGACCGTGGTGTGCAGGTCCTCGCCGGAGGTGAAGGCCTCGATGAGGCCCTCGTCCTCCGAGAGGTGGGCCATGACGCGCAGTTCGATCTGGCTGTAGTCGGCGGTCATGAGGGCCTCGAAGCCCTCGCCGACCACGAAGCCGTGGCGGATGGCGCGGCCCTCGTCCGTCCGTACCGGCACGTTCTGCAGGTTGGGGTCGGTGGAGGAGAGACGGCCGGTCGCGGCGACGGTCTGGCTGAAGGTGGTGTGGATGCGGCCGTCGGCGGCGACGGTCTTGATCAGGCCCTCGACGGTGGAGCGCAGCCGGGCCTGCTCGCGGTGGCGGAGCATGATGACCGGGAGCTCGTGCTCGGTCTGGCCGGCGAGCCAGGCCAACGCGTCGGCGTCCGTCGTGTAACCGGTCTTGGTCTTCTTGGTCTTCGGCAGGTTGAGCTCGCCGAAGAAGACCTCCTGGAGCTGCTTGGGCGAGCCGAGGTTGAACTCGTGGCCGACGGAGGCGTGCGCCTCCTTCACCGCCTGCTGCACGGCGCCGGCGAACTGCTGCTCCAGGGCCTCCAGATGGTCGCGGTCGGCGGCGATGCCGTGCCGCTCCAGGCGGGCGAGGAGGGCGGAGGTGGGCAGCTCCACCTGGTGGAGGAGGTCCTTGGCGCCGACCTCCGCCAGCTTCTCCTCGAAGGCGGCGCCGAGGTCCAGGACCGCGCGGGCCTGGCTCATCAGGGCCTCGGCCTCGGCGGTGTCCTCGGCGCCGAAGGCGAGCTGGCCGTCGGCGGCCGCGGCCGGGGCGAGCTCGCGGCCCAAGTACTCGACGGACAGGGCGTCCAGGGCGAAGGAGCGGCGGCCGGGCTTCACCAGGTACGCGGCGAGCGCGGTGTCCATGGTGACGCCGGCGACGCTCCAGCCGTGCTCGGGGAAGACCCGCATGGCGCCCTTGGCGTTGTGCATGACCTTGGGGCGCTCGGGGTCGGCGATCCAGGCGGACCAGGCCTTCTCGTCGGCCTCGTCGAGCTCGGTCGGGTCGAACCAGGCGGCGGCGCCTCCACCAGCCGCGAGCGCGACCTCGGTGACGCTGCCGGTGCCGAGGGCCCAGCTGTCGACGGTGGCGATGCCGAGCGGCTGTCCGCCGTGCTCGGCCAGCCAGCCGGCCAGCTCGCCGGAGCCGAGGACGGTGAAGTCGAGCTCGACGCCGGGGGCGGGCGCGGCCTCGGCCTCCTCGGCGGTGCCGGGGTCGACGGCGAGGAGCCGCTCGCGCAGCGAGGGGTTGCGGATCTCCAGGGTGTCGAGGACGAGGGCGACGGCCGTGCGGTCGTACGGCTCGCGGGCGAGGTCCGTCACGGTCTTCGGCAGCTCGACGTCGCGGACCATCTCGGTGAGGCGGCGGTTGAGCTTCACCGACTCCAGATGGTCACGGAAGTTCTGGCCGGCCTTGCCCTTGACTTCCTCGGCGCGCTCCACCAGTTCGGCGAAGGAGCCGAACTGATTGATCCACTTCGCGGCGGTCTTCTCGCCGACGCCCGGAATGCCGGGCAGGTTGTCGGACGGGTCGCCGCGCAGGGCGGCGAAGTCGGGGTACTGCGAGGGCGTGAGCCCGTACTTCTCCTGGACCTTCTCCGGGGTGAAGCGGGTCAGCTCGGAGACGCCCTTGGTGGGGTAGAGCACGGTGGTGTGGTCGGAGACGAGCTGGAAGGAGTCCCGGTCGCCGGTGACGATGAGGACCTCGAAGCCCTCGGCCTCGGCCTGGGTGGCGAGGGTGGCGATGACGTCGTCCGCCTCGAAGCCCTCGACGGCGAAGCGCGGGGCGTTCATGGCGTCGAGCAGCTCGCCGATCAGCTCGACCTGGCCCTTGAACTCGTCGGGGGTCTTGGAGCGGTTCGCCTTGTACTCGGTGAACTCCTCGGACCGCCAGGTCTTGCGGGACACGTCGAACGCGACGGCGAAGTGCGTGGGCGCCTCGTCGCGGAGTGTGTTCGCCAGCATGGACGCGAATCCGTAGATCGCGTTCGTCGGCTGCCCGGTCGCGGTCGTGAAGTTCTCCGCGGGCAGTGCGAAGAACGCCCGGTACGCCAGGGAGTGCCCGTCCATGAGGAGCAGGCGCGGACGGTTCTCTTCGGTCATATCGGTCTTCTTCGCTGCTGTCTCGGCCACGGGACGATCCTGCCACGCGCGACTGACATTCCCGTCCACCTTCCCGTCCCCCCTCCCGTCCACCGCGCCCCCGTCGCGACTCCACCGCGACTCCGCTCCGGCCGTGACCGCCCGCGCATGGTCCGATGTCAGGGGTGCGTGACAGGATTGGCCCGTACGACAGCTTTGTTTCGCTCAAGGGAGAGCGTGATGGTCAGCAAGCCGCCCGCCGGTGACCCGGTCCAGGACGCGCCGCAGGTCGAGCCGCCGCAGCATGCCGCGGCCGGGCTGCCCGCCGTCGCGCACACCCTGCGGATCGCCCAGGCGCAGATGGGCGTGCGGCGCACCGCGCGGACCCTGCTCAAGGTCAACCAGAAGGACGGCTTCGACTGTCCGGGCTGCGCCTGGCCCGAGGGTGACAAGCGGCATGTGGCGGAGTTCTGCGAGAACGGGGCGAAGGCGGTCGCCGAGGAGGCGACGCTGCGCCGGGTGACGCCCGCCTTCTTCGCCGCGCACCCGGTGGCGGACCTGGCGGAGCGCAGCGGTTACTGGCTGGGGCAGCAGGGCCGTATCACCACTCCCATGTATCTGCCGGAAGGCGGCGACCGCTACGAGGCGGTGAGCTGGGAGCGGGCGTTCGCGATCATCGCGGAGGAGCTGACGGCGCTGTCCTCGCCCGACGAGGCGCTGTTCTACACCTCGGGCCGGACCAGCAACGAGGCGGCGTTCCTGCTCCAGCTGTTCGCCCGCGAGTTCGGTACGAACAATCTGCCGGACTGCTCCAACATGTGCCACGAGTCCTCGGGCTCGGCGCTGAACGAGACCATCGGCATCGGCAAGGGCAGCGTCTCCCTGGAGGATCTGCACCGGGCGGACCTGATCATCGTCGCCGGGCAGAACCCGGGGACGAACCATCCGCGGATGCTGTCCGCCCTGGAGAAGGCGAAGGCGGCCGGGGCGCGGATCATCTCGGTGAACCCGCTGCCCGAGGCCGGTCTGGAGCGGTTCAAGAACCCGCAGACCCCGCACGGCCTGCTGCGGGGCGCGGCGCTCACCGATCTCTTCCTGCAGATCCGGATCGGCGGCGACCAGGCGCTGTTCCGGCTGCTCAACAAGCTGGTCCTGGAGTCGCCGGGCGCGGTGGACGAGGAGTTCGTCGCCGCGCACACGCACGGTTACGAGGAGTTCGCGGCGGCCGCGAAGGAGGCCGGCTGGGACGAGACGCTCGCGGCGACCGGTCTGTCCCGGGCGGAGATCGAGCGGGCCCTGGAGATGGTGCTCGCCTCGGAGCGGACGATCGTCTGCTGGGCGATGGGCCTGACCCAGCACAAGCACTCGGTGCCGACCATCCGCGAGGTGGTGAACCTCCTGCTGCTGCGGGGCGCCATCGGGCGGCCGGGCGCGGGCGTGTGCCCGGTGCGCGGGCACTCCAATGTGCAGGGCGACCGCACCATGGGCATCTTCGAGCGGCCCTCGGACGCGTTCCTCGACGCCCTGGACAAGGAGTTCGGGATCGTCTCGCCGCGCCATCACGGTTATGACGTGGTGCGGGCCATCGAGGCGCTGCGCGACGGCGACGCGAAGGTGTTCTTCGCGATGGGCGGCAACTTCGTCGGCGCGACCCCGGACACCGAGGTCACCGAGGCGGCGATGCGCAGGGCGCGCCTGACGGTGCACGTGTCGACGAAGCTGAACCGCTCGCACGCGGTGACCGGCACCCGCGCGCTGATCCTGCCGACCCTGGGCCGCACGGACAAGGACGTGCAGAAGAGCGGCCGCCAGTTCGTGACGGTCGAGGACTCGATGGGCCTGGTGCACGCCTCGCGCGGCAATCTGCCGCAGGCGAGCCCGCATCTGCTGTCCGAGCCGGCGATCGTGGCGCGGATGGCGCGGGCGGTCCTGGGCGGGGCCTCGGCGACGCCGTGGGAGGACTTCGAGGCGGACTACGCGACGATCCGCGACCGCATCGCGCGCGTGATCCCCGGCTTCGAGGACTTCAACGCCCGGCTGGCGGCGAATCCGGGCGGTTTCGCGCTGCCGCACGGCCCGCGCGACGAGCGGCGCTTCCCGACGGCGACCGGCAGGGCGAACTTCACGGCGGCGCCGGTGGAGTACCCGAGGGTGCCGGAGGGCCGGCTGCTGCTGCAGACCCTGCGCTCGCACGACCAGTACAACACCACGATCTACGGCCTCGACGACCGCTACCGCGGCATCACCGGCGGCCGCCGCGTGGTGCTCGTCCATCCCGAGGACGCGACGGCGCTCGGCTTCGCGGACGGGGCGTACGCGGATCTGGTGAGCGAGTGGACCGACGGCAGCGAGCGGCGGGCGCCCGGCTTCCGGGTGGTGCACTATCCGACGGCCCGTGGCTGCGCCGCCGCGTACTACCCGGAGACGAACGTGCTGGTGCCGCTGGAGTCGACGGCCGACGTCAGCAACACCCCCGCGAGCAAGTCCGTGATCGTGCGTCTGGAAGAATCCGCAACCGCCTAAGCGTTTGCTCAGGCAGCTCGGAAGAGCGATGGAAGAGAAGTCCAGCCGTACGACGACGAACGGAGCCCGCCCATGGGTGAGCAGCAGCACGTGAAGTTCCCGCAGGAGGTCATCGACGAGTACGCCTCGCTCGGCGTGGACCTGCCGGCGCTGTTCTCGGCGGGCCACCTGGGCAACCGGATGGGTGTGCAGATCCTGGAGGCCTCGGCGGACCGGGTGGTCGGCACCATGCCGGTGGAGGGCAACACCCAGCCGTACGGGCTGCTGCACGGCGGCGCCTCGGCGGTGCTCGCCGAGACGCTGGGCTCGATCGGTTCGATGCTGCACGGCGGGGTGTCCCGGATCGCCGTGGGCGTGGACCTGAACTGCACGCATCACCGCGGGGTGCGCAGCGGCCTGGTGACCGGTGTGGCGACGCCCGTGCACCGGGGCCGGTCGACCGCCACGTACGACATCGTCATCACGGACGAGCACGACAGGCGGGTCTGCTCGGCGCGGCTGACCTGCATGCTCAAGGAGGTCGGCGGCAACGACGCGCAGCACCTCCCGGAGGCCGGCCGCCTCGACGGCGCCGGCGCCTGAGCCGACCCACGGCCCGGTACGGAACGTCCCGTACCGGGCCGCGGTGCGTTCCGGGGTCCGGCAGACATCAACTCCCTTGTTCCCGTGCCCTCTTGCCCTCGCGCGCGGCAGCGGCTTCACTGGCCGGTCTCCCCCACAGGAGAAGCCCGATCCACTCACACCCGAGTTCATCGACCAAGGGGTTCTTCTTGACCGCCGTACGCACCACGACCGTGGCGACCGCCATGACCGCCGCGGCCTGCGCTGCCGTTCTCGCCACCGCGATCCCGTCCGCAGCGATCAACTCGTACAACGCGACGCCCGCGCCCGAGCGCACCGAGGTCGGCGCGCTGGTCGCGACCTGGGACAACGACGACGACCCGAGCACACCCGACCGGGTCGACTGGGTCTGTTCCGGGACCATGATCGACGCCGACACCTTCCTCACCGCGGCGCACTGCACGACCGACTGGCCGGAGAACGTGCGTTTCTACGTCTCCCTCGACCAGGACGTGCAGGCGGGCCTGGACGCGGCCGCCGCCGCGCATCCGGGCGACCCGGCCGCCGTGGCGCGCGCCGTGGCCGTCGAGGGCGTCGCGCACAGTCACCCCGCCTACCCCGGCCCGGCGGCCGACACCCACGACATCTCGGTGATCGAACTGCCCGCGGCCAAGATCAAGGAGCGCTGGAGCTTCAAGCCCGCGGCGCTGCCGACGGCGGGCGCGCTGGGTGCGCTCGGCCCGCGGGGACTGAACGCCACCTCCTTCCTCGTGGCGGGTTACGGCACCCAGGAGGCCGAGCGCGGGCCGGGCGGCCAGACCCACCCGGGCGGCGGCGTCCGGATGAAGGCACCGGTCTCCTTCGACGCCCTGAACGACGCGTGGATCCGGCTCGCCATGACCGCGCCGCAGGGCAACGGCGGTGCCTGCTACGGCGATTCGGGCGGACCGAACTTCGCCGACCTGGGCGGACGGCTCACCCTGGTGGCGACCACGATCACGGGTGACACCCCCTGCTACGCCACGAACGTGGTGTACCGGCTCGACACCCCGGGGGCCCGCGACTTCCTGAAGCCCTTCGTCCAACTGCCGTGACCCCTCACCGCTCCCGCCCGGCCAGGGCCGCGCTCGCCGCGGCCCTGGCCGGCTGCGTACTGGTCCTGCCGACGGGCTGCGGGCGGGCCTCCGACCGGTCCGCGGACCCGGAGCCGACGGCGAGTTCCCCGGCGGACGTCTGCACAAGTCTCGTGTCGTACTGGGTGAAAGAGGCACTGAAGGGCAGCAAGTGGGCGGGGCTCGACTGGGAGCAGAAGGGGATGTCCAACGAGCAGTACGAGATCCATGACGAGGTGCTGATCGCGGCGCGGGCCGAGGAGGCGCGGTCGGGGCGCGCGGCGGCGTTCGCGCTCACCGACCGCGAGACCCGGCGACGGTGCGAGGCGGCGAAGGGTGCGACGGGAAGTTCGGAGAACTGGCGCCCGCCCAGCGAACAGCGCGTACCCACCAGCGGTAACCGGCCATCACCGTCGTGACTCTCCGTGATGGGCAGGCGAAGAGGCACCGGTGGTGGAGCGGAATGCTCCGGTCAGCCGTTCCGTCCGCTCAGTTCAGAGCCGGTGTCCGATATCCGGAGAGTCACTGATCGATCACGTCAGGACCATGGAGCATTCAAGCCCCTTAGCGGAACTGGGCGTTCTCTGGGCGTTCTCAGCATGTGAACACCATGTTGCCGACCGTTGTGCCCGAGTTTGCCCGTGGCCTGCGCACCGGTTCCCCCTGTCGGCATAACAAGACAGTCACATCCTGACGTCGGCGCTCCCGGTCTTTCCCCGGCTGCGCTTAGAGTCACGGCCAGTCACCGCGCCGCCGGGCGCTTGCTCTGCACGGCCCCCCAGCTCCACCCCGTACGGCCCGGCATCGAAAACGGCACCTCTCAGCTCCCCAGCTCCACAGCTTCACGCTTTACGGCACCGCCTCAGCTCGAGGGGGCCGCGCCAGGGAAAGGAAACCTTCGTGCGACACCGTTCTTTGCTCATCCTGACCAGCGTTCTCACCACGGGTGCGCTCACCCTCACCGCCTGCGGTTCGCGCGACGAGGGCAAGGGCGGCGGCGACAGCGCCGGCGGCGGCACCACCGTGGTCATCGGCGTCGACGCGCCGCTCACCGGCTCGCTGTCCGCGCTGGGCCAGGGCATCAAGAACTCCGTGGACCTGGCGGTCCAGACCGCCAACAAGAACAAGGAAGTCCCCGGCGTCACCTTCAAGCTCGAGGCCCTCGACGACCAGGCGGTCCCGGCCTCCGGCCAGGCCAACGCCACCAAGCTGGTCGGCAACAAGGACGTCGTCGGCGTCGTCGGCCCGCTGAACTCGGGCGTCTCCCAGCAGATGCAGGGTGTCTTCGCCGCCGCCAACCTGGCCCAGGTCTCCCCGGCCAACACCAACCCGTCCCTCTCCCAGGGCGACAACTGGGGCAAGGGCGACTTCAAGCGCCCCTTCAAGACCTACTTCCGTACCGCCGCCACCGACGTGGTCCAGGGCAAGTTCGCCGCCCAGTACCTCTTCAAGGACGCGGGCAAGAAGAAGGTCTTCGTCGTCGACGACAAGCAGACCTACGGTGCCGGCCTCGCGACGATCTTCTCTGACGAGTTCAAGCGCCTCGGCGGCCAGGTCGTCGCGACCGACCACGTCACCGTGAAGGAGACCGACTTCTCCTCCACCGCCGACAAGGTCAAGGCCTCCGGCGCCGACTCGGTCTACTTCGGCGGCCAGTACCCCGAGGGCGGCCTGCTCTCCGACCAGGTCAAGAAGACCGGCGCCAAGGTCCCGGTCATGGGTGGCGACGGCATCTACGACCCGGCCTTCATCAGCGCCTCGGGCGAGGCCAACGACGGCGACCTGGCCACCTCGATCGGCTACCCGGTCGAGAAGCTCGACACCGCCAAGAAGTTCATCGCGGACTACCAGGCGGCCGGCTACAAGGACCCGTACGCGGCCTACGGCGGCTACTCCTACGACGCCGGCTGGGCGATCATCCAGGCCGTCAAGGCCGTCGTCGCCGCCAACGGCGGCAAGGTCCCGACCGACGCCCGCGCCAAGGTCACCGAGGCCCTGGGCAAGGTCTCCTTCGACGGTGTGACCGGCAAGGTCTCCTTCGACGAGTACGGCGACACCACCAACAAGCAGCTCACGGTCTACAAGGTCGAGGGCGGCAAGTGGATCGACGTCAAGAGCGACACCTTCAACCAGTAAGCACCACCGTCCCGGCGCCGCGCCGAGTGCCCAGGCGCCGGGAGCCCCGCACGACCTGAACCACGCCGCGCGAGGGCGCAAACAGCGCCCTCGCGCGGAGTCTTATCCGACAAGCTCATCGGAGGCCTGCGGTGAACGAACTGCCGCAACAGCTGGCCAACGGTCTGGCCCTCGGTGCCCTCTACGGCCTCATCGCCATCGGGTACACCATGGTCTACGGCATCGTCCAGCTCATCAACTTCGCCCACGGCGAGATCTTCATGATCGGGGGCTTCGGCGCCCTCACCACCTACACCGCTCTGCCGAGCGGAACGTCCCTCCTGGTGGCGATCCCGCTCATGATCCTCGGTGGCGCGATCGCCTCCGTGGCCGTCGCCACCGCCGCCGAGCGGTTCGCCTACCGGCCGCTGCGCAACGCGCCCCGGCTCGCCCCGCTCATCACCGCGATCGGTCTGTCGATCGCGCTCCAGCAGCTGGTCTGGCAGTTCTACCCGGACGCCAAGAAGGCCGTCAGCTTCCCCGAGTTCAAGGGTGAGGCCTTCCAGATCACCGAAAGCCTCCAGATCCAGCGCGCCGACGCCTTCGTGCTCGTCCTCGCCCCGCTGTGCATGCTCGCCCTCGGCGTCTTCGTCTCGAAGAGCCGCAGCGGCCGCGCCATGCAGGCCACCGCGCAGGACCCGGACACCGCGAAGCTGATGGGCATCAACACCGACCGCATCATCGTCATGGCCTTCGCCATCGGTGCCGCGTTCGCCGCCGTCGCCGCGGTCGCCTACGGCCTCGACAAGGGCCAGATCAACTTCGAGATGGGCTTCATCCTCGGCCTCAAGGCCTTCACCGCGGCCGTCCTCGGCGGCATCGGCAACATCTACGGCGCCATGGTCGGCGGCGTGGTCCTCGGCATCGCCGAGTCCCTCTCGATCGCCTACATCGAGGACATCCCCGGCATGCAGCAGCTCGGCGGCGGTGCCTGGTCCAACGTGTGGGCCTTCGTCCTCCTCATCGTCGTCCTCCTCGTGCGGCCCCAGGGCCTGCTCGGCGAACGCGTCGCGGACAGGGCGTGAGCACCATGACCAACACCTCCACCGAGACCACCCCGGTCATCCCGATCCCGCAGGCCGCCGCCCGTGCGATCACGATCGCCGGCTCCGTCGTCGCCATCGCCTCCGCGTTCCTCGCCTGGACCTGGACCACCGCCTTCCCCGGCAACCTCACGGTCTACGGGTACCCGGCCGCCCTCCAGATGCTGACCCTCGTCGGCGGGGCCCTCACCCTGCTCTTCGCCCTCGCCGGATACGGCATACGCGGCCTGGGGTGGCTCAACCCCGTCGGCAGCAACAACGTCACCTTCTTCGTGGCCTTCGGCTCGCTGGCCACCACGCTCTACACGCTGGGTGCCATCTCGGCCGAGCTGGGCGGACTGGCCAACCTGGAGCCGGGTGGCTTCGTCGCCGCGGCCGGTGTCGTCATCGCCTTCATCGGCGTCCTCGGTCTGCCGCTCGACCGCAAGAGGCCGGAAGACATGCCCCGCAGGGGCTGGCTCTTCACCCTCTTCTTCGGTGCCCTCTTCGGCGTCGCCTTCTACGCCCTGTACCGCTACATCCGGCTCGGACGCGCGGAGCGCAAGGCCGCCCCGGCCAAGCGGCTGGCGTCCTGGGCCGAGGTCCTGATCATCGTCGCCGTCTTCGCCCTGGGCCTCTTCGTGGTCACCTTCGGCATCGACACCGACGACTCGGAGCCGCAGCTCTTCATCGCGTACCTGATCCTGGTCGCCTTCTCGGTCACCGCGCTGGTCAAGTCCGGGCTCACCGCCCGCCTCTCGCAGATCACCGCGCGCAACCGCCAGGTGACGATCACCGCCAGCCTCGTCATGGCGATCGCCTTCCCGTTCATCCAGCAGAGCGGCGACACGTACACGCTGATCGCGGTCAACATCCTGATCTTCGCGACCGTCGCCCTCGGCCTGAACATCGTCGTCGGCCTCGCCGGCCTGCTCGACCTCGGTTACGTCGCCTTCCTCGGCGTCGGCGCCTACACCGCCGCACTGGTCTCCGGAGCCACCTCCTCCGCCTTCGGCGTCCAGTTCCCCTTCTGGGCCGCGGCGCTCACCGGCATGGCGGCCTCGCTGGTCTTCGGTGTCGTCATCGGTGCCCCGACCCTGCGGCTGCGCGGTGACTACCTGGCCATCGTGACCCTCGGCTTCGGTGAGATCTTCCGCATCGCCATGGGCAACCTCGACGGCACCTCGGGCCCGCAGATCACCAACGGCCCGAACGGCATCCCGAACATCCCGCAGCTGGAGTTCTTCGGCTACAACTTCGGCGAGCCGCACACGATCCTGGGCATCACGCTCGGCGCGTACGCGAACTACTACCTGCTCATGATCCTCATCATGGCGCTGGTCGTGGTCGTCTTCTCCCGCGCCGGCAACAGCCGGATCGGCCGCGCCTGGGTCGCGATCCGCGAGGACGAGACCGCCGCCACCGCGATGGGCATCAACGGCTTCCGCGTGAAGCTCGTCGCCTTCGCCCTCGGCGCGGCCCTGGCCGGCCTCGCGGGCACCGTGCAGGCGCACGTCAACACCACGGTGGTCCCGGAGAACTACGTGTTCGCCGGTCCCGTCCCGCCGAACTCCGCCTTCCTCCTGGCGGCGGTCATCCTCGGCGGCATGGGCACCATCTCCGGTCCCATCGTCGGCTCCGCGCTGCTGTTCCTGATCCCGGCCAAGCTGTCCTTCCTCCAGGACTACCAGCTGCTCGGCTTCGGCATCGCGCTGATCCTGCTGATGCGCTTCCGCCCCGAGGGCCTCATCGCCAACAAGCGGGCGCAGCTGGAATTCCACGAGAACGACGACGAGGCCGGCGTACCGGAGCAGCGTCAGTCCGCGGACGCGGACGCGGACGCTGACGCCGACGCCAAGACGGACGCCGGTGCGGCGAAGGCAGGGGCGTGAACGCCATGACGACCACCACCGAGACCGGCACCACGGCGACGGCCACCGGCGCCACCGTCCTCGACGCCAGCGGCGTGACCATGCGCTTCGGCGGTCTGACCGCCGTCCGCAATGTCGACCTGACCGTCCGCGAGGGCGAGATCGTCGGTCTGATCGGCCCCAACGGCGCCGGCAAGACCACCTTCTTCAACTGCCTGACCGGTCTGTACGTGCCCACCGAGGGCCAGGTCAGCTACAAGGGGACGGTGCTGCCGCCGAAGCCGCACCTGGTCACCCAGGCCGGCATCGCCCGTACCT
This sequence comes from Streptomyces sp. NPDC048623, assembly GCF_040650755.1. NCBI lineage: Bacteria > Bacillati > Actinomycetota > Actinomycetes > Kitasatosporales > Streptomycetaceae > Streptomyces > Streptomyces sp. NPDC048623. The sequence goes on from NZ_JBEZHV010000012.1 coordinate 44,311, forward strand.
TCCAGAACATCCGTCTCTTCTCCAACATGACGGTCCTGGAGAACGTCCTCGTCGGACGCCACACCCGGACCAAGGAGGGCCTGTGGTCCGCGCTGCTGCGCGGCCCCGGCTTCAAGCGGGCGGAGGCCGCCTCCCGTGAACGGGCCATGGAACTCCTGGAGTTCGTGGGTCTGGCGAACAAGGCGGAGCACCTGGCGCGCAACCTGCCGTACGGCGAGCAGCGCAAGCTGGAGATCGCCCGAGCGCTCGCCAGCGACCCCGGTCTGCTCCTGCTCGACGAGCCGACGGCCGGCATGAACCAGGCCGAGACCCGCACCACCGAGGAGCTGGTCTTCGCGATCCGCGACCTCGGCATCGCGGTCCTCGTCATCGAGCACGACATGAAGTTCATCTTCAAGCTGTGCGACCGGGTGGCCGTCCTCGTGCAGGGCGAGAAGCTCGTCGAGGGCACGGCCGAGGTCGTCCAGGGCGACGAGCGCGTCGTGGCCGCGTACCTCGGTACGCCGTACGAGGACGCGCCCGGCGCGGAGGAGCTCGCCGAGGTCGAGGCCGCGGAGGCGCACGCCGAGGAGGCTCACGCCGAGGCCGAAGAGGCCGCCGAGGCCGAAGAGGCCGCCGAGGCCGAGCCCGAGGCCGCTGCGGACGACACCGACGCCGAGGCCGAGCCCGAGGCCGACGCCGAACCCGACGCCCCCGAGGACGCGGCTCCCGCCGCCGACGCGGACAGCGCGGACAGCACCACCGAAGGAGACTCCAAGTGACCGCACTTCTGGAGGTCGAGGACCTCAGGGTCGCCTACGGCAAGATCGAGGCCGTCAAGGGCATCTCCTTCTCCGTCGAGGCGGGCCAGGTCGTCGCCCTGATCGGCACCAACGGCGCCGGCAAGACCACGACCCTGCGCACCCTGTCGGGCCTCCTCAAGCCCACGGCCGGCAAGATCACCTTCGACGGGCAGCCGCTCAACGGCGTCCCGGCCCACAAGGTGGTCTCGCTGGGCCTGGCCCACTCCCCCGAGGGCCGGCACATCTTCCCCCGGCTCACCATCGCCGAGAACCTCCAGCTCGGTGCCTTCCTCCGCAAGGACAAGGACGGCATCGAGAAGGACGTGCAGAAGGCCTACGACCTCTTCCCGATCCTGGGCGAGCGTCGCAAGCAGGCCGCGGGCACGCTCTCGGGCGGTGAGCAGCAGATGCTGGCGATGGGCCGGGCGCTGATGTCCCAGCCCAAGCTGCTGATGCTGGACGAGCCCTCGATGGGTCTCTCCCCGATCATGATGCAGAAGATCATGGAGACCATCGCGACGCTGAAGTCCGAGGGCATGACGATCCTGCTCATCGAGCAGAACGCGCAGGCCGCGCTCTCGCTCGCGGACCAGGCGTACGTGCTGGAGGTCGGCACCATCAAGCTGTCCGGCACCGGCCAGGAGCTGCTCGTGAACGACGACGTGCGCAAGACGTACCTCGGCGAGGACTAGCACCCACCAAGGACAGAAGGCCCGCCCCACGACGATGTGGGGCGGGCCTTCTTCTTGCGTACGGCGTGCGGCGTGCGGCGTACGTACGGGGCGGGGCGCCGGCAGCCCGTGGCCTACTGCTCCTTGGCCTTCGCCGCCTTCTTCTCCTCCGCGTCCTCGATGACCGCCTCGGCGACCTGCTGCATCGACATGCGGCGGTCCATGGAGGTCTTCTGGATCCAGCGGAACGCGGCGGGCTCGGTCAGCCCGTACTGCGTCTGCAGGACCGACTTGGCGCGGTCGACGAGCTTGCGGGTCTCCAGGCGCTGGGAGAGGTCGGCGACCTCCTTCTCCAGGGCGCGCAGCTCGGCGAAGCGGGAGACGGCCATCTCGATGGCCGGCACGACGTCGCTCTTGCTGAACGGCTTCACCAGGTACGCCATGGCGCCGGCGTCCCGGGCGCGCTCGACGAGTTCGCGCTGGGAGAAGGCGGTGAGCATGAGGACCGGGGCGATGGACTCGCCCGCGATCTTCTCGGCGGCCGAGATGCCGTCGAGGACCGGCATCTTCACGTCGAGGATGACGAGGTCGGGGCGGTGCTCGCGGGCCAGCTCGACGGCCCGGGCCCCGTCGCCGGCCTCGCCGACGACGGTGTACCCCTCCTCCTCCAGCATCTCCTTGAGGTCGAGACGGATGAGGGCCTCGTCCTCGGCGATGACGACGCGGGTCGTCAGCGGCGGGACGTGCGACGCGGGCGCGGTGGCGTCGTCGTCGGCGGCGGGCTGGGGCGACTCGGGGGCGGTCACGCGGGCTCCTCGTTCAAGGCCTCGTTCCCTGCGGAAGCGAGGCGGATACAGCTCCCCATGAGCCTACCCACCTCCTGTAAGGTAGGGGCACGGCGGGTGACCGCCGCCCTTTGTTTCGAAGGAAGCCCCGGTAGCCCAGCGGTAGAGGCAATGGTCTCAAACACCATCCAGCGTGGGTTCGAATCCCACCCGGGGTACATTAACCAGTTTTCCAAGGTCACGCCCCGGCTGCGGCTTCCGGGGGACGGCCGGTCCGGGATCCACCGGTCCGGTGATCAGTTCCCGACCGGATCCCCGATGTGGTGGACCCGGACCATGTTGGTCGAGCCGGGGACGCCGGGCGGCGAGCCGGCCGTGATGACCACGATGTCCCCCTTCCGGCAGCGCCCGATCCGCAGCAGCTCCTCGTCGACCTGGGCGACCATGGCGTCGGTGGAGTCGACGTGCGGACCGAGGAAGGACTCGACGCCCCAGGTCAGGTTGAGCTGGGCGCGGGTCGCCGGGTCCGGTGTGAACGCGAGCAGCGGGATCGGCGAGCGGTAGCGCGACAGGCGCTTGACGGTGTCGCCGGACTGGGTGAAAGCGACCAGGAACCTCGCCCCGAGGAAGTCGCCGACCTCGGCGGCGGCCCGGGCCACCGCGCCGCCCTGGGTGCGGGGCTTGTTGCTCTCGGTCAGCGGCGGCAGGCCCTGGGCGAGGATGTCCTCCTCGGCCGCCTCGACGATCCGGCTCATGGTGCGCACGGTCTCGATGGGGTACTTGCCGACGCTGGTCTCGCCGGAGAGCATCACGGCGTCGGTGCCGTCGATGATCGCGTTGGCGACGTCGGAGGCCTCGGCGCGGGTGGGGCGGGAGTTGTCGATCATCGAGTCGAGCATCTGGGTGGCGACGATGACCGGCTTGGCGTTCCGCTTGGCGAGCTTGACGGCCCGCTTCTGCACAATCGGCACCTGTTCCAGGGGCATTTCGACGCCCAGGTCGCCACGGGCGACCATGATGCCGTCGAAGGCGGCCACGATGTCGGCGATGTTCTCGACGGCCTGCGGCTTCTCGATCTTGGCGATGACGGGGATCCGGCGGCCCTCCTCCGCCATGACCCGGTGCACGTCCTCGACGTCCCGGCCGCTGCGGACGAAGGAGAGGGCGATGACGTCGGCCCCGGTGCGCAGGGCCCAGCGCAGGTCCTCGACGTCCTTCTCGGACAGGGCGGGCACGGAGACGGCGACCCCGGGCAGGTTGAGCCCCTTGTTGTCGGAGATCATGCCGCCCTCGACGACCCGGGTGCGCACCCTCGGGCCGTCGACGGCGGTGACCTCCAGGGTCACCCGGCCGTCGTCGACGAGGATGCGCTCACCGGTGGTGACGTCGTCCGCGAGGCCGGAGTGGGTGGTGCCGCAGCCGTACTGGTCACCTTCCATCGGCTCCACGGTGATGGTGAACTCGTCGCCGCGTTCAAGGAGTACGGGTCCTTCACGGAATCGGCCGAGACGGATCTTCGGGCCTTGAAGGTCGGCGAGGACACCGACGCTGCGACCGGCCTCGCTCGCCGCCTTGCGGACGTGCCGGTAGCGCTCCTCGTGCTCGGCGTGTTCGCCGTGGCTGAGGTTGAGGCGGGCCACATCCATTCCGGCCTCGATCAACGCCTTGATCTGGTCGTATGTTTCGGTGGCGGGCCCAAGGGTACAAACGATTTTTGCTCGGCGCATAAGGCGAGAGTAGGGCTTACCAGCGGGTAGCGAAGCGGCCGCGCATGACGACCCAACAACCTTTCCGTGAAAGGTTGTTGACAAGACTTGAATTTGCGCGCGGGTCTGCTCCGATGAGCGGAATTCCGGCCCTTCTCAGAGCGCCGGAGGGCTCATCACGAAGCGCGCGGCAACCTCCGCGACCACGGTCTGCCGCTGCGGTTCCAGGTCCAGCGGCGCGGGCTGGTCCACCGATTCCGCCGCGAAGGCCATCCGCATCCCGCCGCCGCCCGGGCGCCCCGGCACCGCGGCCCCGGCGAGCCCGGTGTCCGAGAGTTCGAGCAGCGCCACGAGCGAGGCGCCGAGCGCCTCCGCGTACTCCCTGCCCCGCCGCACCGCCTCCCGTACCGCCTGCCGGCGCGCCTCCGCGTACGCCGGGGAGTCCGGGCGCAGCGCCCACCACGGCCCGTCGACCCGGGTCCACTCCAGGTCGGCGAGGCGGGTGGTCAGCTCGCCGAGCGCGGTGAAGTCGGTGAGCTCGGCCGACAGGCGCACCCAGCCCCGGTAGCCGCGCACCTTCTCGCCGCGCCCGCGCCGGGCCTGCTCCGGGGTGACGGACAGGGCGCCGGTCTCCAGGGCGGTGACGGCCTCGCCGTACGACTTGAGCAGGGCGATGGCCTCGGCGTTACGGTCCGTCAGGGAGGCGAGCACCGAGGCCCGGTCGGTGCCCCCGGCCCGTACCGACACAACGATCCGGGCGAGCTCCGGCTCCACCTCCAGACGGCCCTCACCGCGGACGGTCACCTGGGGCGCCTCGGGGGTCGGGTGGTCTCCGGGGGCCGGCGGCTGCTGTGTCATACCGAACACTTTCCCACTCCGTAACCCGAAAGGCCTGTTGCGACGGTGCGGTCTGAGCCAGAATCTACGCGCGTTGTGCGCCCTTGGGGGGCGCTTGATCAATGGGGAGACACACATGCCGCTGAACCGCCGGGCCTTCTTGGAGAGCTCTGCCGCCGTCGGAGCCGGAATCGCCCTCACCGCCGGGGCCGCCGCCCCCGCCGAGGCCCACGAAGCCCGCCCCCGGCCGGCCAAGCGGTACTCGTTCACCGTGATGGGTACCACCGACCTGCACGGAAACGTCTTCAACTGGGACTACTTCACCGACAAGGAGTTCGACGACAAGGCCCACAACGACGTCGGCCTCGCCAAGATCTCCACCCTGGTGACCCAGGTGCGCGAGGCCAAGGGCCGCCGCAACACCCTGCTCATCGACGCCGGTGACACCATCCAGGGCACCCAGCTGTCCTACTACTACGCCAAGGTCGACCCGATCACGAAGGCCGGCGGCCCGGTCCACCCGATGGCCCAGGCCATGAACGCCATCGGCTACGACGCCGCCGCGCTCGGCAACCACGAGTTCAACTACGGCATCCCGGTCCTCCGCAAGTTCCAGGACCAGTGCGACTTCCCGCTGCTCGGCGCCAACGCGCTCGACGCGAAGACGCTGCGCCCGGCCTTCCCCCCGTACAGCATGCACACGCTGTGCACCCCGCACGGCCGCGACGTGAAGGTGGCCGTGCTCGGCCTCACCAACCCCGGCATCGCCATCTGGGACAAGGCCAACGTCACCGGCAAGATGGTCTTCCCCGGTCTTGAGGAGCAGGCCGCGAAGTGGGTGCCCAAGCTGCGCTCCATGGGTGCCGACGTGGTGATCGTCTCCGCCCACTCGGGCTCCAGCGGCACCTCCTCGTACGGCGACCAGCTCCCGTACATCGAGAACGCGGCCGCTCTGGTCGCCGAGCAGGTCCCCGGCATCGACGCGATCCTGGTCGGCCACGCGCACACCGAGATCCCCGAGTACCGGGTCGCCAACAAGGAGACCGGCAAGCAGGTCGTCCTCTCCGAGCCGCTGAAGTGGGGCCAGCGCCTCACCCTCTTCGACTTCGACCTGGTGTGGGAGAAGGGCCGCTGGACCGTCGAGAAGGTCGGCGCCCAGGTCCTCAACTCCAACACGGCGGCCGAGGACCCGGAGATCACGGCCCTGCTCTCCGACGAACACAAGAAGGTCGTGGCCTACGTCAACCAGGTCATCGGCACCTGCACCGCCACCATGACCACGACCGACGCGCCGTGGAAGGACGAGCCGATCATCGACCTGATCAACGTCGTCCAGGCCGAGACGGTGAAGGCGGCTCTCGCGGGCGGTCAGTACGCGAACCTGCCGGTGGTCTCGCAGGCCTCCTGCTTCTCCCGTACGGCGGTGATCCCGGCCGGACAGGTGACCATCCGGGACGCGGCCGGTCTCTACGTCTTCGAGAACACTCTGGAGGCCCGCCTGATGACGGGCGCTCAGCTGAAGGACTATCTGGAGTACTCGGCGCGGTACTACGTGCAGACCGCGGCGGGTGCGCCGGTGGACACGGCGAAGCTGACGAACGCGAACGCCACCCCGGACTACAACTACGACGTGCTGTCGGGTCTGACGTACGAGATCGACATCGCGAAGCCGGCCGGCTCCCGGATCGTGAACCTGTCCTTCGAGGGTGCGCCGATCGATCCGGCGGCGCGGTTCGTGCTCGCCGTCAACAACTACCGGGCGAACGGCGGCGGCGCGTTCCCGCACGTCGCCGCCGCGCCGCAGCTGTGGGCCAACTCGGACGAGATCCGCAACACGATCATCCAGTGGGTGAAGGCGAAGGGGACGGTCGACCCGGCTCAGTTCGCGTCGGTCGACTGGAAGCTGACCCGCGACGGCGTCCCGGTGTTCTAGTCACCTCACCTCCCGGCTGTCACTGCTGTACGAGAGGCGTCAGCTTCCGGTCCTGGGCCGGAACGCTCGGCGCCTCTCGCGCGTCCAGGCCGAAGCTGGTGAACGCGGTGCGGCGCGGCAGCGGGTAGGGCTCCTTGCCCGTCACCGAGTTGAGGATGACCGCGCTGCGCCAGGCCGCGAGGCCCAGGTCCGGGGCGCCGACGCCGTGGGTGTGCCGCTCGGCGTTCTGCACGTACACGGAGCCGGTGACGGACTCGTCGAGGACGAGGCGGTAGTCGGTCTCGATCCGGGGCCGGCCCGCCGCGTCGTGCCGCAGATACGGGTCGAGGCCGGCGAGGATCCGGTCGACCGGGCGCTCCTTGTACCCGGTGGCCAGGACCACGGCATCGGTGACCAGGCGCGAGCGGGTGCCCTGCTGCAGATGCTCCAGGTGCAGCTCCACCTGCGTGGTGGCGACCCGCCCGGCGGTGCGGACCCGGACGCCGGGGGTGAGCACGGCGTCCGGCCAGCCGCCGTGCAGGGTGCGGCGGTACAGCTCGCCGTGGATGGCGGAGATGGTCTCGGCGTCGATGGCCTTGTGCAACTGCGCCTGCCGGGGCAGGAGTTCGTTCCTCACCTGCTCGGGCAGGGCATGGAAGTAGCGGGTGTAGTCCGGGGTGAAGTGCTCCAGGCCCAGCTTGGAGTACTCCATCGGCCGGAACGCCTCGGTGCGGGCCAGCCAGTGCAGCTTCTCCGCCCCGGCGGGCCGGGCCCGCAGCAGGTCGAGGAAGATCTCCGCGCCGGACTGGCCGGAGCCGATCACGGTGACGTGCCGGGCGGCGAGCAGCGCCTCGCGGTGGTCCAGGTAGTCCGCGGAGTGGATCACCGGCACGCCGGGCGCGTCGGCGAGCGGGCGCAGCGGCTCGGGGACGTACGGCTCGGTGCCGACGCCGAGGACGAGGTTGCGGGTGTACGAGCGGCCGAGCGCCTCGGCCTCGCCGTCGGTGTCGAGCTGGGTGAAGTCGACCTCGAACAGGCGCCGTTCGGGGTTCCACCGGACCGAGTCGACCTGGTGGCCGAAGTGCAGCCCGGGCACCAGGCCGGCGGCCCAGCGGCAGTACGCGTCGTACTCGGCGCGCTGGATGTGGAAGGTCTCGGCGAAGTAGAAGGGGAAGAGCCGCTCGCGGCTCTTCAGGTAGTTGAGGAAGGACCACGGGCTGGCCGGGTCGGCGAGGCTCACCAGGTCGGCCAGGAACGGGACTTGGAGGGTGGCTCCCTCGATGAGCATCCCGGGGTGCCACCGGAAGTCCGGCCGCTGCTCATAGAAGGCGGTGGCGAGACCGCCGGGGACGCCGTCGGCGAGGGCGGCGAGCGAGAGGTTGAACGGGCCGATGCCGACGCCCACCAGGTCGTACGGACGGTCGGGGGCGTGCTGGGGGGTGCTGCCGGTGCTGCTGCCGGTCATCGGTCGGAGCCGCCTTCCACGAGGGTGAGGATCTGTCGGAGGTCGTCGGGGGTGGCGTGGGGGTTGAGCAGGGTGGCCTTGAGCCACAGCCGCCCGTCGGCCACGGCCCGGCCGAGCACGGCGCGGCCCCGGGCGAGCAGCTCGCGGCGGATCGCGGCGACGGTCTCGTCCGGGGCGCCGTACGGGCGGAACAGCACGGTGGTGAGGGTGGGCCGCGCGTACAGCTCCAGGCGCGGCTCCTTCTCGACCAGGTCGGCGAGGTGCGCGGCGAGCTCCATGCACGCGTCGACGAGCCCGCCGAGTCCGCTGCGGCCGAGGGCGCGCAGGGTCACGGCGGTCTTCAGGACGTCGGGGCGGCGGGTGGTGCGCAACGACCGGCCGAGGAGGTCGGGCAGACCGGCACCGGTGTCGTCGTCGGCGTTCAGATAGTCCGCGGTGTGCGCGAGTACGGCGAGGTCGGCGGCGTCCCGTACGGCGAGCAGCCCGGCGGCGGCCGGCTGCCAGCCCAGTTTGTGCAGGTCGACGGTGACGGTACGGGCCCGGTCGAGGCCGGCGAGGAGGGGGCGGTGGGCGGCGCTGAACAGGACGGGGCCGCCGTAGGCGGCGTCGACGTGCAGTGCGGCGCCGTGCGCGGCGCAGCGCTCGGCGATCCGCGGGAGCGGGTCGATGAGCCCGGCGTCGGTGGTGCCGGCGGTGGCGACGACGAGGGGGCGGTGGGCGGTGGCCAGCGCGTCGGCAAGGGCTTCGGGGTCGATGGTCCCGCGCGGCGCGGGCACGACGAGGGGTTCGGGCAGTCCGAGGAGCCAGGCGGCGCGGTGGAAGGAGTGATGGGCGTTGGCGCCGACGACGGTCTGGACGGCGCCGTCCCGCTCACGGGCGAGGAGGAGGGCGAGGTGGTTGGACTCGGTGCCGCCGGTGGTGACGAGTGCGTCGCGGCTGTGCGGGGCATCCGGATACACCTCGGCCGCGAGCGCGGCCGTGACCAGCGCCTCCAGCGCGGAGGCCGCCGGGGCCTGGTCCCACGAGTCCATGGACGGGTTCAGCGCGGAGGCGGCCAGGTCCGCGGCCGCGGCGAGCGCGAGCGGCGGGGTGTGCAGATGGCCTGCGCACAGGGGTTCCGCGGGGTCCGCGGCCCCGGCCGCGAGCGTCCGGACAAGCGTCCGCAGCGCCTCGTCGGCCCCTGTACCGTCCTCCGGCAGCGCCACCCCGACCGCCTCCCGCACCCGGCGCGCCACCGTCTCCGGCCCACCACCGGGCAGCGGCCCGCCCCGCTCGCCGGCCCCGTCCCTGAGCGCACCGAGCACGACGTCGACAAGTGGACGCAGAGCATCGGGCCCGTGGGACCCACCGGCAAGGGGTGCGGCACGCATGGACGACAGGGTGCCGGGCGTTGTCGGGGTTTGTCCGGCGAGCGGGCCGGCGTGACCCGAACGAGGGACACGGGGGTGGACGGGGCCCCACTCGGGTCCCGGGCCCTGCCGCCCGGCGCCGGGCGCGGCGCCGAGTGGCGGACGCGGTGCCGAGCGGCGGACGCGGCGCGCGGCTGCCGCCCGGCGGCGGGCGCCGGCGTCGCCGACCGCGGGCGGCAGCCCGAGGCCGTACGACGGGCGCCCGCCCCCGGCCCGTGCGTCTCAGCCGCGCGCCCGCAGGGCTCGCGCCAGGTCGTCCAGTTGGTCGACCAGCTGGCGGCGGAGGGCCGGGATCATCGTGTCGTCGGCGAGGTGGTGCTCGCCGAGGGCGAGGGACTCCGGGTCGACCGCGAAGGCCGGGAAGGCGCGGCGGCCGGCGGCCTCCGCCATCGCCGGGCCGCGGCGCGCGGCCATGGCGATGGCGGCCGGGTAGAAGCGGGCCACGTAGTCCTGCGTCAGCTCGGCCTGCTCGGGCTTCCAGAAGCCCTCGGCGGTGGCGGTGAACAGGTAGTTCGACAGCTCGTCGGAGTCGAACATGGCCGACCACGCGGCGGCCTTCGCCTCGGCCGTCGGCAGCGCCGCGCGGCAACGGGCCGCGCCCTCCTGCCCGGTGGCGCTGGGGTCCCGCTCCAGCTCCGCGGCGATCGCGGCCTCGTCGGTCGCGCCGAGGACGGCGAGCCGGGCGAGGATCCGCCAGCGCAGCTCCGGGTCGAGCTCGGGGCCGCCGTGGACGGTGCCCTCGTCGAGCCAGGAGGCGATCTTGTCGGGCGTGGTGGCGCTGTCGACGCACGTACGGACGGCGGTCAGGCGCAGGCCGGGCGCCTCGCCGTCCTCGGTGCGCCGCAGCAGGGCGCGGGTGATCTCGCCGAGCGTGGCGAGCGCGGCCGGGCGGTCGGCGGCGGAGACGTAACGGTCGGCGATCTGCGTACGGGCGAAGCCCAGCACGCCCTGCACGACGGCGAGTTCGGTCTCCTCGGGGAGGTGCGCGAGGGCGACCTGGAGGTACTCGGCCGGGGCGAGGACGCCGTCGCGGACCATGTCGCGCAGCGCGTTCCAGACGACCGCGCGGCTGAGCGGGTCGGGGATGCGGGAGAGGCCGCGCAGCGCGGTCTCCTGCGACACCTCGTCGAAGCGCATCTTGGTGTAGGTGAGGTCGCCGTCGTTGAGGACGACGAGCGCGGGGCGCGGGCCGTCGAGGTCGAGCGGGGCCTCCTGCGGGACGTCGACCCAGGCGCGCTCGCGCAGGAGGAGGTCACCGGCGGCGTCGCGGTCGTAGACGCCCACGGTCAGACGGTGCGGGCGGCTGCCGGCCCGGTCGACGGTGAGCCGCCACCGGTTGCCCTCGCCCTCCAGGCGCGGGGTGAGGACGTCGACGCCGGTGGTGCCCAGCCACTGCTCGGCCCAGGCGTGCACGTCGCGGTCGGTGGCGGCGGCGAGGTTGTCGACGAAGTCGGCGAGGGTCGCGTTGCCGAACTTGTGCCGCTTGAAGTGGATGTTGATGCCGGCGAGGAAGTCCTTCTCGCCGAGCCAGGCGACGAGCTGGCGCAGCGCCGAGGCGCCCTTGGCGTAGGAGATGCCGTCGAAGTTGAGCAGCGCCGACGCGGTGTCGGGGACGGCGTCCGCGGCCGGGGCGACGGGGTGGGTGGAGGGCCGCTGGTCGGCCTCGTAACCCCAGGCCTTGCGGGTGACGCCGAAGTCGATCCAGGTGTCGGCGAAGCGGTCGGAGCAGGCCTCGTTGACGGTCTGGTAGCCCATGTACTCGGCGAAGGACTCGTTCAGCCAGATGTCGTCCCACCAGCGCAGGGTGACGAGGTCGCCGAACCACATGTGCGCCATCTCGTGGGCGATGACCATGGCGCGGTGCATCCGCTCGGTGTCGGTGACGGCGGAGCGGAACACGAACTCGTCGCGGAAGGTGACGAGGCCGGGGTTCTCCATGGCGCCCGCGTTGAACTCGGGGACGAAGGCCTGGTCGTACGAGTCGAAAGGGTACGGCTCGGCGAACTTCTCGTGGTAGCGGTCGAAGCAGGCCCTGGTGATGTCGAGGATCTCGTCGGCGTCGGCGTCCAGGTGGGGCGCGAGCGAGCGGCGGCAGTGGATGCCGAAGGGCAGGCCGGCGTGCTCGGTGCGCACCGAGTGCCAGGGGCCGGCGGCGACGCAGACCAGATAGGTGGAGATGAGCGGGGTGGTGGCGGCCGTCCAGCGGCCGTCCGGCTGCTGCTCGGTGATGCCGTTGGACAGCACCGTCCAGCCCTCCGGGGCGGTGACGGAGACGTCGAAGACGGCCTTGAGGTCGGGCTGGTCGAAGGCGGCGAAGACGCGCTGCACGTCCTCCATGAACAGCTGGGTGTAGACGTACGCCTCGCCGTCGGTGGGGTCGGTGAAGCGGTGCATGCCCTCGCCGGTGTGCGAGTAGCGCATGGTGGTGCGGATGCCGAGGGTGTGCTCGCCCTCGGTGAGGGTGAGCGGGAGGCGGTTGCCGTCGAGGGCGGCGGGGTCGAGCGGCGTGCCGTCGAGGACGGCGGAGTGGAGCGTGTCCGGCTTGAGCTCGACGAAGGTGTCCCCGGCGGCGCGGGCGGTGAACCGGATGAGGCTGGTGGACTCGAAGGTCTCGTCGCCGGTGGTGAGGTCGAGGTCCACCGTGTAGTGCTGGACGTCGAGGAGCTGGGCACGGGTCTGCGCTTCGTCGCGCGTCAGTACGGACATGGGGGTCATGCTGCCCGAAGGTGATCCTCCGGGGGAGGGGGGTTCACCGAGAGCTCAGGAGTTCCCACGGGAGAGTAACTCCGTGCGGTGAGGGAACTCCGTGCGGGAGGGCCTCAGGCCAGGCCCGCCCCGTCCAGGTGGGCGAAGACGGCGGAGATCCGGGGGCGGTCGTAGCCGGCCGGGCCCTTGGCGCCGCTGGAGAGCAGGGTGTGCAGGAGCAGCCGGGCCTTGACGGGGGTGAGCGGTCCGGCCGGGATCAGGCCGCGGTGCAGCAGGTCGTACTCGGAGCCGGGGCCGCGGTAGGTGTGGGAGAGGGTCGCGCCGGCGCCGGTGCGGGAGGCGAGGACGACCGGGATGCGCTCGGCGAGCGCGGCGAGGGGTTCGACGAGCCACGTGGGGACGTGCCCGGCGCCGAAGGCGGCGACGACCAGGCCGTCGTACCGGTCCGCGAGCCCGTCCAGGAGTTCGCCGCGGTCGCCGAGGGAGAGGGTCAGCAGGGCCACCCGTACGGCGGGGTCGAGGCGCAGCGGGCAGGCGCGGGCGGGCACGACGGGGCGGAGCAGGATCCGCGGCTCGCCCTCGACGACGGCGCCGAGCGGGCCCGCGCCGGGCGAGGCGAAGGTGGCGACGGAGGTGGTGTGGGCCTTGTGTGCGAAGCGGGCGGCGTGGATCTCGTCGGCGAGGACCACGAGCACGCCGAGGCCGCGGCAGCCGGGGTCGGCGGCGACGGCGAGGGCGGAGGCCAGGTTGGCGGGGCCGTCGGCGCCGGGCTGGTCGGGGCGGCGCATGGCGCCGGTGACGGCGATCGGCTGATCGGTGGTGCACAGCAGGTCGAGGAGGAAGGCGGTCTCCTCCAGGGTGTCGGTGCCCTGGACGACGACCACGCCGGAGCCGGCGGCGACGGCCGCGGCGACCTCGTCGGCGAGGGCGGCCAGGTCCTCGAAGGAGAGGGAGGAGCTGGGGACCCGCCGGAAGTCCCGCAGCTCGACGTCGACGTCCTCGGGTACGACGCCGAGCTCGGCGAGCACCTCGGCCCCGGTCATCCGGGCCGCGTCACCGCCCCGCGCGGAGATGGTGCCGCCCAGGGTGAATACGGTGACGCGTGCCATGTGCTGTGCCCCGTTCCTCGGCGCCCTGTGCCGGCGGCGCGCTGTGTCTGTCGGCCGGGTGACTGGTCGGCCGGCGTGCTTCGTCGGTCAGCCTGCTTCGTGGTTCAGCGTGCTTCGTCGGCGATCGTCTCGTGGTGCCGGATGACCTCCGCGATGATGAAATTCAACAGCTTCTCCGCGAACGCCGGGTCCAGTTTCGCGTTCTCGGCGAGTTGCCGCAGCCGGGCGATCTGGCGGGCCTCGCGGGCCGGGTCGGCGGGCGGCAGGTTGTGCTCGGCCTTGAGGACGCCGACCTGCTGGGTGCACTTGAAGCGCTCGGCGAGCATGTGGACCACCGCCGCGTCGATGTTGTCGATGCTCTCGCGCAGCCGGGTCAGCTCGGTCCGGACGGACTCGTCGATCTCGCTCATGACCAGGGACCCTATCCGGATCCGGTGAGGATGGCGGGCGGGTGTTCGGTATCCGGAACGGTGCGACTCCAGCCGCCCGGCACGGTACGCCTGCCCCCGGGGCGGACCGTCCGGATCGGTCCGCCCCGGGGGCGTGTAGCGAGTGAGCCGAAGGGGCGCGCGGGTGTCGAAAGGGAGAGCGCGCGGAGGCTGCGAGGAACGAGCAGGCGAGCACGGTCGACCGTCGACACACGCTGAAGCGCCCCGGAGGTGAACCGAGCTCTTAAAGAGCGGCCGCGGCGGACTTGATCGCCGAGGCGAAGGTGGACACCTCGGTGTAGACGCCGGGGTAGCCGGGCCGGGCGCAGCCCTCGCCCCAGCTCACGATGCCGACCTGGACCCAGGCGTCGTTGTCGTCCTTGCGGAACATCGGGCCGCCGGAGTCGCCCTGGCAGGTGTCGACGCCGCCCTCGTTGTAGCCGGCGCAGATCTCCTCACCGGGCACGAGGGAGCTGCCGTAGGCGGACTGGCAGTCGGCGTCCGAGACGAAGGGGACGGTCGCCTTGCGCAGGTAGCGCTGCTGCGCGCCGCCCTCGCGGGTGGCGCCCCAGCCGGCCACGGTGAAGGTGCCGTTGTTGTAGGCGGTGGTGTCGGCGATCTTCAGGTTGGCGAGTCCGTTGATGGGCGAGGCGAGCTTGATGAGGGCCCAGTCCTTGCCCTGCCCGTTGTAGCCGGGGGCCTGGTAGACCTTGGTCGAGCGGACCTTGATGGCGCTCGACGAGCGGAGGTCGACGACGCCGGCGGTGGCGGTGATGCTCGTGTTGTTGCCGGAGCCGGAGACGCAGTGGGCGGCGGTGAGGACCACCTGGGGGCTGATCAGGGAGCCGCCGCAGCCCATGGAGAGCCTGACCATCCAGGGGAACTCGCCCTGGACGGCGCGGGTGCCGCCGACGACCGGGGCGGGCGCGGCGGAGGCGGTGCCGGCGGGCTGAAGGCTGACGGCGGCGAGGACGACGGCACCGGCCGCGGCGAGCTTCTGCAACGCGCGGACCAGTCTGTTCTTCTTCTGCATGTGCTGCATGTGCTGCATGCGACTGCCTTCTTTCGTGGGGGGTTGATCTTGATGGCATGAGCCCGTCAAGACCTGGTCCGGATTATGGACATCGGCCAACAGGCGTCACAAGAAGCCCTTTTCGGCCAGCCGGGGGACGGCCTGGGGCAGGGCAGGGAACGGCCCGGACCGGGTCAGGGAACGGCCCCGGGGCGGCGTGGGGGCGCCGGGGGCGCGCCGCCGTACCCTGGAGCGCAGGGGGTGAACCGGGATGCCGCACAGCGACGAAGTCTCCCCCGTCGTGCACGGGTTCCCGCACCTCGACACGGTGCGCTCGGCGATCACTGCGCTCTACCGGCGACTCTCCCCGGACGGCGTACGCCGCTACGACGTCAGCATCCCGGCCTCCGACGTCCTCATGGACGCCACCGACGGGCTCCATCTGGGCGCCCAGCGGGTGGCCCGCGCCCTGGTCCGGCACCTGGGGCTGCCCGAGGCGCGGATGGTGGTGAGCTTCCGGGCGATGGAGCACGCGGCGAGCGTCGAACTGGGAGCCGGCCCCGAGTACTTCGTCGAGCTCAACGAGCGCTTCGCGCGCCCCGCCCACCAGCGCGACATCGGCGCCGCGCTCGCCCACGAGATCACCCATGTGCTGCTGCACCGGCTCGGACTCGAACGGCCCACGGTCGCCGGGAACGAGATCCTGACGGACGTCGTGACCACCTACCTCGGCGCGGGCTGGCTGCTCCTCGACGCCTTCCGGCAGGACGGGATGTCCAGTCAGAAGCTGGGCTATCTGACCCCGGAGGAGTTCGGCTATGTGCTCGCCAAGCGGGCCGCGCTGTTCGGCGAGGACCCGTCGCCGTGGTTCACCAGCGCCGTGGCGTACGAGGCGTGGGTACGGGGCCGGGACGAGGCCGCCCGGGACTGGCGCCGCCCGCCGCTGGCGGGTGCGGGCTGGGCCGCGCGGCGGCGGGCCCGTACCCATGGCGCGGACGGTGTGTTCCCCTGCCCGGTGTGCGGGCAGCGGCTGCGGGTCGCGGGGACGCGGCGGGTGAAGGCGCGGTGCGGGGTGTGCGGGACGGTCCTGGACTGTGCGCCGTAGCAGGCGGTGAGATCGTATTCATTTGCGCCGTTCGGGTGTCCCGGGTGAGGGTCGGGCGCATGAGCACGCTGTTCGACACGTTGTGGGACGAGTCCGGGGAAGAGACCGGGGAGGCCGGGGACGACGCGGTGGTACGGGCGCTGCGCGCGGGCGCCGACCCGGAGGCCCGCGACGCCGACGGGGAGACGCCGCTGTACCGGGCGGCCGTCACGAACCGGCCCGGCGCCGTCCGTCTGCTGCTCGCCGCCGGGGCCGACCCGGGGCGGGCGAGCGGAGCCGACGACGGGGACCTGCCGCTGTGCGGGGCGGCCTGCGGCGGGCACACCGAGGTCGTCCGCGCCCTGCTCGCGGCGGGCGCCGAGCCGGATCAGGAGGAGGGCTACGGCTTCACCGCCCTCGCCTGGGCCGTTCGGCTCGGGCACACCGAAGTCGCGCGGGCGCTCCTCGCGGCGGGCGCCGCACCCGACCGGCCCGACCCCGACGGGCTCCCGCCGCTCGTCGCCGCCGCCCGGCGCGGCTCGGTCTCCCTCGTCCGCGCCCTGCTCGACCACGGTGCGGGCCGTCGGCGCGAAGCCCTCGACGAGGCCCTCGACGAGGCGCGGCGGTGGATCGGCGCCGACATGGCGGCGGTGCTGCGGCGCGGCCTGGTCGAGAGCGGCGGGGCCGCGGACACGTACGAGGCGGTGGTGCGGCGGGTCCCCGAGGACGGCGGCGTCACCGTGGTGGTGGAGCTCCTCCGCGAGGACGGCGCCCCGAGCCGCGGCGACGAACGCCAGACCTCGCACGCGGCCATCGCCACCCTGCTTGAGGGCGCGCTCGGCACACCGGCGCGCCGGAGGAACTGGCCGAGCGGGCGCTGCGCTGCGGCGACCCCGGGCAGGACGACTGGACGACGGCGGTCGACGCGCTGGCCGCCGGCGCGGCCGAGACGGTCTTCGTCACGGCGACGGCCTGGTGCGCCGGCCCGGACCCGCTGCGGCGCGCGCTCGGCGCCCTGGTCCTGGCGGCCCTGCCGGGGTACGCGGCGGGGGCGGTGCCGGTGTTGAGGCGGCTGGCGGAGGCGGAAGCGGAAGCGAAGGCGGAGGCGGAAGCCACGGCCGGCGACGCCCGGGAGCCCGCGAGGTCCGTGGCCGTGGCGCTCGGGCGGTGCGGCGACGGCAGCGCCGTACCCGAACTGCTCGGTCTCGCCGCGCATCCCGACGCCGAGGTACGGCGGGAGGTGGCGGCGGCCCTCGCCGGGATCGTCCCGGCCGGGCACCCGGAGGCCGCCGGGCGGATCGCCGCCCTGAGCCGCGACCCGGACCCGCGGGTGCGCGACTGGGCGACCCTCGCGCTCGCCGAACTCCCCGACGACACCCCGGCCGTACGGGAGGCCCTGGCCGCCCGGCTCACCGACCCGGACCCGGAAACCGCCGCCGAGGCCGCCCGGGGCCTGGCCATCCGCCAGGACCCGCGCGCCGTCGACGCCCTGGCCCGTCTCCTCGCCGACACCGACCCGGAGGGCCCGGCCCGCGAGACGGCCCTGTCGGCCCTGGAGCATGTGGCGGACCCGCGGACCCGGACGCGGCTGGAGTGGACCACGCCGAGGTGCCGCTAGGGGCGAGGGGGCGCGGACGCCTTCGCCGCCCTCGTCGCCTTCCGCTGCTCCTTCTCCTGTTCCATGAGCTCGATCATGCGGCGCATGACCGGGAGGGGCAGGGCGGGGTTGCACGAGGCGTCGTTGGCGGTCTTCGGGTCGGTGAGCAGCCGCATCAGCACGTCGAGCGGCAGCGGGGCGGACCGGCGCGCCCGGAGCCGTACGCCGTCGTCCGGGTCGTCCAGGAGCCGTACGGCAGTCCCGGGCGAGATCCGGGGGTCCCGCGCCGCGTCCCCCCGCACCTCCGCCGACTCGTCGCGGGCGAGCGTCTCGACCAGTTCGGGAGTCGACTCGGGGTCGTCGAGCGCGAGCCGCCGCAGCCGCGGGTTCGGGTCGGCGGCGAAGCGCAGCAGGCCCGCGCGCGGGAAGTTGGGGTGGGTGCGCGGGCGGCCGGGGAAACTGAGGCTGCCGTCCCACCAGTGCCACACCTCCAGGAGCATGTCACCGGGTGCGTCGTCGCAGGACTCGGCGAGGAACAGGCGCACGGTCGGGTCCTCGTCCCGCGCCAGTCGCTCGACCACGTCGGCGGGCAGGCGGGGCGCGCGGGCGACGCTGCTGCGGACGAAGGGGTGGCTGGAGGCGGCGAGCCGGCGCATGGCCTCGGGGTCGTCATGGAGCTCGGCGACCCATGGCAGAGCCCAATTGCGTGACTCCCCGGGGCGGAACGGGTGGCGGACTCCCGCCCTCTGTTCCTCTGTCAGGTCGGCGCGCAGGGAGACGATGCGGCGTACGGACTCGTCGTCGTCCGTGAGGAGGAGGGCGAGTGCGGCCGGGGCGAGCAGGGAGTTGAGGGCGAGCGAGGTGCGGGTGGGCTCGTCGCCGTCGCGGGCCAGTTCGGCGGCCCAGGCGGGTGCGAGACGGCAGGTCTCCAGGATCCGCTCGCGCGACGCGCCGAGCGCTTCGAGGACGGCGCACCTGTCGGCGTCGAGCGGCACGTCCTGGTGGTGCCGGAGGAGCGCGGCCGTGCGGACCTGTGCGTCGGAGTCGGCGAGCAGCGTCTCGCGCACGGCCTGTTCCAGGTGCGGCCAGGCGGGGGCGCAGGCGGCGGCCCGCACCTGCGTGTCAGGGTCGGCGGCGAGGGCCCGCAGCTGGGGCGCGGTCAGGCCGGGCAGACGGACGGCCTCGACCCGTACGAGCGGGGACGGGTCGGCGGCCAGGGCGGCGAGGCAGTCGGGGGTGAGCGGGGCGCGGGCGTCCGCGACGAGCTCGACGATCAGCGCCCGCTGCGTGTCCCCCGTACCGCCCGCGTCGCCCGCGTCGGCCAGGGCCAGCCGGCTCCACTGCTCGCGGGTGAGATCCGGCCGGGTCTCGGCGAGACCGGCCCGCATCTTCCAGGAAGTGTGGCCGATGGCCGCTTCGATGACGGCCACCGGCAGGTCCCTGCGGTAGAGGAGCTGAGGCCAGACGTCGAGGAGCCGGATCAGGACGTCGTCCGGGGCCACCGGGTTGCCGCCGAGCCCCCGCCAGTCCCGCGCGGGGCCCGCGAGTGTGTCCTTCGGCGCCTTCGTCACATCGCTCATGCCGTTGATCCTGCCGGACGCCGCCCCGGACTCAGGCCTGCGCTCCGTACACCGGCTGCGGCGGCTCCGCCGCCTCCAGGAGCCTCCGCGCCGCCTCTCCCGCCTCCGCCGGGGTCCAGCGCGCGCCCTTGTCGGTGGTCGGGCCGGGGCGCCAGCCCTCCATGACGGTCAGGCGGCCGCCCTCGGACTCGAAGACGCGGCCCGTGACACCGGCGGAGGCGGCGGAGCCGAGCCAGACGACGAGCGGGGAGACGTCCTCGGGGAGGGCCTCCAGGGTGGCGAAGGTCTGTTCGGTCATCCGGGTGCGGGCGGCGGGGGCGACGGCGTTGACCTGGACGCCGTAGCGGGCCATCTCGGCCGCCGCGACGAGCGTCAGTCCGACGATGCCGGCCTTGGCAGCCGCGTAGTTGCCCTGCCCGACGCTGCCGAGCAGCCCCGCGCCCGAGGTGGTGTGGACGACCCGCGCCACCACCTCCCTGCCCGCCTTCGACTCGGCGCGCCAGTGCGCCGCCGCGTGGCGCAGCGGCAGGAAGTGGCCCTTCACATGCACCCGGAGCACCGCGTCGAAGTCGTCCTCGCTCAGGTTGACGAGCATCCGGTCGCGCAGGAAGCCCGCGTTGCTGACCAGGGTGTCGAGGCGTCCGTACGTGTCGAGCGCGGTCCGCACCAGCGAGCCCGCGCCCTCCTCGGTGGCGATGTCGCCGTAGTGCGCGACCGCCTCTCCCCCGGCCGCCCGGATCTCCTCGACGACCCGGGCCGCCGGGCTGTCGGCGGCGCGGCCGTCCCCCGGGCTTCCGTCGAGGCCGACGCCGAGGTCGTTGACGACGACCCGGGCCCCCTCGGCGGCGAAGGCCAGGGCATGGGCGCGCCCGAGCCCCCGTCCCGCGCCGGTCACGATCACCACGCGTCCGTCGCACAGATCCATGTCAGCTCTCCTTCTTCGCGGTCGGCTTGTTGACGGTTGCGGCGTCCAGAAAGGCGGGGCGCTCCCCGCCGCCGTGCACGAGCAGCGACGCGCCCGTGACGTAACCGGCCCGGCCG
The DNA here is from genome assembly GCF_040650755.1 of Streptomyces sp. NPDC048623. Classification (NCBI taxonomy): domain Bacteria; kingdom Bacillati; phylum Actinomycetota; class Actinomycetes; order Kitasatosporales; family Streptomycetaceae; genus Streptomyces; species Streptomyces sp. NPDC048623. The sequence continues at coordinate 64,435 of NZ_JBEZHV010000012.1, forward strand.
GAGGCGAGGAAGACGGCGGCCTCGCCGATCTCGTCGGGCTCGGCGAGCCGGCCGAGCGGCACGGTGCGGCCGACGGCCGCGATGCCGTCGGCGTCGCCGTAGTGCAGGTGGGACAGCTCGGTGCGGACCATGCCGAGGACGAGGGTGTTGACCCGCACCTCGGGGGCCCATTCGACGGCCATGGAGCGGGCCAGGTTCTCCAGGCCGGCCTTCGCGGCGCCGTACGCGGCGGTGCCGGGCGACGGGCGGGTGCCGCTGACGCTGCCGATCATGACGACGGAGCCGCGCGCGGCGCGCAGCAGCTCGTACGCGCCGAGGCACGCGGTCAGCGGGGCGGTGAGGTTCAACTCGACGACGCGGGCGTGCCGTTCGGCCGCGCTCGCCCGCCCGCCGCCGGCGCGGTCGTCGGCGAGCAGGCGGTACGGACTCCCGCCCGCGTTGTTCACGAGGGTGTCGAGCCGTCCGTACCGCTCCCCGACCCCCGTGAAGAACTCCGCCACCTCGCCGGATCGCCGCAGGTCGAGCGGTGCGAACACGGCCTCCCGGCCACCCGCCGCGACCGGCTCGTCCGGCGGCCTGCGGGCGCAGACGACGACCTCGGCGCCGGCCCGCAGGAGGGCTCGGGCGATGCCCGCGCCGACGCCGCGGGTTCCGCCGGTGACGACGGCGACCCTCCCGTCCAGCTCCATCGGCTGCTACCTTCCTCCCAGCGTCACCTAACAAACGTTTGGTGGAAAGGTAGCTGATCCGCTCATGGGTGTCTCCACCTCGCACTCGGCCAAGGGCGTCGCACTCGTCACCGTCGCCTTCCCGCCCGTCAACGCCCTTCCGGTGCACGGCTGGTACGAGCTGGCCGACGCCGTCCGCGCCGCCGGGCGCGACCCGGACATCCGCTGTGTCGTGCTCGCCGCCGAGGGCCGCGGCTTCAACGCGGGCGTCGACATCAAGGAGCTCCAGCGCGACCCCGGACACTCCACGCTCCTCGCTGTCAACCGGGGCTGCGCGGAGGCCTTCGCCGCCGTCTACGACTGCGAGGTGCCGGTGGTCGCCGCGGTCGGCGGCTTCTGTCTGGGCGGGGGCATCGGCCTGGCCGGCAACGCGGACGCGATCGTCGCCGCCGAGGACGCCACCTTCGGGCTTCCGGAACTCGACCGGGGCGCGCTCGGCGCCGCGACCCACCTCGCCCGGCTCGTGCCCCCGCATCTGATGCGCGCCCTGTACTACACCTCGCGCACCGCCACAGCCGCCGAACTGCACGCCCACGGCTCGGTGTGGAAGGTGGTCCCGCGCGAGGAACTCCTCACCTCAGCCCTGGAGTTGGCGCACGAGATCGCCGCCAAGGACGGCACCCTGATCCGGCTCGCCAAGGCCGCCATCAACGGCATCGACCCGGTGGACGTGCGCCGCAGCTACCGCTTCGAGCAGGGCTTCACCTTCGAGGCCGGCCTGAGCGGCGTCGCCGACCGGGTCCGCGACACCTTCGGAAGGGACGGTGAGGAGCGGTGACCGACAAGACCATGGGCAAGACCATGACCGTGGACGAGGTCGTGGGGCGGCTGTCCTCCGGCATGACGGTCGGGATCGGCGGCTGGGGCTCCCGGCGCAAGCCGATGGCCCTGGTCAGAGCGCTGCTCCGGTCCGAGATCACGGACCTCACGGTGATCTCGTACGGTGGCCCCGACGTCGGCCTGCTCGCCGCCGCAGGCCGGATCCGCCGGCTCGTCGCGCCCTTCGCGACCCTCGACTCGATCCCCCTCGAACCGCACTTCCGGGCCGCCCGCGAGCGCGGTGCCTTCGCGCTCACCGAGCTCGACGAGGCGATGTTCATGTGGGGCCTGCACGCCGCCGCCAACCGGCTGCCCTTCCTGCCCGTGCGGGCCGGCCTCGGCTCCGACGTCATGCGGGTCAACCCCGAGCTGCGCACGGTCACTTCGCCGTACGCGGACGGCGAGGAGTTCGTCGCCGTGCCCGCGCTGCGCATGGACGCGGCCCTGGTGCACCTCAACCGCGCCGACCGGCTCGGCAATGCCCAGTACCTGGGCCCCGACCCGTACTTCGACGACCTGTTCTGCGAGGCCGCCGACACCGCGTACGTCTCCTGCGAGCGGATCGTGGAGTCGTTCGGCCCGGACACCGTGCCGCAGACCCTGCTCGTCTCCCGGCACTCTGTCACCGGCGTCGTCGAGACCCCGAACGGCGCCCACTTCACCTCCTGCGTGCCCGACCACGACCGCGACGAGCCCTTCCAGCAGCTCTACGCGACCTCCCCCTGGCCCGAGTTCGCCGCACGCTTCCTGTCCGGCAAGAGCGAGGACGACTACCAGGCGGCCGTACGCGCCTGGCGAGAGGAGCAGCAGAAGTGACCACCGACGTGATCACCCGCGCCGAGTACTGCGTGGTCGCCTGCGCCGAGGCCTGGCGCGGTGACGGCGAGGTGCTCGCCAGCCCCATGGGCCTGATCCCCGGCTTCGGGGCCCGCCTCGCCAAACGCACCTTCTCCCCCGACCTGCTGCTCACCGACGGCGAGGCGCTGCTCGTCGGCCTCGACGGGCGGCCCGAGGGCTGGCTGCCGTACCGCAGGCACCTCACCATGGTCACCGGCGGAAAGCGGCACGTGATGATGGGCGCGAGCCAGATCGACCGCTACGGCAACCAGAACATCTCCTGCGTCGGCGACTGGGACCGGCCCGCCCGCCAGCTCCTCGGGGTGCGCGGAGCACCCGTCAACACCCTGAACAACCCGGTGAGTTACTGGATCCCCCGGCACTCGCCCCGCGTCTTCGTCGAGCGCGTCGACATGATCAGCGGAGTGGGTTACGACCATGCCGTCGGCCCGTACCACCGCCTCCCCCGGGTCGTCACCGACCTCGCGGTGCTCGACTTCGCGACGCCCGACCACCGGATGCGGCTCGCCTCCGTGCACCCGGGCGTGAGCGTGGACGACGTACGGGCCGCGACCGGCTTCGAGCTCGCGATCGACGGCGAGGTGCCCACGACACGGGAGCCCACCCCCGACGAACTGCGCCTGATCCGCGAGGTCATCGACCCGGCCGGGCTCCGCGACCGCGAGGTCAGGTCCCGATGAAGGCCTCCCGATGAAGACCGCGCTCACCGAACTCGTCGGCATCGAGCACCCGATCGTGCAGACCGGCATGGGCTGGGTCGCCGGGCCCCGGCTCGTCTCCGCCACCGCCGACGCGGGCGCCCTCGGCATCCTCGCCTCCGCCACCATGACCGTGCCCGAACTCCGGGCCGCCGTACGGGAGGTGAGGTCCCGCACCGACCGGCCCTTCGGGGTGAATCTGCGGGCCGACGCGGGCGACGCCCGCGAGCGGGTCCGGATCATCGTGGAGGAGGGCGTCCGGGTCGCGTCCTTCGCCCTCGCGCCCTCCCGTGAGCTGATCGCCGAGCTCAAGGACGCCGGGGTGGTCGTGATCCCGTCCGTCGGGGCGCGCCGGCACGCCGAGAAGGTGGCGGCGTGGGGCGCGGACGCGGTGGTCGTGCAGGGCGGCGAGGGCGGCGGGCACACGGGCGAGGTCGCGACGACGGTGCTGCTTCCGCAGGTGGTGGACGCCGTCGGCATCCCGGTGATCGCGGCGGGCGGCTTCCACGACGGGCGCGGTCTGGTCGCCGCGCTCGCGTACGGCGCGGCGGGCGTCGCGATGGGCACCCGTTTCCTGCTCACCTCGGACTCGACGGTGCCCGACGCGGTCAAGGCGCTGTACCTGGCGGCGACGGTGAAGGACATCACGGTCACGACCGCCGTCGACGGCCTTCCGCACCGGATGCTGCGCACCGAGCTGGTCGCCGCGCTCGAACGGGCGGGCCGGGTACGGGCGTTGGCGCAGGCGGTACGCCGAGCCGCCGGGTTTCGCAGGATCGGCGGGCTGTCCTGGGCGGCGATGGTCCGGGACGGGCTCGCGATGCGCCACGGCAGGAACCTGTCCTGGAGCCAGGTCCTGCTCGCCGCGAACACCCCGATGCTCCTGAGGGCCTCCATGGTCGAGGGCCGCACCGATCTCGGCGTCATGGCCTCCGGGCAGGTCGCGGGGGTGATCGAGGACCTGCCGAGCTGCGCGGAACTCGTCGCCCGGATCATGTCCGAGGCGGCGCAGGTGCTCCGTACCCTTCCGCCCGCGTAGGAGCCCGCGCCCTTGACGGGCGCGGGTCACAACGCTCTGCTCAGAGCCGCTCGATGATCGTCACGTTCGCCTGTCCCCCGCCCTCACACATGGTCTGCAGCCCGAACCGGCCGCCCGTGCGTTCCAGTTCGTGCAGCAGGGTCGTCATCAGCTTCACGCCGGTCGCGCCGAGCGGGTGGCCGAGGGCGATGGCGCCGCCGTTGACGTTGACGCGCTCGGGGTCGGCGCCGGTCTCCTTGAGCCAGGCGAGGACGACCGGGGCGAAGGCCTCGTTGATCTCGACCAGGTCGATGTCCTCGATGGTCATGCCGGTCTTCTTCAGGGCGTACGCGGTGGCCGGTATCGGCGCGGACAGCATCCGGATCGGATCCTCGCCGCGCACGCTGAGGTGATGGATCCGGGCCCGGGGCGTGAGCCCGTGCTCGCGCACCGCCCGCTCGCTCGCGATCAGCATCGCCGCCGCTCCGTCCGACACCTGGGAGGAGCAGGCGGCGGTGACGGTGCCGCCCTCGACGAGCGTCGGGAGCCCGGCCATCTTCTCCAGGCTGGTGTCACGGCGCGGACCCTCGTCCACCGTCACGGCCCCGTAGGGCACGGTCTCCCTCTCGAACCGGCCCTCGTCGATCGCGCGCAGCGCCCGCCGGTGCGAGCGGAGCGCGAACTCCTCCTGTTGCCGCCGGGTGATGCCCCACTTGGCGGCGATGAGCTCGGCGCCGTGGAACTGGTTGACCGGCGCGTCGCCGTAGCGGGCCCGCCAGCCCTCGGATCCCGCGTACGGGCCCTGGGTGAGGCCGAGCGGCTCGGCGGCCTGCCGGGAGGCGAAGGCGATCGGGATCATGGTCATGTTCTGGGTGCCGCCGGCCACGACCAGGTCCTGGGTGCCGGAGAGCACGCCCTGGGCGGCGAAGTGGACGGCCTGCTGGGAGGAGCCGCACTGGCGGTCGATCGTGACGCCGGGGACCTCCTCGGGGAGGCCGGCGGCGAGCCAGCAGGTGCGGGCGATGTCCCCGGCCTGCGGGCCGACGGTGTCGAGGCAGCCGAAGACCACGTCCTCGACGGCGGCCGGGTCGATGCCGGTGCGGGCGACGAGGGCCTTCAGGACATGGGCGCCGAGGTCCGCCGGGTGGACGGCGCCGAGCCCGCCCTTGCGGCGGCCCACCGGGGTGCGGACCGCGTCGACGATGTAGGCCTCGGCCATGGCTGTTCCTCCTGGGTGATCAGTCGATACGTACGGCGATTCCGTCGAGCACCATCGACAGGTACTGGCGGGCGATCTCCTCCGGGCTGTGGTGGCCGCCCGGGCGGTACCAGCTCGCGGCGACCCAGACGGTGTCGCGCACGAAGCGGTAGGTGAGCCGGATGTCGAGGTCGGCGCGGAAGACGCCGGACTCGACCCCGCGCTCCAGGGTGCCGAGCCAGGCCTTCTCGAACCTGACCTGCGAGTCGGCGAGATAGTGGAAGCGGGGCTGGTCGGTGAGGTGCCTGGCCTCCTTCTGGTAGATGGCGACGGCGGCGCGGTGCCGGTCGATCTCCCGGAAGGACTCGGTGACCAGGGCCTCGATGGTCTCCCGGGGGCCGAGCCCGGCGGCGAGCACGGTGTCGTACCCGTCCCAGAGCTCGTTCAGGAAGGTCGAGAGGATCTCGTCGAGCATCGATTCCTTGGAATCGAAGTGGTAGTAGAGGCTGCCCGCGAGCATGCCCGCGGCGTCGGCGATCTTGCGGACGGTGGTGGCGTTGTAGCCCTGGGCGGCGAACACCTCGGCGGCGGTGTGGAGGAGTTCCGTGCGCCGCTCGGGCGAGGCGGTCACCTGGGTCTTCTTCGGGCTCTTCGGGCTCTTCGGGCTCTTCTGGGAAGGCTTGCTGGATGGCTTTGTCGTCGGCACGCTCCCATTCTGGTCCTAGGCGCGCCGGCTGCTGACGGAGACCGTCTCGCCGGTCATGTACGAGGAATAGGCACTGGCCAGGAAGACGATGACGTTGGCGACCTCCCAGGGCTCGGCGTACCGCCCGAAGGCCTCCCGCGCGGTCAGCTCCTCCAGGACCTCGGCCGAGGTGACCTTGACCAGGTGGGGGTGCATGGCGAGGGAGGGGGCGACGGCGTTGATCCGGACGCCGTACGCGGCGGCCTCGACGGCGGCGCAGCGGGTGAGGGCCATGACGCCGGCCTTGGCGGCGGCGTAGTGGGCCTGCCCGGCCTGGGCGCGCCAGCCGACGACGGAGGCGTTGTTGACGATCACGCCGGTGCGGCCGGTCTCCCGGAAGTGGCGGAGGGCGGCGCGGGTGCAGCGCATGGTGCCGTTGAGGGTGACGTCGAGGACCCGGTTCCACTGCTCGTCGCTCATGTCGGCCAGCTCGGTGGTGCCGCCGAGCCCGGCGTTGTTGACGAGGACGTCGAGGCCGCCGTGGAGCCGCGCGGCGCACGTGTAGAGGTTCTGGACCTGGCTCTCGTCGGTGACGTCGCAGAGCTGGGCGGCGATCCGGTCGGCGCCGAACTCGGCGGCGAGCGCGGTCTCGGTCTCCTTGAGGCGGCGCGCGTGGGCGTCGCTGATCAGGACCCGGGCGCCCTCCTCCAGGAGGCGGCGGGCGGTGGCGCCGCCGATCCCGGCGCCGGCGGCGGCGGTGACGACGGCGCTGCGGCCGGCGAGCAGACCGTGCCCGGGAACGTACTCCGGTCTGGTGCTCATGCGCGGGGCTCCTTCGGGAGGCCGAGCACCCGCTCGGCGATGATGGTGCGCTGGATCTCGCTCGACCCGGCGTAGATGGTGTCGGCGCGGGAGAAGAGGAACAGGCGCTGCCAGGCGTCGAGTTCGTACGGTTCCCCGGCGGCGAGGGTGGCGGCGGCGCCGCGCACGTCCATGGCGAGTTCGCCGAGGTCGCGGTGCCAGTGGGACCAGGAGAGCTTGGCCATGGACGGGTCGGTGCCGCGCAGGGCGCCCGCGCGCAGGGTGCGCAGTCCGGCCCAGGAGCGGACGAGGCGGTCACGGATCAGCGGGTCGGCGGCGGCGCCGTTGGCGCGGGCGAGGGCGACGAGGGCGTCGAGTTCGCGGCGGAAACCGACCTGCTGGCCGAGGGTGGAGACGCCGCGCTCGTAACCGAGGGTGGCCATGGCGATCCGCCAGCCGTCGCCGGGGGCGCCGACGACATGGGCGGCCGAGGTGCGGGCGCCGTCGAAGAAGACCTCGTTGAACTCGCTGGTGCCGGTGAGCTGCACGATGGGCCGGATGTCCACGCCGGGCTGGTCGAGCGGGACGAGGAGGTACGAGAGCCCGGCGTGCGGGCGCGAACCGGGGGCGCGGTCACCGGGGGTTCCGGGGGCGAGGACACCGGGGGTTCCGGGGGCGGTGCGCGGCTCGGTCCGCGCCAGGACGAAGCACCACTGGGACTCATGGGCGAGCGAGGTCCAGATCTTCTGGCCGTGCACGACCCACTCGTCGCCCTCGCGGACCGCGCGGGTGCGGACGGCGGCGAGGTCGGAGCCGGCGCCGGGCTCGCTGTAGCCCTGGCACCACAGCTCCTCGACGGCCCGGATCGCGGGCAGGAAGCGGGCCTTCTGCTCCTCCGTGCCGTGGGCGACGAGGGTGGGGCCGAGGAGCTGTTCGCCGATGTGGTTGACCCGGGCGGGCGCGTCGGCGAGGGCGTACTCCTCGTGGAAGGCGATCTGCTCCTCGATGCTCGCGCCGCGCCCGCCGTACTCCTTCGGCCAGCCGACGCAGGTCCAGCCGTGGGCGGCCATGTGCCGCTCCCAGGCGAGCCGTTCGGCGAACGCCTCGTGTTCGCGGCCGGGCCCGCCCAGACCCTTCAACCCGGCGTACTCACCGGCGAGTTGGTCCTTGAGCCAGTCGCGTATCTCGGCGCGGAACTCCTCGGCGCCGCTCATGGCGCTACTCATGGCGCTGCTCATGGCCGCACGGTAACCTACCAAACACTTGTTAGGGAAGGATGCCGATGGACCTGAACAGTTCGCCCGAGGAGGAGGACTTCCGGGCGGAGGCCCGCGCCTGGCTGCGCGCCCATGTGCCGGCCGAGCCGCTGCCGTCCCTGGAGACCGCGGAGGGCTTCGCCGCCCATCGCGCCTGGGAGGCCGAACTCGCCGCCGGGCGCTGGTCGGTGGTCTCCTGGCCCGAGCGGTACGGTGGCCGGGGCGCCGACATCTTCCACTGGCTGGCCTTCGAGGAGGAGTACTACGCGGCGGGCGCACCCGGCCGGGTCGCGCAGAACGGCATCAGCCTGCTCGCCCCCACCCTCTTCGAGCACGCCACCGAGGAACAGCGGGCCCGCATCCTGCCGTCCATGGCGACCGGCCGGACGATCTGGGCGCAGGCCTGGTCCGAGCCGGAGGCCGGCTCCGACCTCGCCTCGCTCACCTCGCGTGCCGTGCGGACGGAGGGCGGCTGGCTGCTCTCCGGACAGAAGACCTGGTCCTCGCGGGCCGCCTTCGCCGACCGAGCCTTCGGGATCTTCCGCACCGACCCGGGCCCGGCGGCCGAGGGCCGCCCGCACCGGGGGCTCACGTATCTGATGTTCGACCTGCGCGCGCCCGGTGTGACCGTGCGGCCGATCGGGCGGCTCGACGGCAAGCCGGCCTTCGCCGAACTGTTCCTGGACGAGGTGTTCGTGCCGGACGAGGACGTGATCGGCGAGCCCGGGCAGGGCTGGCGGATCGCCATGTCCACCACGGGCGACGAGCGCGGGCTCACGCTCCGCTCCCCCGGCCGGTTCCTGGCCGCCGCCGACCGGCTCGTACGGCTGTGGCGGGACCGGTGCTCACGTGGCGATCCCGAGGACACGGCGCTGCGGGACCGGGTCGCGGACGCGGTGATCGGGGCGCGGGCGTATCAGCTGTTCACGGCGGCAGGGGCCGCGCGGTTCGCCGCGGGAGAGACGATCGGGGCCGAGTCGAGCCTCAACAAGGTGTTCTGGTCGACGTACGACCTCGCCCTGCACGAGACCGCGCTCGATCTGCTCGGCGTGGAGGGGGAGTTGGCCGATGGCGCGTGGGCCGAGGGGCATGTCTTCTCGCTCGCGGGGCCGATCTACGCGGGCACCAACGAGATCCAGCGCGACATCATCGCCGAGCGCCTGCTCGGCCTTCCGAAGGGCCGCCGCTGATGCGCTTCCTGCCGACCGAGGAGCAGCGCGCCTTCGCGCGCTCGCTCGACGCGATGCTGACCGCCGCCGGCACCCCGGCGGCGGCCCGGGCCTGGGCCGCGGGCGACCACGGCCCGGGGCGGGCGCTGTGGGCGCGGCTCGGGGAGGCCGGGGTCTTCGCACTGGCGGTCCCGGAGGCGTACGAGGGCGTGGGACCGCTGCCCGTCGAGCTCGCCCACGCCTTCCTGGAGTCGGGCCGGCACGCGGTCCCGGGCCCGCTGGTGGAGACGGTCGCGGCGGCGGCCCTGCTCACGGACCTTGCCGAGCGGGGCGAGACCGGCCCGGCCAAGCGCTTCCTGGCCGGGCTCGCCGACGGCACGACGGTGGCGACGCTGGCGATGGACGAGGTGTCGCCGTACGCGCTGGATCCGGACGCCGCCGACCTCGTGTTCGTCGTACACGGCGAGGAGCTGCGGCTGGCTCCCGGGCATCAGGAGATACGGGTCTCCGCCGATCCCGTACGGCGCCTGGCGCGCCCCGCACCGGGCGGCGAGCTCCTCGCGGCGGGCCCGGTCGTGACCGCGGCGGCCCGCCACGCCCGGGACTGGGCCCTGCTGGCGACGGCCGCACAGAGTCTCGGGCTCGGTCTCGCGCTCCTGGACCGGACGGTGGCGTACGCGAAGCAGCGCACCCAGTTCGGCGTGCCGATCGGCTCCTTCCAGGTCGTCAAGCACCGCCTGGCGGACACCCTGATCGCCCTGGAGTTCGCCCGGCCCCTGCTCTTCGGGGCGGCGCTCACCTTCGCGCGCACCGATCTCGCGGCGGCGAAGGTCACGGCGGGCGAGGCCGCGCACCGGGCCGCCGCCACCGCCCTCCAGATCCACGGCGCGATCGGCTACACCGAGGAACTCGACCTCTCCCTCTGGCTCCGCAGGGCCCGCCCCCTGCGCGACGCCTGGGCCACCCTGTCCTGGTGCCGTTCCCAGGTGCTCGCGACGCGCCGTTAGCGGGGGTCCTCCCGGGGCGGGCTCTCGTCGTTGCCGCGCCGGAGCGTCCGTACCCCGCGGCCCGGGGACCAGGTGCGCAGGACGATCTCCTCGCCGTCGACGTACGTCCGGACGACCTCCGTGAGCTCGACCCGGAAGACATGGAACGGCATCGGCATGCCGACCTCGGTCGCGTACCAGTCCAGCTTCTCCGGGTCGGCGATCTCGATCGCGAGACCGGAGATCCGGACGTCGCCGCCGCCCATGCTCGTCCCCTCCCCGGGGTTGGCGAGCAGCGAGAAGCGCGGGTCGCGTCGCAGGTCGAGGGCCTTGCGCGAGTTCGGCATCATGCCGAGGTACAGCTCACCGGCCCGGAAGTCGGCCTCGATGCCGCTGAGCCGCGGCGAGCCGTCCTTGCGCAGGGTGGCGAGGGCGTGATGCGTGTACTGGCCGAAGCGCTCGCGGACCGTCGCGGCGAGCTCGGGTTCGGCGGCCTCGAAGGCCGCCCAGGTGATCGGTGCGACGGCCTGAGCGCTGGTTCCGGTGTCTCCCATGGTTCCAGGAGACACCGGAATCCCGACACCTTCCGTCCGGATTACTCCGGGCGCTCCGCCTTGCTCCGCTCGATGCAGAACTCGTTGCCCTCGGGGTCTCCCAACACTCCGTTCTAGCGGTTCTGGAGTGTCCGCATGGTGGCATCGGTCCTGGTCAAGCCCGGTAGCGGGAACCCTCCCGTCCCTACAGAGGGGATGACGACCAGCACCCCGAGGAACCCACTTGCGGGCACGGTCTACTCCGAGACCCTGCGGGGTGTGCGGTGTGTCCGTCTGTCCGTGCTCACCGATGAAACGACCAGCCCGGAGCGGCAGCGCGAAGCCGACGACATAGCGGCAGCCACACACAACATCAGCTTCGGCGAGGGTGACACGCTCCGCGAAGCCGTCGACCTTGACGTATCGGCGTCCAAGGTCAGCCCGTTTGACCGCCCGCAGCTCGGCGCGTGGCTTGCCCGTCCGGATGACTTTGACGTCCTGGTGTGGTGGCGCTTTGACCGTGCCATCCGGTCCATGAGCGACATGCAGAACCTTGCCCACTGGGCGCGGACGCACCGAAAGGTTCTGCTGTTCGCCGAGGGCATCGGCGGGGGTCCGATGATTCTGGACTTCCGGAACCCGATGGACCCGATGTCCGAGCTCATGATGCTCATGCTTGCCTTTGCCGCTCAGGTGGAGGCGCAGAGCACCAAAGAGCGTGTCACCGGCGCCATGGCTGCCATGCGCAAGATGCCGCTCCGGTGGCGTGGTGGCGGTCGTCCGCCGTACGGCTACATGCCCGCCCCCATGCCCAAGGAACACGGCGGAGTGGGCTGGACGCTCGTCCCCGACCCGGAAGCCGTGGCGATCATTGAACGCATCGTCCGGGAACTGTTCGACGGCATGACCGTCTCAGCCATCGCGGCGGGTCTCAACAACGATGAGGTGCCGAGCCCGCGGGATCACTGGGCTGTGAAGATGAACCGCGACAAGGGCGGGAAGACTGGCAAAGCCAAGGGATCCGTGTTCAAGTGGGCCCCCGCCGTCATCACACGGATGCTTCGTAGCGAATCGCTGCTCGGCTGGAAGATGCACAAGGGCAAGCCCGTGCGGGACGCCGAGGGCAACCCGGTCATGCAGACCGAACAGCCGATCATGACGCGCGCGGAGTTCGACGCGATCGGCGCTGTTCTCGACGCCCGCAGCATCGACAACCGCGAACGGCACGACACGGACGCATTGCTGCTGCGCGTGATCCACTGCGACTCATGCAGGGGCCGCATGTACCTCAGCCAGCAAGAGGGGAAGCGCGGCAACTACAAGTGCAACAGCCACGCCCGGGGCGATGCCTGCGAAGCCCCCTCCAACATCCGCGCAGACTGGGCAGACGAACACGTAACCGCCGAGTTCCTGCGGCTGGTCGGAGCGATAGAGACGAAGACGGTCGTAGAGATTCCCGGCTACGACCCCGCCCCCGAACTTGCCGCCACCCTGGCCGAGTTCAACGAGCACCAGGAACAGCAAGGGCGGCAGAAATCCAAGCACGCTGCGCGAGCATGGCAGGAACGGGCGGACGCACTCGATGCCCGCATAGCCGATCTTGAGACCCGTGAAAAGCGCGAAGCACAGCGCATCGTGACCCCCACGGGCAAGACCTTTGCGGACGAGTGGGCCGCCAAGGACACCGCGGGCCGGCGAGCCATGCTCGTGGAAACCGGGGTGCGGCTCGACGTACGGCGCGGCACTCGTGGAGGGTGGCGGAAGCTGGATACGCGGCGCGTGGACTTCACGATGAACGGTGAGCTGGACCCCGCTGCGGAAGCCCTTACGGGCGTCGCATCGGCGCTGGAATCCGAAGCGCGCGGAGACAAGCCGACCGAGGGCGCAAAGGTGCGGCTCAGCGAACCTGTCCGCGAACTGGTCGCCGCGTAGCAGCCCCGAGAGCCCCGGCCGGTCCCCACGACCGCCGGGGCTTTGCTGTGCCCGCAGCGGGCCCCCTGAACCCCGGATAGGCTCGATGTGCCCCGCGCCAACATGGCGTGCGCGGGGTAGGGCGGAGCATCTAGGACAAGTCCGAGAATGCAGTACACCCGCCCCGGCCAAGCCCCGGTAGTCCCTCGCGGACCGCCGGGGCTTTGCTGTGCCCGCAGCGGGGCCCACCAGCGGCGGAGCCATGACGGTATGACGGTTAGAGAGTGTTTCTCGTATGCACAAGAAAAAATATGGAGAAAACCGAACCGTGCATCGGAACGTCATCCCGTCATGCTCGGCCAGTGCGGGAATCCGTCCGTCCCTACTACTCCCGGAAGCAAGTGGACGCGTCGACCGCGCGACCGAGAGGGGCGCGGGAATCCGTCCGTCCCTACTACTTCCGGAAGAGGGACCAGGGACTACCGCGCACCCACCCCAAGGGGGAACCACGGCGGACCGAGTGCCCGACCCTCACACCAGCTCTGCCCGTGCACCACGCGCCCCGCGTTACCGGGGTGGCCGCGGGGGTCGTGCGGCAGAGCGCGGGGACTGCACCGCCCATGAGTAACCGGCTCGTCCGCGAGTCGCCGAAAGGGGTCGTAAGCGCGTGCAGTCCCCATCGTGTCCGGACCGGCCCCGCCGGCGAGGACGACCAAGCCCACCTGACCCAATAGAGCAGAGGTGCGCGGTACCGGCTCGGCTCGTCCGAGATATCGGCCGCAGAGTTCCGGGTTCGAGTCCCGGGGTGGGCGCGCAACAACGACGACCAGGCCGACGACGGCAAGGGGGACAGACCATGCGCTGTATCGACTGCGCGGAGCCGGCGACACACCGCCGACGCTGCAAGACCCATCACGGGGCGTACGAGGAACGACCGACCGTCCGCAACCGACGAGCACGGAGCCGGCGACGAGCGGCCCGGAACGATGCCGCGGCGCGACTCCGCCGGATCATCGAGCGGAAGGGGCACGCGTGGTGTGACTGGTGCATGGACGACTTCGCCACGGCGGACGTGGACGTGGACCATGTGCGGCCCCTCTCGATGGGAGGGACCGACACGGACGGAAACGTTCAAGTGCTGTGCCGGGGGTGTCACCAGCTCAAGACGAGCACGGAGTTCGGGGCGGACGCTAGCCGTTGACGTAGGCCCGCCACCCGTCCGGGACCCACGGGCCGCTTCGGGGGTAGTCGGGGCTGGTGTCGAGTTGCCGGGCCCATTTCATGAGCTCGGCCCACGCTGCGTCCGCATCACGCGACCACGCCGCAGGGGCGTTCCCCACTATGTCCAGCGCCATCGCAATGTGCTGTTCGGCTGCGCCGAGCTGGTCCCTTACACCCTCGGGCAGCAAGTCCCCGCGGGCATCGAGCATCGCGTAAAGCCGCTTGCAGCACTGTGCTAAGTGCTCGCGGATGGCTCGGATGTTCTCGGGGGTCGGACGGGGTGGCACACACCGTTCAAGGAGTTGTCCCGTGGCGAGGATGAACCAGAAGTGCCCTTCCTGGTGTAGCTGGTTGCGCCTGGTGTTGGACAGTGCCGAGTAGGGCGGGGGCGGGTGCTCACCGTCCCGTTTGGCGTCCGTGCGGGCTTGCTTAATCCACCGCTTCACCAGCGTGGTCACGTCCGATGGTTCGAAGCTCTCTGCTGCCATGTCTGGGTCTCTCTTGTGTCCGGTCCCCGGCTGCCTACCTAGCGCTGCGTCCACCACGTGATTGCTGCCCCGCCGGCGAGGGATGCCAGGGTGACGAGCCATCCGGGGATGCGCTGCGCGATGACATGGAAGCCGTAGAGGCGCAGTTCGAACACGGGCCGAGTCTCGGTCTTGGGAGTCATGACTACCTCTCGTGTGCTGGTGCCGTGGAGCGTAGGCAGGGGTGTCGGGCGTTCGGGAGGGGATTCAAGGCCCGGACCCCGTCAAAGGCGCCAAAGATCAATCAGAGATGTGAACGGCCGCTCTCTGGGTTGCGGAGATGACGGCAGAGGCTCGAAGTCTGGGGCGGGTAGCGCGTGACGCGTAGGGCGAAGGGTCGGACGCCAAGGTGCCTATCTGGACCGGCAGTTGCCTGATCCCGTCGGCTGATTTTGGAACGGTAACAAGACATCTCTTGTTCGCAAATTCGATCTCGGCTTTCCAGTCAGGGTTTTACAGGAGGTACCTCTATGCCCCGACGACCCCGCCCCCCGTGCTCGGTACCCGGGTGCCCCGAACTGACTGCCCGCGGTGGCCGCTGTGCCGCTCACGAGCGTGAGGCGAACGCACAGAGGGTGACACCGGGGACGAGCGCGTACGGGCGACGGTGGCCGAACATCCGGCGCCGCTACCTCTACGCCCATCCGTGGTGCGTTCTGTGCTCGAAGCCGGCGACCGTGGCTGACCACTTCCCGGAGTCGCGTCGCTCGCTGGTCGCGCGTGGCGTGTCCGATCCGGATGCGTGGTCTCGGCTGCGTCCGCTGTGCACGTCGTGCCACTCGCGGGAGACCGCGAAGCACCAGCCGGGCGGGTTTGCTGCCGAGCGTCGCTCTCAGCGTGAGGCGGAGCGTCCGCCGTACTGACCAGGGGGTGACCCCCCGCCCCTCCCGAGATTGCACGGCAGGGAGGCGTTTCTTTCGCATGGCTAATTGAACCGTTTTGGTGGGGTGATGATTTGCCCGAGCGTGCCGTCTTGAGTGATCGGATAGCCCGTCGAATACGTATTGACTCGACTTTGAGTTACAAGGGGACGCCGTGCGCGCTTTGGACCGGGCCGTTTAGCCGTAAGGGCTATGGCATCACTAATAGCGACGACAACGAAACCACGGTGCAGGTGCATCGTGTCACGTATGAGGCTGCCAACGGGCCCATACCTGTTGGGCTCGTGGTTGATCACCTCTGCCGAGTTCCTGCGTGTGTAAACCCTTTCCATCTTGAGGCAGTTACGAACGCGGAGAATGTTCGGCGAGGGTCGAACACGAAGCTCACCATGGCGGACGCCGTGGCAATACGCGAAGAGTTCGCGCGACCCGATCCGCGCACCAAGCAAGCTGTAGCCGATGCCTACGGCGTGAGTCGCACGGCGATACGGCTGCTGCTCGCCGGAGAAACCTGGGTCGCTGCGTAAGGGAGGTGGTGAAGCATGGCCGTTCCGGGTCAGAAGCCCAAGCCTCATATTCAAGCGGTGCGCGAGGGCACGTTTCGCGCCGACCGGCACAGCGAGGGTGCGCGCTTCGCCCCTGCCGAGCCGATCGAACCGGACTGGGACGAGCTGTTGCCGGGCGACTCCGCCGAGGACGTGCGGGGGAAGGCTCGCGACGTGTGGCGCCGGACGATTCCCGCCCTGGTGGTGGCAGCCGGCTTGACCGACTCGCAGCGTGAAACGGCCATTGAGTACTGCCTGACGGTGGCTCGGCTCTGGCAGGCAGAGCGGGAGCTCTCCCGCACGGGGCTGGTAGTCGAGACAGATCGCGGGAACGTGAAATCGCCGTGGGTGACGATTGCCCACCAGTACCGGAGTCACTTCCGCTCGCTGGTGGGTGAGCTTGGGCTCTCGCCCGCGTCGGCAACCCGGATCACCCCGCCGGACTTTGGTGGGGATGATGACGGAGACGTATTCGATTGACGGTCTTCCCGTACCGCTGGACGCGCTGCGCGAACTCGGGCTCTCCGAGGACGAGATAGCCGACGCTTGCCGCTCTCGCCCCCTGGTGGTCGCAGCGCAAGCCGCGGACGCTTCGGGCGCGTACTTCGATGTGTCCGCCGCTCGGCGAGCCGTGGACGCAATCCAGTCGTTCAAGCACACGAAGGGGCGTTGGGGTAACTCACGGCTCAAACTCTCGCCGTGGCAGATCGTTTGGGTAATCGCCCCCATCTTCGGATGGCTCGCGTATGACCCGGAGCTGGGCCGAGCGGTCCGCGTGATCCGCTCGGCGTGGATCGAGGTTCCGCGCAAGAACGGCAAGTCCACACTTTCATCCGGTATCGGTCTGGTGCTATTGCTCGCCGACCGCGAGATCGGTGCAGAGGTGTACGCGGCTGCCGGCTCGCTCCCACAGGCAGAACGCGTCTTCGATGACGCTAAGCGTATGGCGCTCACTTCCCGTGCTGTACGGGGGCGTGTAGAGGTTCTGCGGGGCCTTATCCGAGTCCCGCGTACGGGCGGTCTCTTTCGGGCCCTCTCGAAGATCGCCGAGACCGCCCACGGCTTGAACGTGTCCGGCGCGATTGTGGATGAGGTGCACGTGCACAAACGGCGTGACCTTATCGACGCGATCGAGACCGGCACCGGTGCCCGGGATCAGCCACTAGTCATTTTCATTACGACGGCGGATGAGGGTACCGAGGGCAGCATTTACGACGAGAAACACACGTACACGCGCCGCTGTGCGGACAACGTGGTTTCGGACCCCGGGCATTACGGGGTCATCTGGGCTGCCGAGGAGAGGGACGATCCTTTCGCAGAGGGCACGTGGCGTAAGGCGAATCCGGGGCTTGGTGCGTCTCCCTCGCTCGCGTACATGCGGCGTGAGGCGAACAAAGCCAAGAGCACTCCGAGTTACTTCGCAACGTTCTGCCGCCTGTCTCTCAACAGGCGTATGCGGGCCGCTTCGCGGTGGCTGCCGCTCTCGCTGTGGGACGAGAACGACGGAACGGTGAACGACAAGGTTTTTCGGTATCGGCGGGCGTGGGGCGGGGTCGACCTTTCTGCGGTGTCCGATCTCTCGGCGTGGGTCCTTGCGGTTGAATCCCGTGTGCCCGGTGTCGAGTTGGAACTAGTGGCTCGCTTCTGGCTGCCCGAGGAGAGGGCCGACGAGCTGGAGCAACAGCTACAGGTGCCTATCCGGCAGTGGGCCCGCGAGGGGCTGATCACGCTTACCGAGGGCGACGCGATCGACTATGGCGCCATCGAGAAACAGATAGTCGCGGACTGTCGCCGGCTGGACGTACAGCGCATCAGCTATGACCGCATGTTTGCGGGGCAGCTCGTCCAGCGCATCGAGAACCGGACCCGCGGTGTCGACGTTGTCCCGGTCGCGCAGACCTACCTTGGAATGTCCCCTGGCTGCAAGGAACTTGAACGGCTGCTACGCGAGGGCCGAATACGACACGGCGGTAACCCCGTGCTCCGCTGGAACGCCTCCGTGGTCGAGGTGTACCGCGACGGCAACGACAACATGCGCCCGGTCAAGCCGGACCGCGGAAAGTCTTCCGCCCGCATCGATGGGATAGCCGCTGCCGTCATGGCGCTTGACGGCTACGTGCGTCGACCGCTCAAACGCCCTCGCGCCGCTAGCGCATAGACCGCCCCGTACGGGATCAGCCGGCCGGGGCTTTTTCATGCCCGAAGGGGGGAGCATGGCGGAGACTCCGCTACAGATGACGGTCCGGCTCCGCGCGAAGATCGAGCGACGGAAGAACGAGACGCGGAAGTGGTCCGACGCGTACGAGGGAAAGCAACCCCTGCTGTTCGCGTCACCCGAGTTCAGCGCGCAGACCGGCGGACTGTTCGAGGAATTTTCCGATAACTGGTGTGCGACCGTCCCGGATGCCACGGTGGAACGGCTTATGCCGCTCGGATTCCGGCTGGAAGACGGGACGGTGGACCAGGCTGCCGCTACGGCGTGGCGGAAGTCCGAGTGCGACGTAGAGATCGGCCTAGCGCTTCTGGAAGCGCTCATCACGGGCCGCTCGTACGCGCTGGTGTGGAAGCCGGACGGGATCAATACCGAGATCACGTTTGAGCACGCGGCAAACGCGATCGTCGAGTATGTGCCTGGTCGTCGCCGGCTGCGCGCTGCGGGGCTGAAAGCGTGGCGGGACGGGGAGTGGGAGTTTGCCACTCTCTTCACTCCTGACATGGTGTACCGGTGGCAGCGTCGGGGCCGCAGTGATGTGTGGACCGGACGTACTGTGGGACTGTCCCGCGGCGAGCCCTCGCATATCACGAATCCTCTCGGGGTCGTCCCGCTGGTGGAACTGCCCAACCGGGGCCGACTTCATGGAAAGCCGCGCTCCGAGCTGGTGACCGTGCTCCCGCTACAGGATGCGGTGAACACGCTGTGGGCGCACATGATGACTGCTTCGGATGGTCTCGCGCTGCCCGCTCGCGCAATCCTCGGGATGGATCGGCCCGTTCGGGAGATCATCGACCCCGAGTCCGGCGAAGTCGTCGGCGAGGAAGACGAGCCGATTGGACAGTTCCGGTCGGACCGGCTGCTGTGGCTGGAGAAGGAAGGCGCATCGATCGCCGAATTCTCCGCCGCCGATCTCGACAACTACTTGCGCGTTATCACCAAGGCAGTCGAGCACATTGCGGCGCAGACCCGCACGCCCGCTACGTACCTAAGTGGGCAGCTCATCAACGTGAGTGCGGATGCCCTCGCCGCATCGGAAGCCGGTCTAGTGGCCAAAGTGACCGAGCGGCAACGGCAGTTCGGTGCGGCGCTGCGGGAAGTGATGCGGCTGGAAGCCCTCGCGGCCGGCGAGCGGGGACGGGCTGAATCCCTCGCGCTCGGCACGGTGATTTGGCGGGACCCGCAGTTCCGTTCGGACTCCCAGTATTCGGATGCGCTCGTCAAGCTCAAGTCCATTGGCGTACCGGACGAAGCTCTGTGGGAGCGGATTCCGGGTGTTACCCCGGATGAGATCGCCCGGTGGAAGTCCATGCGCGACGACCAGGCGGCAGCGATTCTCGGCGGCAACGTGGCCGCGCTGTACGGGCCGAAGCCGGTCGAGGACGACCAGGGCGAGGACGAGCCCGCGGACGAGCTGCCGGACGCCGCGTAGTGGCTGACTCCGGAACGCTCGCACAGGCTCGGTACGCGGAGGTGCAGAGCATCACGCGGGGCGTGGTCGAGGCGGTGCAAGCGCTGTGGCGCGACGTGACCCCGGACCGCATCCTGTCCGCCATGTCCGGTGAGACAGGGCGGGCGATCCTCGCAGCCGTGACCGCGGGGCAGATCACCGCAGCGGCGGGTGCACAGGCATTCGTCACGGCATCGGTGCTCGCGCAGGGTGCGGCAGCCGGCCCGGTCGGTCTGCTGGCCCCGGGCGCCCTCGCGGGAGTCGCCGCGGATGCTCGTCCGCTTGCCACTCTGCTCTATGTACCGGCGATCAGTACGGCACAGGCTCTGGCCGGCGGGGCATCCGCGGAAGCGGCCTCCCTGGTGGGGCTGAACCAAATGGCTCTGTTGGTGTCGACCACGGTTGCCGACACGGCGCGTGCGGCTACGTCGGTCGCCATGGCTGCCGAGCCCCGGTGTGTGTCCTACGTCCGCGTGGTGCGGCTGCCCGCGTGTGCCCGGTGCATCATCCTCGCCGGCCGGACGTACAGCTACTCCACGGGCTTTCGTCGGCATCCGCGCTGTGACTGCGGCATGGAGCCGATGACGGATGCCGAGTGGCGAGCGAGCAAGTCCCCCGAGGAACTGTTCGCCGAGATGAGTCCCGAGGACCAGCGCAAGCGGCTCGGGGCTGCGGGGGTCAAGGCTCTGGAAGCCGGGGCCGATCTCGGGCAGCTCGTCAACGCGCGCCGAGGAATGGCGATGGCGACGACGAGCCGGGGGCCGATGCGGGTCACCACGGAGGGGACGACGAAGCGCGGCATCGGCGGCAAAGCGCTGCGGTCCGGATTCGAGAAAGAGTCCGGTAAGCGGTACATGCGCGCCAAGGAAGCCCGGCTCATGCCCGAGACGATTTTCAAACTTGCTGGCGACAGCCGAGAGCACCAAATAGCGATGCTCCGGAAACACGGCTACATCACATAAGGGGGACTCATGCCCAACAACCCGAACCCGAATCCCAACCCGACCGGCCCGGAGCCGAAGCCGAAGCCGGGCGAGGGCGCCCCGAAGCAGGGCGGCAACCCGCCCGAGGGCGCACCGGGCGTGAAGCCGGGCGAGAGCGGCAGCGACTCTGCGGCCGAACTGACTGCCGAGCGTGCTGCCCGCAGTGCCGCAGAGAAGCGCGCTACGGACGCCGAAGCCGAAGCCGCGCGGCTCCGCCGGTCGAATGCGGCGACCAGAGGCACCGACCTTGACGCGATGCGCGAGGAGATCCGGGCCGACTTCATGGGGCAGCTCGTCCGCGCGGAGCTGCGGGCGGCAGCAACCGGCAAGCTCCGTGACCCGGCGGACGCGCTCGCCCTGGTCGACCTTGACGGGTTCACCGGCACGGCCGGCGACGTGGACGCCGCGGCAATCGCTGCCGCAGTGGACCAGCTCGTCAAGGACAAGCCGTATCTCGCCGCGGAGTCGACGCCGCCGGGCTCGGCCCCGTGGGGTGACGTGGGCTCGGGGCAGCGCGGCAGCACGGACCCGAAGGACGAGCCCGCCGCGTCGCCGCTCGATCGTCTGCGGGACGCGTACAGCACTGCCGAGTAGTCCGTACCACTCACACAGACCGAGGGACACACGAAACCGTGCGTCCCTTTTTTCATGCCCAAAATCAGGGGGATAGCACATGGCGCTTTCGCTCGCCGAGTCCGCGAAGCTCAGCACCACCAATCTTCAGCGCGGTGTCATCGAGACTTTCGTACAGGAATCGTCCATCCTGGACCGTATTCCGCTCATGTCCATTGAGGGCAACTCGTACAGCTACAACGAGGAGTCCACGCTTCCGGGCGTCGCTTTCCGTAGCGTAAATGAGGGTTACACCGAGTCCACGGGAACCGTGAATCAGAAGTCCGAGAGTCTTGTCATTCTCGGCGGTGACGCGGACGTGGACCGATTCATCGTCAAGACCCGCGGCAACCTGAATGACCAGCGCGCCATTCAGACCCGCATGAAGGTCAAGGCTGCGGCATATAAGTTTCAGGACCACTTTTTTAACGGCGACGTGGCGACGGAGCCCAAGGGCTTTGACGGTCTGCGTAAGAGGCTCACCGGCTCGCAGGTTCTTTCCGCGGGCGCGAACGGTGCTCCGATCGTCGGCAACGGTGGCTCCGATGCCCACGCGTTCTTTGATCTGCTGGACGGTCTCGTGGGCTCCGTCCCGGGCCTGAGCAGCACCAACGGTGCCATCTACGCCAATCGCCAGGTGATCGCCAAGATCAAGTCAGCGGCTCGCCGGCTCGGCGGCTACGAGATGGTCCGTGAGGCTCTTACCGGAAAGCTCGTCGCGACGTACAACGGTATTCCTCTGCTCGATCCGGGCCAGACTGCCGCAGGCGCGGACATCCTTCCGCAGAGCGAGACGCAGGGCACGGCCACCGACGCGTCCAGCATTTACGCAGTTCGCTTCGGCCAGACCGAGGACGACCAGGCCGTGACCGGTCTCACCAATGGCGGGGTCATGGTGGACGATCTCGGGCAGCTCGAAACCAAGCCGGCCTACCGCACTCGGATTGAGTTCTACTGCGGGCTCGCCGTATTCGGCGGTAAGGCTGCGGCTCGCCTTAACGGCGTTCTCGCCAAGTAATCGGAAGGGGTACGGAATTGCCGCCGCGTAAGCGTGCAGCGTCCGCCCCTCAGATTCCGCACACGGATAGGTGCGACACCCCAACCCGAGTCGAAAGCTTTCCGGCTATCGACTCGGGCGGGGCTGCGCGGACCGTGACGCGGTGTCTGGCGTGCGGCGCACAGACAGTCAAGTAACAAGGGGAGGTAACGCGAATGGCACTCCCCGCACTGGCCACCGTGGACCAGCTTGCCGCGTGGTTGCAGCGTGAGCCGGCCGAGCTGCCCGAGGGCGCCGCTCTGGTCCTCGATGTGGCGTCCGCGGTGGTCCGCCGGGAAGCCCGGCAGAGCTTTACCCGCGGGACCAGCTCGGTCACGCTCTACCCGAATGCCGGGTGGGTGGTGCTGCCACAGCGTCCCGTGATCTCCGTGCAGTCGGTCCACCAGGGCGGGCAGCTCGTCCCGCCGGACCGGTGGCAGCTCGTCCGTGACCGGCTCGCCGTGGACGACGACCAGGCCGTGAGCGTCACCTACGCCCACGGCTACGCGTACGTGCCCGGGGACGTGCTCGGCGTGGTGCTCACCCTCGCCGGCCGAGCGCTCACGAACCCGTCCGACCTACGGCAGGAATCCGTGGGCTCGGTCTCGGTGACCTACTCGGCCGAAACCATCGGGGCATCCCTCGCCCCCGCGGACCGGGACCTACTCGCCCGCTACCGGCGACGTGTCGCGGTGGTGAGGCTCCGGTGAGCGTCCACTACACACAGACCGTCGTCGTGCTCAGGGCCCCGTACGTGGTCGACCGGTACGGCAACGAGACCAGTGAACGGGACTGGGCGGCAGCGACCAGGACGACCGTCCGCCGCGTGTCCGTGCAGCCCGACGTATCCGCCGAGGACACCGGGGACCGGCCCGTGGTCGTCACCGGGTGGCGCTTGACCACGCGCCGCGGGGTCGACGTCGACCTACAGCCCGGGGACCGCGTGGTGGCACTCGGCCGGCTGCTCGACGTGGACGGCGACGTGGCGCGCTGGACGCTCTCGGGCCGACACCACCACACCGAAGCACGCCTGAAGGAGGTGATCGGCTGATGCGCTTCCGCCCGAACCGAGTCGGGATCACCTCCCTGATGAAGTCGGACGAAGCCGGGGCCGAAGTCCGCCGAATCGCCGAGCGCATCGCATCCGCCGCGGAGTCGACCACGGGGGGCGACTTCCGGACCGACTCGGCATTGCGCGCCCACCGATGGCGTGCTGCCGTGATCGGCGACTACTCGCGGCACAACGCTGCCGAGCGCACGCGGCGGGCTCTGCTCGGCGGGATGGACGGTGCCGAGTGAGCACCCGCCCCGTGGTCGTCATGCCGGACGCGGTGGCCGTGTTCACGGGCTATCTCCGGTCCGCCCTCGCGGCAGCCGGCGAGCCCGTCCCCGTGGTTTCCCGCATCCCGTCTCCGCGGCCCGCTCGGTTCGTCCGGGTGGAACGTGTCGGGGGTACACGAGTGACCCCGGTATCCGACCGGCCCCGGCTCGATGTCCACGCATGGGCCGACACCGAAGCCGCCGCCGCTGATCTCGCCGAGCTGGTCCGCGCCTTGGTCCACGTCATCCCCGGAGTTCGGGACGGGGTCACGATCTACACCGTGCGCGAAGTCGGGGGCCCGCAGTGGCTACCCGACCCCGAGTCAGGCTCTCCCCGATACGCGTTCGCCGTGGAAATCCACATGCGCGGGCGGATTCTATCTGCCTAATCTCGCGCTTCCGTCGTCCTCAAGAGCAGCTTGAGCAAGTCGCTCAAATTCACCCACTTTCTCTTCGAAAGCAGTCGCAGAGTTTTGTACAAACATGAGAGCCTCATGGCGGTCTCTTCTGTCGCTCTCACTCATCACGACACCCTGAGTTTCAAGCATTCCCATCACGATAAACACACGCGCCTCGCGTGAGACCTCGCTCGCTAGCTCTTCCAATTTCTGTGCGGCCATGCCCACTTGATCAGGACCCGACAGGACAACGTCAAGACGGGCTCCCTGTAGCGCTTTCCAAGCTGTTTGCAATTCTTGAGAGAATTGATCCGTCACGACATGGCTCGATTCGCGGTGACCGACGGAACGCTTCACCAAGTCCCGCACGGTATATGCGGCACTCGCGAACTCTCGGTAATGGGATTGCCGGGACTGAAGCCGCTCCTTTCGATGCTGGGATCGAGCAGTAATACGGGCAACCTCCCGTTGCGCCCAACCTGCTGCTACTGCGGCACCGGTTGTTGCCACTGCGCCCGCCAATGCGCCAAGTACGGCGGCCAATCCTGCGTCCATGGGCGCACATCGTACAGCCGCACGCGTTGCGTTGCGGCGACTACCCGAGACCTAACTAGGGGGACCTCCATGTCTCTTAGCGCCAACGCGGTTCGCGTTGCTGTGACCGGTGCCGCATACGTGGCACCGCCCAAGACCACGGTTCCGACCGATTCGGAATCCACATGGAATGCCGCTTTCACGGATATCGGTTGGATCTCCGATGACGGCATTACCGAGTCCAACTCTTCCGACTCTTCCGAGATCAAGGGTTGGCAGGGCGGGCAGACCGTCCGCAAGGTGATCAGCTCGTCCGAGATGACGTTTTCCTTTACCGCCATCGAGACGAGCAAGACCGTGCTTGAGCTCTACCACAAGGGCTCAAAGGTGATCACCACGACCGGTAAGTCCGTGCTTGCCGTAAAGGCCCCGGGGCCGGACCGCCGGACTTTCGGATTCGACGTCATCGACGGTGACGCACATATCCGCATCGTGATCCCGGACGGTGAAGTCACCGAGACCGGAGACATTACTTACAAGGGCGACGAAGCCATTGCGTACGAGCTGACCGTTACGGCCTATCCGGGCCCGGACGGCACGGTGGCTTTCAAGTACAGCAATGACCCCGCGTGGTCTGCCACGCCGCCCACCTAATCCGTATACGACAATTCTTCAGGGGGAACCATGACTACTTCCGCTTTCGACCTTGACGTATGGGTTAAGGAATCTCGCCGCGAGCCGTTCCGCTTCACCGTGTCCGGTCATCTCTTTGAGATGCCGTCGGCCGGCGAGCTGGACAAGTCCATTCTCCGCAAGGTGAATGTGGACAACCCGTCCGCGCAGGACATTGACACTCTCCTGTGCGCCGGTCTCGGTACTGAGTGGCCGATCTTCGAGGAAATTCCGCTGCCGCTCGGCGCCCTCGGAGAGCTTTTCCGGCGCTGGCAGGCGCACGAGGGTGTTCCGCTGGGGGAATCGTCGGCCTCTGCCGGCTCCTGAGTGAGCACGGAGAGGCCATCGAAGCGGACCTAGCGCGCTACTACCACGCCGATATCCGGGACCTTTTCCGGACCGGCTCGCGGCTTACGTGGCGACGGGTGCGGGCGCTGGTGGCCCATCTGCCCGCGGACTCCGCGCTAGGGCGCGCACTGGCCGGCGAGGACTCGGCTTGGACACTGGAGACGCAGCTACTCGCAGCGCTGCACGACCGGCTAGCGGAGGCGAATTGGCAGCGCGCGAACGAGGGGGCCAAGAACCCGTCCCGTCGCCCAACTCCCATTCCCCGCCCTGGTGTTCGCCCCGAACGAATCGGCGGCACCGAGAGGGACCCGCGCGAAGTCGCCGCGTATCTCGCCCGGTTGCAGCCTGCCCCGGGGGGTGATGGCTAGTGGCCGTGGAAGTCGGCATGGGGTACGTGTCGATCGTCCCCGAAGTCCAGGGCTTCGCCGAGGAACTACAGCGGCAGGTGACCGGTCCCGCCGAGGGTGCGGGGCAGGATGCGGGCGGGGCGGCCGGCGAGGGCTTCACCGGGACAATGGGCGGAGTCCTGAAAGGCTCGCTCGTCGCCGTTGGTATCGCTGCCGCTGCGGTGCTCGCCAAGGGTTTCATGGATGCCCTTGACCAAACCCGTATCGACGGCCGAATACAGGCGTCCCTAGGCAGCACCCCCGCACAGGCGAAACGCTACGGCGAAGCCGCGGGGCAGCTCTACGCGCACGGTGTCACGGAGTCCGTGGAGGATGCCGCATCGGCAATCTCGGGTGTCATGCGCTCGGGCATCCTCCCGCCGGATGCGACCAACGCCCAGATTGAAGAGATCACAGGAAAGGTTTCCAACCTTTCCGACGTCTTCGAACTGGACTTGGGTCAGACCAGTAATGCCGTTGGCCAGATTCTCAAAAACGGGCTTGCCAAGGACGGGTCGGAAGCGCTCGACATTCTGACTGCCGGAATGCAAAGGATGGGTCCCCGCGCCGATGACATGGCGGACACATTCAACGAATACAGCACCAAGTTCCGTGATCTCGGATTGTCTGCCGCGGACGCTATGGGGCTTATGTCCCAGGGTCTCAAGGCAGGCGCCCGAGACACGGATACCGTAGCCGATGCTCTGAAGGAATTTCAGATCAGGGCGACGGACGGCAGTAAGGCGAGTGCGGAAGCGTACAAGGCTATCGGGCTCGATGCCGAGGAGATGACCAAGAAGATTGCCGCGGGTGGCCCCGGAGCCCGCGAGGGTCTGCAACAGGTCCTTGACGGACTGAAAGCCATTAAGGACCCTGCCGAGCGGAGCGCGGCAAGCGTCGGACTTTTCGGAACGAAGAGCGAGGATTTGGGTCAGGCTCTTTATGCGCTGGACCCGAAGACCGCCGTAAAGGCACTCGGGGACACCGCGGGCGCCGCCGGCAAAATGGGTGACGCGCTGCACAACAATGCGTCGACCAAGGTCGAGCAGTTCAAGCGGATGCTAGAAGTCGGCGTAACAAATTTCATCGGGAACAACGTGCTCCCGCCGCTGATCTCGCTTGCGTCCACCGTCGGTGGCGTTCTCGGCCCCGCTCTCGGCACCGCTAAGACGGTGGTCGGGGGGTTCTTCGGGGCGTTCGCTTCGGGGGCCGGCGGGCAGTCGATTGCCGGTCTCGGGCAAACCGTGCTCGGGCTCGGGACGACGATCCGGGACACCCTCGCCCCGAGCGTGTCCGCCCTCGGGCAGCTCTTCGTTACGACGGTGCTTCCAGCGCTGCAAAGTGTCTGGACAACCGTTTCCACGCAGTTGTTCCCTGCTTTCATGACGCTGTACGGGGCGATCTACAGTGCGCTTACGCCGATTCTGACGGCGCTTGCCCGGATCTTCACCGAGACGATCATTCCTGCCGCTATGCGGATCTACGCGGTGATCCTGGAGAACGTACAGCCGATCTTTTCGGCGCTCTCCGAGTTCATCACGACCCGTGTTGTTCCGGCGGTTCAGATGATCGGCGGCAAGCTGTCCGAGCTGGTGCAGAAAGCACAGCCCGTGATCTCGGTGGTGACCACGATTGTTACGTGGCTTGCACAGTTCGGCGCGAAGATCCTGGGTGCCGTTATTCCGGTCATCATCCGACTCGCCGGCCCGATCTTCTCCGCGCTGTTCTCGGCAATCGGAACAGCGATCGGGTGGATTGGCGACATCATCGGATTCGTCGGCCGGATGGGTCAGTCGTTCGTCGACAGTGTGCGAGCGGTGGCCGACTTCGCCAAGAACGCCAAGGCGAAGTTTGATGAATTCGTCAAATGGATGCGCGATCTGCCCGGCAAGATAACCCGTTCACTCGGCGACTTCGGGAATCTGCTCGGTCGCATGGGCGGCGATCTCGTCCGGGGCCTCTGGAACGGTGTTTCACAGCTCACCGGATGGCTCAAGGACAAGCTCTACGGGTGGGCCAAGTCCGCCATTCCGGGGCCGATCGCTTCGGCGCTCGGGATCAATTCCCCCTCACGGCTCATGCGGGACGCAATCGGCCGGTGGATTCCGCCGGGCGTGGTCGACGGAATCGATAGGACACAACACGTGCTCGACGCACGGCTACGGGCCATGGTGACCGTGCCGCGCATCGACACCGCGCGGGCAGCGGGCCGGGTCAGTCCGTCGCACAGCGTCGCCGAATTCGCCGCCGGCTGGTGGGGGGAAATGCGGCGTGCGCTCGCCGAGCGCGAGGACCGGCGCGAAATCGTCCTCAATGTCGGGGCGCAGGAAATCGCACGTGCCGTGGCGGCAGGAAATAGACAGATAGCTAGGAGGTGATCCCGGATGTGGATCGGAGCACCCGGCAGCCTTCGGCAAATCCGGGACGGCGCAAAGACCTTTGACCGTAGCCCCGACGTCGGAGTAGCAGAATTCCGCTCTCTGGCCGGCGGGGTCACCACGTGGGCACCGTCGCTGATCACACGCCGCTACAAGATCGCGTGGGAAGCGATGACCCCCGAGGATGCCAACCACATTGACGGGCTCGCCCGCCAAGTGGCGTACATGGGGCCCCTGGTGGTCCTGGACCCGCTCGCATCCAATCTCCTGACCGGGCGCCAATCCCGCGGAAAGGGAGTGGCCACACAGTGGGGCTATAACACGTCGGAAGTCACGATGGTTGCGATCAACGCTCCGCCGGTAAGCCAGGTGGCTTATGTGACCGCGCTCCCTGCTAGCGGGGCAACGGAAATCGTGTGGCTGAATCCGTCGTGGTACGGCTACCCCGTTCCCGGCGGACAGCCCGTGACGTGGTGGCCTTACACCTTTTCGTATAGCCCGGCTGCTCCTGCCGTGGAGGGGTTCTATCTGCACTGGTACAACTCGGCGAACACGCTTGTCAGTTCATCCATGCAAGCCGATCCCTCGCGGCCCCTGGTCGCTTCCCCGCCCGCCGGTGCCGTATTCGTGCGGCCTGCCGTCCGGCTCAAAGCAACGGGGTTCTACTCCCTCGGACAGTCGGTCCTTTCCCTCGGGGATGCTTCTGCGGCTCTGCTCGCGGCGGTTTCCTCGCTACCGGTTGGCGAGGGAAGCCCGGGTTTCAGCATTACGGGATACCGGAATGTGGCAACACCGGGTAACGGGGCCTACCGGGATATCGGGCTTGACCTTGTGGAGGTGACCAGTAGTGCAGTCGGCTAGCCCCGCTCTTACGGCTGCTCTCGCCCTCGGGCAGCGCTCTGCCGCTCACGTGCTGCGGCTCGGCGGGCGGGACGTGTCGGGACAGGTGACGAGCTGGTCCCTGGACCGTGCGTACGCGACCGACCTACCGGAGGCCGTGAGGGCTTTCAGCGGGTCCACCAGCGCACAGATAAGCGCAACGGTGACGGGTACGGGCGGCAGCTCCGCACCGGCGCTGTACGGGCCGTGGGCGCCCCGCAGTACCGGGGACGTAGCCCGCCCGGGGCAGTCGGTCGTACATGGATGGGGCATCAACGGCGAAGCTCTTGACAGCTTCCGCGGCACCGTCCGCGCCCGCTCGGCCGAGTCGGGAACGGACGCGGTACGTGTGACTGCCCTGGACGGAGCCGAGCGGCTTCGGCAGCCGGCCCGGCTGCCCTACCCCGATATCCCACTTAACAACGTCACCCCCTGGAGCCCGGCGCTCTACTGGGTCACGTCCGCAACCTGGGTTGTCGACCACCTACTGAGAGACGCAGGAATCCACACGTGCCCGCCACCACGAAGTTCCGCAATCTTCTATGCGGCAATGCATGGTGGTGCGGCTGCGAATATCGGCCGGCTTGACTGGCTCAATGGAATTTGGAGCTTCTGGAACAAAAGCGCAGCGCCGTTCGAAAGCGCAATGGACGGAACTTTCACCACGGCAGACGCCAACTACCTTCCTGCCGCAGCGGTGGTGAACCGCCCGGCAAACGGGCTGTGGCTGGAAGGATGGGTCGGAAACGCGGCGGGAAATCCCGACAAGAGTCAGGCTTTCCGGTATCGGCTCCAATACGACATCGGCGGCAACTCGCGGTTCGTTTCGTTTGAAGTGAACTTCCTGACCGGGGTACTGACAGCAAGCCACGGGGCGAGCAGTGACCCACTGCAAAACCAGCGGGTCACATGGACCACTGCAACGGCCATCGGCACAGCAAATTTCCACTTCGGCTGGTGGCTCGAATGGAACTCATCTGGTGTACCCACCGTCACTCCGAGCATTACCCGCGAAGACGGCACCACGTGGACAGGAGCGGGGCAAAGCCTTGCAACATCTCCTTCCCCGCCCGGAGAGTTGCGCGCCGTACATATCGTGGTTGACAACATCTGCGTAGAGGCATTGCAGATTTCCCAGCTTCCTGCCCGCCCGGTCACAGCTGCGGAACGAACTCTCACCGGGACGTGGACCAAAGGGGCGACGCTCGGTGTCCCGGGGTTTCCCATGCTTACCTTTCCGAAGGTAAGCGGAGACGCGTGGTCGGTCATCACGGATATTGCTCGGGCCACGCTTTCAACGGTCGAGCTTGACCGGTCTGGATTTGTTCGGTGGCAGGACTACACCCGGTGGGCAGAAACTCCCACCATACCCGCGGTGACTGTCTCATCCGCACGGGAGATCGCCGGTCTGACAGTCTCCGATGAAATCGACGCATGCCGGAACGACATTTCCGTGCGGTGGCATAGCTGGGTCGGACACACCTATGAACTTGCAGGAATCGAGGACAAGCCGGCAGCCGCGATTGCCGTCCCCGCAGGTACCACGCTTGTTCGCAGCATGCCCATTACCGAGGACCGCTACGACCCTACGAATCCGATGATCTCGGCCGATCTGAACGGATTTGGGAATCTGATCATCCGGACAACGGCATCCACGACGGCACCAGTGGTGCGCGGAGGGGCTGAGTTCAGCATTCGGAGGGACGGCGGCACGGTCTATCTGACCGTCCGGAACCGCACCACGAGCACGTTCTACTATCACGCCTGCAATCTCGTCGCGCCAAAGCCCGCCGGAAACACGCCTGTTACTGCTCTCGCAGTGGAACGCGATGCACCAAGTCAGGGCGCGTATGGAGTCCAGTCCTACGAGCACGATGGAACACCGTGGGTGCAGTACGCAGAGGACGCGGAGAATCTGGCCGGGGCTCTGCTGAAAGCGTCCGCGGTCCCTTCCCCGCAGCTACAGAGCGTGGAAATCCTGCCCGACCCAAGAATCGACCTAGGGGACGTCGTGCGCGTGGTCGACACCACGGGGGCCGCTCTGGACACCCTCGCGTGGGTCGTCGGCATCCGAACCGAGGGCAGCGGGACCAGCGTGCGGCAGACGCTCACGCTCCGCGGAGCCAAGAACAACGGGATGCCGACAGACACGGGACTGACCCCGGACCCGCCCACACGCCCCGGGGCACCACCGCCGGCATAGGAAGGGGGGGGACATGGCAGACGAGCACGACGACCCGCTGGGGGTCGTCATCGGAGCCCGAGAAATCTATGACGAAGTGGTGGGGCTGCGCGAGGACGTGCGGTCCCTCGGGCAGGAGGGGGAGAGCGTGACGGAGACGCTGGAGGACCACGAGACGCGGATTCGCGGGCTCGAATCCGAGCGAGCGAAGTACGTGTTGCCGGTCGCGCTGATTACCGCCGTGGCGACCGTCGTTGCCGCCGGGCTCACGGTCGCGAAGCTCTCCGGCTAGACCTCAGCACCAGCACCAGCACACGCCCCGTTCCGGGCTTACCGGGCGGGGCTTTTTCATGCCCAATTCGAGGGGGATTCATGGGATCTGTTGACGGAATGATCAGT
This sequence comes from Streptomyces sp. NPDC048623, assembly GCF_040650755.1. Taxonomy (NCBI): domain Bacteria; kingdom Bacillati; phylum Actinomycetota; class Actinomycetes; order Kitasatosporales; family Streptomycetaceae; genus Streptomyces; species Streptomyces sp. NPDC048623. The sequence continues at coordinate 96,058 of NZ_JBEZHV010000012.1, forward strand.
GCCGCGACGGCAGCGCTCGGCTACAAGGAGGGGCGTAACAACGACACTCCCTATGGCAAGTGGTACGGGCTGAACTACAACCCGTGGTGCGACATGGCCGTATCCAAGTGGGCTGCCGACAGCGGAAATTCCGCCGTGGTCGGCAAGTTCGCCTACTGCCCCAGTCACGTGAACTGGTTCAAGGCCCGAGGGCAGTGGCACGGCCGGACGGCTGCCGCTAAGCGCGGGGACATCGTGTTCTTCTCCTGGGACGGGGGCCCGGTCGCCGATCACGTGGGCGTGGTCACCGAGGACGCTGCCCCGGGCGCCGACATCCGCACAATCGAGGGCAACACGTCCGCGGGCGCCGCGGGCTCGCAGGGCAACGGGGACGGCGTGTACCGGCGGACCCGAGCCCGTTCCCTGGTGCTCGGCTTCGGCCGGCCCGCGTACGACAAGCCCCGCGGCTTCGCGCCCTTCCCGGGCACCGCTTGGTTCAAGCGCAACCCTCGCTCGCCGCTGGTCACGGCCATGGGCAAGCGGCTGGTGGCTGTCGGCTGCTCCGCCTATCGCACGGGCCCCGGTCCGCAGTGGACCGACGCAGACCGACTCTCGTACGCGAAGTGGCAGCGAAAGTGCGGCTTCACCGGGGCCGACGCGGACGGGTGGCCCGGCAAGACGACGTGGGACCGACTGAAGGTTCCGGCGGTCTGACACCGCCCGTGACAACGGTCCCCCTCGGCGGGGACCAGCTCGGGGCCGACGCGCCCCGCACCCATCACACAGCGTGTCGAGCGGTGGTCTGCGCTGCCCCGGTTTCGACCGGATGACAGCTGACCCGCTCGGCGCGCTCCCGTACACGCACAGCAACAACGAGGAGACACCCATGACTTTCATCAAGACTCATCCCGCCCGCCTCTACGCCGTGGCGGTCGCCGCTCTGGCCCTGGTGGCGCACTACCGGCCCGAGCTGCCGTCCGCGCTCGTCCTCGGTCTCGTGGCTGCCGTCCTCGGTGTCGGTGAGGCGGTCCAGCGCACCGAGAACGGCAAGACCACTGCGGCCGGCTCGCCCGAGCTGGTCCCGAACGACGACCAGGCCGACAAGCTCACCGAGCACCAGGACACCGAGGGCGCCGCGCAGTGACCTACCGACACGTGGCGCTCATGGGCCGCGCGGGCTCCGGCAAGGACACCGTGGGGTCCCGGCTCGTCTCGCAGCACGCGTTCGCCCGTATCGCGTTCGCGGATCCGCTGCGCTCCCTCGCGCTCGATGTGGACCCCATCGTGGGACACGAGCCGACCGGCTTCGAGCCGATCCCGCTCCGCCTGTCCGACATGGTTCGGCGGGACGGGTGGGACCGGGCCAAGGGGCGCCCGGAAGTGCGCCGTACGTTGCAGCGGCTCGGGCAGGCAGTCCGCGACCAGGACGAGCGTCATTGGCTCCGCGCCGCCCTCGCAAAGGTCGACGTGGCCGAGCGGTGGAATCTGCCCGTGGTCGTCACGGACTGCCGGTACGAGAACGAAGCCGAAGCGCTTCGAGCCCGCGGCTTTCTCCTGGTGCGCATCGAGCGACCGGGACAGCACGGCCCCGCCGGCGAGGACCAGCGGCAGCACCGCAGCGAGACCGAGCTAGACGACTTCCCCGCGGACATCGTGCTGACCAATCGCGGGTCCGTGGACGAGCTGCACGCGCTCGCGGACCGGCTCGCCGTACCGCGCTGATCAGCGCGAAGGGATGACGGCATGACGACCAGACCACGGTTTTGGTTTTCTCTCTATTTTCTTAGACGCATACCAAAAAGACTCTGAACCGTCATGCCGTCATCCCCCTTGCCACCACAACCACTTACGAGGGGGACCAGTCATGCCCAGAGCTATCCGGACCATTAAGCGCGGTGGCTCGCGCTTCTACGTCAACCCGAGCACCGCTGAAAAGGTGCCGGGCGTTACGTCTATCGTCTCGATGCTCCCAAAGCCCTACCTGACTTTCTGGGCTGCGCGGATGACCGCGGAAACGGCGGTCGAGAACCTTGACGCCGTGCGGGCTATCGCCGAGCGCGACCCCGCCGGCGCAGTGGACTTCTTGCGCAACGCGCACGTCCGCTACACCAAGCTGCGGGCCCGAGTCGGCTCGGACGCTCACGACATGTTCGAGCGCATGATTCGGCTGGAAGAGATCGGCCGAGTCCATCCGGATTTGGAGCCGTACCGGCTCGGCTTCGCCGAGTTCCTTACTGCTGTGCGCCCGCAGCTGGTCCGCGCCGAGGATGTGGCCTGGTCGGATGAGCACCGTTACGCGGGATCTTTTGACGCCATTGTCCGCGTGCGGCTCGGCGAGGACGGCAAGCCCGACCACGAGCACGGCGAGTGGCACACGCTCGTAGTCGACTGGAAGACGTCGAAGTCCGCTTACCCGGACGTGGCTCTACAGCTTGCCGCCTATGCGCACGCCGACCGCCTGATTTCTCCGGACGGTACATCCGAGCCCATGCCGAAGATTGACGGTGCTGCCGTACTGCACATCACGCCTGAAGGATGGGTGTTCAAGCCGGTCCGCATCGATGAAGAGATCTTCAATGTCTTTCTGACGCTGCGGCACGTCTTCCACTGGGACCGCGACCTTTCCAAGACCGTTTTCGGTGTCCCGATCGCCGAGAGCGTCCGCCGGCTTGTCACCGGAACGCAGCGGCGAGCCGCGTAAACCATCCTGCAGGACGCTCAAAACTTCAATTTCCGGACGAGCGCAACTCGGCGACTCGTCCTTTTTCATGCCCAAAACCAGGGGGATACAGAATGGCGCTGCGCATTTTCGAGACCGACCCGGACGCGATGCCGAAGGGTTCTTTCTCTGACGACACGGTGGGCCGCTTCCACTCGGGCCGCTCCGTGAACGGGATTCCGGAAGCGCTTTCGGCGTGGAAGGTGTCCACGGGTGACCCGGAAGTGGCCGACGCTATCGCTCAGCTCATGGGCGGTACCCCGGTGGAGACCGATTCCACGTCGGAGAATTTCATTGAGATTCTGACCGACGCCAAGCGCGTCAAGGTGGTGCTCGCCGGCCCGGACGCGATCACGTCGGACATGAAGCTGTGGAACGGCAACGTTCTCATCCATCACTGTGACGGAGTCGAATTCATTTCTCCGGATGAGGACCGGGGCAAGCCGTGCGGCTGCCCGGCGCTTATGGAGGACCGCAAGAACGCGTACAAGGCGAAGCGGGGTCCGGGTCCGTCCATTGCAGTATCGTTCCGGCTCGCCGAGGATTACGACCTTGGCCTTTTCCGCTTCCAGACCGGCTCGTGGAAGCTCGCAGAGTCCCTGCACGAAATCGGCAACGCACTCGACAAGGTCAAGGGCGAAGCCCTCGCCGAGCTGGGCATTGAGCTGGTGGAGTACACCACCAAGAAGGGCCGAGACGTGTCCTACTTCAAGCCGGTCGTGAAGGTCCTCAAGTCCTGGTCGGACGCCGTGACGGAGCCGACTCCGTACTAAGCCGGCCGAGGGGCCCGGCACGGTTCGGGCCCCTCTTTCACGGGGGTATTCACATTCCGATTCTGGAACTGTGCGCCGGATACGGGGGCATCGGTCGGGCCGTAGAGGCACTGACCGGAGAGAGGATCAGATACGTTGCGGAAGTCGATCCGTACGCGTCTTTGATCCTCGCGAACCGGTATCCGCACGCACCGAATCTCGGGGACATCACCACATACGACTGGTCCACCATTGCTGGAGAGGTGGACATCATTACGGCAGGGTTCCCCTGCCAAGACATTTCCAATGCGGGACGACGGGCGGGGATTCACGGTGAGAGGTCGGGTATCTGGGAAAGCGTACTCGGGGCCATTCGCATTCTTCGACCACGGCTCATTTTCCTGGAGAACGTATCCGCCATCCGAAACCGGGGCCTCGCGCACGTACTCGCGGGACTGGCCGAGGCACGGTATGACACAAGATGGTGTTGCCATCGGGCGTCCGCAGTTGGAGCCGCCCACTACCGCGATAGATGGTTTCTCGTCGCTTCCCCTACTCCCCACCCCTCTGGCGTCAGACGCCACGAAGGGGCCGGACTTCGCGAGGGATGAGCGGGACGGTAGCGGCGGGCAGGATCTCGTTACCGCCGTGGCGCGCCTATTCGACAAGGAACGCGCACACAAGCTCTTCAAAACCCCGACTGCGAATCTCGGATCGAATGGCGCCCCTCAGCACCCGGATAAGCGACGCGCGGGCGGGCACGGGCCGACTCTCGATGATGAGGTTTCCTATCTGTTGCCCGTGGACCCGGAAGTGGCCGAGGAAACCCCGGGAGCCTTTCATAGTCCCCGCGAGTGGTGGGCGGACTACGCGCCGGCTGTGCACCGGTGGGAAGTGCTCATGGGTACACCTGCGCCGATCCCGGTTGAGTTCGGCCCTCGTGGGGGTCGTCGTCTCGCCGCAGTGTTCGCGGAATGGCTTATGGGGTTGCCGCGGGGATGGATCACACACATTCCGGGGCTCAACCGTGCTCGGCAGCTAAAGGCAGCCGGAAACGGAGTGGTGAGCCAACAGGCTTTCGCGGCCTATCTGCATCTACTGAATCACAAGGGGGACGAGCATGGGTAAGCGAGGGGTAGTCACCGACTACAGCGGCGAAGAGCTGTATCGGGATGATCTCGTGGCGTATGCCGCTCGGCAGGGGAACCGAGTGCGCATGGTGGACGCGATCGTGGACAAGGTGACCACGCGGCTTGTTGACGGTCGGCTCCGCGCAATGCTGCGGGTGCAGCCGACCGGAGTTGAGTCCGGATTCACCAAGCGCCGGTCGCTCCGCAAGGAATGGATTTCCGCCGAGCATGTCCGGCTCATCATTCCGGGCGTAGCCGGCGAGCGTAAGTAACACGACCAGGCAGAGGGCCGGGCGACCGAAACACAGGTTGTCCGGCCCTCTGCTGTGTGGGGGGACGAATGATTTACGAGATAACCGCCGACCACGCGCCCCCCATCGGGGATGTGCGCGAACTGTCGGCGGGCGACGAGCTTCACCTTTACGACGGCTGGAAGACGCGTCCGGACTGGCTGCGGTATCTCGCCGCAGCGGCTCACGCCATGGGCCGGGGCTGCGTGATCCGGCAGGGGGCCGACCGTGGCTAACCCGCACAAGACCAGGGGGACCGCGTGGGAGAGCGCGATTCGCGACTTCCTGAACCGCTTCCTGGGGCTGGTCGACGAGACAGGCGCCCTCCGCGATCCCATGTCGGGCGACAACATCCGCCGGGCCGCGCAAGAGGGCGCCCGGGACGTCGGAGACATCCACGCAGCCCCGTTCATCATCGAGGCAAAGGACGTGGCGAGCCGCGCCGTCCCGACATGGCTCCGCCAAGCGGAAGTCGAAGCCGTGCACGCGGGCTTCCCCCATGGCGTGGTCGTGCACAAGACCCGCCGTGCCCCGGTGCACGCGGGCCGGGTCCACTTCACCGTCCGGACATGGACGCGGGTCCGGCTCGCCCTCGGGCACACCAGCCGGAACACGGCCGAGCTGTACGGCTGCACCTTCACCGTGCGCGGTCTCGACACGGACCGCTGGTACGTATCCATGAGCCTCTGGGACTTCGCCTCCCTGCTCGCGGACTACCGGGCTCACTCGGGGGTGGCCCGTGCTCTTCGCTGATCTGCTCTCCCGCTTCCGCGACGTGGACGAGCACCAGGACGGCGGATATGCAGCCCGCTGCCCTGGGCACGACGACTCCCGCCCGAGTCTGCGTATCTGGCGGGGCGAGGACCTGAAAGTCAGGATCACGTGCCGCGCCGGCTGCGACACCGCGGACGTCATCCGAACGGTGGGGCTCGGCTGGTCGGATCTGTTCGACGCGACCGGCCCCGGCAACACCGTGTCCGCCGGACGCCCCGAGCTCGTCCCCGCCCGCCTGGTCGCCGGTCTCGCCGCGTACGTCGACCGCACCACGGCAGCTCTCGGCGACTGGTCGTCCGAGTGGGCCGAGCGCGCCCGCGGCTATCTCGCCGACCGGTTCGGGCTCGATGTGGAGACCGCGATTGAACTCGGCATCGGCGTGGACCAGGGCGACCAGGGCGCCGGCTTCGACTACCTGTCCCGGCAGTACCGGGCCCACCCCCGGCTTACCGTCCCCCTCCACGGATGGGACGGGGTGGCCCGAGGACTCCAGGGACGGGACCTCTCCGGCCACTGCCCCGCGCGGTGGCTCTCCCTGATCAACCCCAAGGGGCTCCGATGGGCCCCGTACGGCGTATTCCGAGGGGCAGGCGGCTACGGCACGGTCCTGATCTGTGAGGGGCCCGGAGACGCGCTCACCGCCGTTGCGTGCGGCTATGACGCTGTGGCCATCCGTGGAGCATCGCTCGCCGGCTCGCCCGAGCTGGTGGCCGAACTCGCCGAAGGACTGCGCGGACAGCTCGTCATCCTGGCCGGCGACAACGACCCGTCCGGGAACGGATTCACGGCACGGCTCGCGGCCGGACTCGCCGAGCACGGAGTCGACGCGCTCCGGCTCGAAATCCCGCGCGCCGGATGGGACTTGACCGACTGGCGCGAGGACGACCCGGGCGCGTTCGCGACCGAGCTTCACCGCGCGGTCAAGGCAGCCCGCCCCGTGCGGGACTCCGCGGACGTCGAGGACGAAGCCCGCTCCGCCGAGCTTGCCGAGCGCACCGGAGCCGAGTCCGTCACCCGGGACCAGGGCGCCGAAGCCGCGGAGATCCTTGCCCGGCTCGTCGGGCAGCTCGGCGAGTCCGACGCCATGAACGCGCACGCGCTCGTCGCATGGTGCGGGGGCAGGATCCGGTACGCGCCCGGTCTCGGCTTCTATACGTGGGACGGGTCGATGTGGGTCCGCTCGGACACCCGCGTACGGCAGGAAATCCACCGCATGGGCGCCGCGCTCGTCCTCGCGGGGCAGACCCAAGCGGCCCGCGGGTACACGATGACCAGCCGCATTGACGCGCTGATGACCGAACTCAAATCCGTGCCGTCCGTGCGGGTGGAAGCAGCCGACTTCGACAACCGCCCTGATCTGCTCGCCTTCCGCAATGGCGTGGTGGATCTCCGTACGGGCCGACTCCGCCCGCACAACATGCGCGACATGCTCACGTACGGGCTCGACCTGAATTACCGGCCCGAAGCAACGTGCCCGCGGTGGGAATCGTTCCTTTGCGAGATCTTCCCGGGGATGCCGGACATGCCCGCCTATATTCAGCGGCTTGTGGGCTACGGCATTACCGGGCACGTCACCGAGCAGAGTTTTGCGATCATGTGGGGCAAGGGTGCCAACGGTAAGAGCGTGCTTGTCGACACTCTCACGGCAGTATTCCGCGCCATCACGAAGACCACCCCTTTCGCGACGTTCGAAGCAAAGCCGAGCGGGGGCATTCCCAACGACATTGCGGCACTCAGGGGCGCACGATTGGTCATGGCGTCCGAGGGTGAGAGCGGGGCACCCATGTCCGAAGCGATCCTAAAGCGGGTCACCGGCAAAGACATGATCTCTGCCCGCTATCTGCGGCGCGAGTTCTTCGAATTCAAGCCTTCTTTCCTTCTGATGCTCGCAACCAACCACAGGCCCAAGTTCAAGAGTCAGGACGAGGGGCTTTGGCGACGCGTCAAGCTCTTGCCTTTCGTGCGCTACTTCGCTCCCCACGAACGGGATACCGAGTTGGACACGAAGCTACTGGAGGAAGCCGAGGGCATTGCCGCATGGGCGGTGCGCGGGGCTGTCGACTGGTACCGGGGCGGCCTGCAAGACCCACAGGTGATCACGGGTGCGTCCCAGGAGTACCGGGCGACGAGCGACCAGCTAGCCGGCTTCTTCCCCGGGGTCCTGGAGCACGCCGACGACGACCAGGTAATGCACGGCACCGACGCTTTCAATGCCTATTTGGAGTGGGCCGAAGCCGAGAACCTACCGGCGCGTGAGCGGTGGACCCGACGAGCGTTCTATGACGCCATGGAAGAACGCGGAGTGCACCGACGAAAGACCATGCGTGGTATCGCGCTCGTCGGACTCCGTGAGGCTGACATAAGCCCCGACGCGACCGGGCCGGGAATCTTCGCCAACTGACGCACAACCACATACGCGGGTCGTCCACCGAAACAGGTGGGCGGCCCGCTTTTCGTTTAGGGGGACCCATGCTGACTTACCGGCACACCGTAGCCGGCGAGCCGGTCACCGTGAACGTGCCCGAGGACACAGCCGATCTCGCAAAGTTCTGGAAATGGCTGTACCGGGCCCGAGCACGCGGACCGATCGCACTGGACACCGAGACAACCGGACTCAACATCTACGCGGCCGGCTACCGGCTCCGCACCGTTCAATTCGGCGACGCCCACGAAGCATGGGTGCTGCTGTACGAGCGGGGCGGACACCACGCGCAGTACGCCCGTGAGGCAATCCAGCGGTGCCGCGAAATCCTCATTCACAATGCCGCATTTGATTGGCTCGTCCTGGACAAGCACGCGGGCATACGACTGGAAGACCTCGCGCCGCACACCACGGATACGCGCATCCTCGCCGCCCTCATCGACCCGCGGCAGCCGTCCGAAGGCGGAGCCGGAACCGCACTCAAGCCCCTTTCGGCAAAGTGGATTGACCCCGCAGCCCCGGACACGCAGGGCGGGCTTACGCGCGTTTTCAACTCCCTCGGGTTCACGAAGGAAACCGGGTGGGCCGGTATCCCGCTCACGGACCCAACTTTCCTGCTCTACGCGGGACTTGACGTCATCCTCACGGCCCGGCTCGCCCCGGTGCTCCGCCGAGAGCTGGACAGGCTCGGCGTCCGGCACCAGCTCGTCACGTACGAACACGAGATAGCCCGCATGTGCGCGGTCATGCAGCGCGCGGGGCTGCTCGTGGACCAGGACTACACGTCGACCCTCGCGGGCCGGCTCGCCGAGGAGGCCGAACGCTACTCCGCGGTGGCAGCCCGGTACGGCGTGACGTCGGTCGGCAGCCCCACACAGGTGGCGGAAGCACTCGCGGGCATGGGTGAACACCTCACAGACCGGACCAAGGGCGGGGCCCTCGCCACCGACAAGACCGTCCTACTCCCACTTGCCGACCTTGACCGGGACTGGCAGCGCATCGGGGCCCGAGAGCCCAACTTGCTCGCGGACGCCGTACTGAGAGCCAAGCGAGCCGGCAAGTGGGGCAAGACCTACGCCGAGGGGTTCCTGGCAAACCTCTCTGCTGCCGGACGGATCCACCCGGCCATCTCACCACTCGCCGCACGCACGGGCCGTATGAGTGTCACGGCGGGACTGCACCAGCTTCCGAGTTCTGACCACGTGATTCGCCGCGCGATCCTCGCCGAGCCCGACCACGTATGGATCTCCACCGACTTTCAGGCAGTGGAAATGCGTGTCCTCGCCGCCCTCGCCAACGTCCGCCGCATGAAAGAGGGATTCCTCAGCGGTGGCGAAAAGTTCGATATCCACACCTACACGGCCCGCCTGATCAAGGGCGACCAGGCCACGCCCAAGGACCGGAAGGTATATAAGGGCGCGGGATTCGGAAAGGTATACGGCGGCGGAATCAGCACGATTTCGAAGCAGACCGGCACCCCAGAATCCGAGATCGCGCAAGCCGTAGCCGCGTACGACCGGGCCTTTCCCGAGATCAAACGGGCGTCCTCGCGATGGCAGCGACAGGCTTTTCAGAACCGAATGGTATTCATCTCGGCTACCGGTCGCCGGCTCCCGCTGGACCGGGACCGCACGTACAGCGTGGTGAATTATGCCTGCCAGTCCGCGGCGCGCGATCTGCTCGGGCAAGCCATGCTCAATGTCGAAGCCGCGGGGCTACTCGAATACTGCCGCCTGCCCATCCATGACGAGCTGTTGGCATCCGTCCCGCGCCGTGACGCCGAGGACGCCGCGAGGGAGTTTCAGCGCTGCATGTCCATGGACCTGTACGGCGTGCCGATCACCGCTGACGCCGAGATCGGCGGTCGCTCGTGGGGCTCCCTGTACGGAGCCGACTACTGACCTGCCCCCTGACCTGCGTAGATACCTCGTTCTGTGCGCACGCGGACACGCAAGCCGTGGGAAGGGTTGCCCCCTGTTTCATCACGAATCGAGCAATGACGACCCGTCAGATAACGGTCACAGGCTCAATCTGGACCCTATGTCCCAGTAAGCGAAGATAACGCATGAATCTGTGACGTTGTCCGCTCCGCGGTGCCGACCTAATTTCGGTGCCACGCAGCGATACGGCAATGCGCAAGCCCCGTCCTGCTAATCCGGGACGGGGCATTCTCATGCCCTTTTGTAAGGCGCATTGAATTCGAGCCGTGGGGCTTCCATGCCCTTTCTCGCTCCGTTCCGGGAATCCCTCCGTCCCTACGGAGGGGCAACCAAAACTCCCACCCGGAACGGTGCCCCTTGACTCAGCTCACCCATTCCCAGATTTGTGCCGCAAAGGAAAACGACCTTGCCGCGGTGACGGCAGTAATACGTGAAACCGAAGCGCTCGTGTCCGCTAAGGCCCGGAAAGTCTCCGGCGTCAACGGAAACAGTGACCTGATCGAAGATCTGACGCAGACCGGCCGTATCACGGTATGGCAGGCAATCACCACTTTCGCTGGCAGCGAGCCCGCACAGTTCATGGCGCACATTGACCGAGCAGTCACCCGGGCCATGGAAGACGCGCGACGGGAAGATATCCGCCCCGGTGTCGTTCCGCGCGTGGCAAAGGCATTCGAAGATGCGATCTCAAAGGCTGGCGGCGACCCATACAAAGCCGAACGGATCGCAACCACGGACGCCATGGGGCAAGACAAGATGAGCCCCGAACTTGCGCGAGCGGCGCGGCTTTCATGGCTCGGGCTCGACTCCCTGGACCGACCTTTCAGCGTGCCCCTGCTGGGTCCGGGCGTGACCCTCGGGGACGTGGTGGCAGCCGAGATGGAAGCGCCGGCCGAGCTGGTCACCACTGCCGACATCGCGTCTCACCGCCGAGAGGTCATCCGCGACCAGGTTCACCGCGCCCTCGGTGCGCTCTCCGAGCGGCAGCGCCACGTCCTGAAAGCCGGCTTCGGCGTAATTCCCGTGGCGCAGTACCAGCCCGGAGCCGACGACGACGAACTCGCGGCAGACATGGGATGCACTCGGTATCAGGTGCAGCAAGCCCGCACCAAGGGGAGCAAGCGGTTCGCCGAGCTGTACCGAGCTGGTGCACGCGCATGGTGACGCTGCCGACCCGAGACGGCGGGACTGTGACCGTCACTCGCTGCGGCGCCCTGGTGGACATCCATGTTCGGAACGCCGAGGGCCGGACGGTGGCCACCGTTGTTCACCGAGCCGGCGAAGCCGCACGGCTGCTCTCCGCCGCACGCCGAGTGCCCCGACATGACGGATTGCGGCTAGACCAACGCTGACCCTGGTCTGAGCTTGCCGCTGCGAGCCAACGCGGTTCACTCCTCAACGACCCCGTACGGCATGGACGTTGACTTTCGGCCATTACAGGAACCAAACCCCGGGGTCGGTTATGTGCTCTGACCTGCACATCCCTTCACCAAACCCCCTTGCTCGTGTCTCGACCGTGACCTACTGTTGTTGGCCACACCGCAAAGGTGTTCGATTAATGGGGGTGGGCATGTCTTCCGAAGGGGCCACGATCACGACTAGCCGGGTACCGGCCGGACCCACGGCCGAACTGAGGGTGGAAGTTTTCCAAAGCGGACCCGGCGGAATCTTCTGGGAGTGGGTACCGGCTCACGACGTGCCCCCACAGCGGGTGGTCGTCTACACGGAGAGCGCCCTTGCGGCGCAGCTCGCCATGTTTGGGCCGCGCGTTGCTGGGCTCATGGAAGCGTCGCCGGAGGTGACGTGGAGGATCACGGCGCACTGTCTGACCACGGGCGCTGTGGTGGGTGAGTGGACGTGGGCCCGGTCTGGGGAGTCCGGCCGCTGGGTCCCGGCCGGCGAACTGTGGTGCGTGTGGGATGACCGCATTCGGGTGGAAGCCCTGGAACGGGCGAGCGCCCGCGCCGCGCAGACCGGGGGCGCCGCGTGATTACCGCCGTTGCCCCGACTCGCACGTTTGTCGACGGCTACGAGTCGAAGCCCGATGCCTACACCCAAGCTATGCGCATGGCTTCCGTGCTGGTGAAAGCCGGTCTGACGGAGCGGTACGGCGTGAGCGTGCACCGCATCCCCGTTTCCCGCGGTGACGAGGGGTGGGGCGTGTGGCTCACGGACCGCACTCCCGACCAGGACCCGCCCAAGGGTCTGCCTTTCCTGCCCCCGGCTCGCCGGTTCGCCCCCGCAGCATGACAAAGCCCCGCCCTACTCCCAACTCGGGGGTGGGGCGGGGCTGTTGTGCTTTCAGGCGCCGAGCTGCCCGCCCTTGACGCTCTCGATGAACGCTGCAAAGACGCCGGCGGGCACGTCCAAAACCGGGCCGCTCGGGGTCTTTGAGTCGCGGACGGGGACCACCCCGAGCGTGCGCACCAGGTTGTGGGCGACCTCCACGCAGTTGCCATCGTTGTTGCTGTGGGAGGACTTGAACCACTGCGGGTCGTTCACGGATAAGCCTTTCGTGCCTCGCGGATCATGGCCACCGATGCCGCATGCGGTAGGGCCTCGGCCTGCAACTGATGGTAGGTCTTGAGCAGCCTGATCACCGAGTCCGTGTTGCGTTCCATGTGGCCCCGGATCTGCGACTCCGCGTACGCGAGTACCGACATGTCCGGCAGGGTCAACAGGTTGAGCGGCAAGTCAAAGGCTCGATGCTCACCGATCGCGTAAGGAGCGATCTGTACAACGGAGTTGGCTTGCTCCGCAAAGGTCAGAAGCTGGTCAAGCTGCTCGGCCATGACTTCGGGTCCTCCGACCTGGCGGCGGATGCAACTCTCGTCCAGGACTATCAGCATCATCGGAGGGGTGGGGCGGACTAGGGCCGCTTGTCGCTCGGCGAGGAAGCGCACACGGCGGTCAGCACGCTCGATTGAGATAGAACCGCGACGTACGTTGCTATCCGCTAGGCACCGGGCGTACCCGGACGTCTGGATCAAGCCCGGGATGATGCCGATCTCGTACAAGCGGATCTCTACCGCTTTCCCCTCGTTGGCGACGTATTCGGGGAACCCTTCCAGGAGCGGACCCGGCCGCGTCTTCTGCCACTCGCGCTCTAGTGAGTCGACAGACCCCTTCGTGCCAAAGATCTCGTCCATCTGCACCGAGAACGGAAGGGAGGGTGGCTTCCGAGTAGTTTCAACAGCGGAAATATGCTGGCTGGAATATGCCGATCGCGCGGCCACATCCTCCTGCGTCCACCCTCGTTGATCGCGCAACCTGCGTAAAAGCGCGCCGTACGCAGCTTGCGGGCTGGACGTGGGATCCAACTCCTTACGGTTGGCCACAACTCTTCCTTCCGATCAGGCCAGTTGAAGGACTCTCGACTCTAGGTCACGCTGACGGCCCCTGGTAGTGGAAGCGCTACGGAGAGGAGCGGTCGTGCCCGAGCGCACCGAGCACCACAGCCCGCAGCCGGCATCCCTGCCCGTTCTCGGATCGTTCGTGGTCGACACCCACGAGGGACCTCGAATTGGCAGGGTGACCGCGTACGACGGCGGGTCTCTGCACCTGCGTCCCCCCGGCGGGGGAATCGAGTGGATCGCGGAGCCCCGTGACGTGCGTCCGCCCTCGGACGAGGAGTGGAACAAGATTCGGATTCTTACGACCCCGGTTCCGGCGGTTGAACGGTGAGGAAGACCTACGGGTACGTGCCGCACCGCATCCAACGAGCCCCCGACTCCGAAGCCACCGCGGCAGCACGGTGCTTGCACGACTTGTGCCCGTGGTCGGCCGAGCCGAGCACGGACGTGGGTCACGTGGACGACCAGTGCATGCAACACATGGGACTGAACACGGACCACACCCGCTTTGCCCGCACGTTCTCGGACGTAGCGGTGGTGGCGCGGGTGGAAGAAGTCACGTGAGGCTCGCCGCCGTAGCAGTGACGGTCGCCGGCTCCGCCCTGCTGCTCGCCCTCGCCGTGGCTGTGGTCAGGTGAGCCGCCAACTCTGCTGGCAGGCAGCTCAGTTCGCCGCCGGCTTCGTACTCGGCTTCCTGCTTATCGTCCGCCCCTAGTCTCCGCTCTCCCCATCTGTGGTCCCGACCAGGCGGGGAGAGCGGACCCACCCGAGAGTGATCTCATGCGCAACGAACGATTACCCGCCACAGCCTTACAACGCGGGGACCGGGTTGTCTCAGCCGATGGAACCTTGCGGGTTGTCGACCGGGTGCAGCGGCGCCGCGGCAACGCACACGTGTGGGTCCTGGTGGACTGGGTGGGCTCCGTACGAGCCCGGTCCGTGTTCCACTCGGCCAGACCAGTTCACGTACGCCGCGGGCCCGCTCCGGCCGTACCTGTCACGCTCCCTGACGGCATCCGCGTCTTGGTGCCGTGACGACGACTCCCCGTCCACACGGGCGGGGTCGTGCAGTCCTGCGAGTCCAGCCCCCGACCGGACGGACGGCTGACGAACTCCCCCTTGCGAGGAAGCCCTTAGGGAGCTCTGGGCTTTCACAGCGGCGCCGCCGGCTCCCTTCTCGGTCGGCGGTGGGGGACTTGCACACCGGGTCCCGCCCCGTTTCTCCCCGGGCGGTGGCGGGGCCCGCACATGGACTCCGCCCCTCGGTTCGGCCCCTGTCTGCGGGGAGGTCCCAAGCTGAGGGAGCGGGCAAGACCCGGTCGGCTGCGTGCCGTCCGGTACTGGAAGAACCGCGATCGAACCGAAGGAGAGTACAAGTGACGACCCTTCCCGACCCTCAGCACGTGGCCGAGCGTGCACGGGAGATTCTGACGGCCGTAGAGGCTGACCCGGAGTTCTCCGCGTTCAAGGCTGCGTCCCTCAGGTACGACGAGGATTGGACCTGTTTCAGCGGCGGACCGGTCATCCGCGAGTACGACCAGGCGACCGACGCAGCCCCGCTGTTCGTGGAGGGGCTGCGCGCCCTCTGTCTCAAGGCCGCCGTATTTGAGGCGACCGGCGACGAGCGCGCGGCGGAAATTCCCGTCGCCGTGCCCGTGGACGAGATGACGCACGCCATGATCGCTCAGCCTCAGATCCTCGCCCGCATCACGGCGCGGCTCGGAGTGCAGATCATCCACCAGACCGACCAGGAGCACACCGACTGGTCCACGGGCGACTACACCCACGAGGCGTACGCGCTCGCGTGGGGCGAGCCGCCGGCCCGGTACTGGCTCGCGCACGCGGAGGTGACTCGCCGGCTCGGCATCCTGCGCGAGCGGTACGAGGCGGCGGGCTTCCGTCGCATGGGGCTCAGCCACAGCATCACGTTCGAGCCCGAGCCGGTTCCGGCGTAGCGGCTACCCGAGGGCCTGCCGGAGCACGGTGAGCGGGTCCAGCTCGGGGAAGCGCATCCCGACCTGTTCGTGTGCCTGAGAGATCAGGTCATCGAGCAGAACGGGCGCCACGTTCCACAGCACGTCACGCAAGTACGGCACCACTTCGGAAGGGTCGGGCGGTAGGTCCAGCTCGACGGTAAGGGGTACGCCCTCGCTCTTGTAGCGACCGGCGGGCAGCCCGACCTTTTCGGGGTGGACACAGACCGGTGTTCCATCGCTCAAGTACCGGTGTCCATCGTCCTTGTTGAACGGGCATTCCGGAGTCGGGCGCTCGAACACATCGAACGCGCCAACAGCGTGGACCCGGGACGGACAGATGCCGCACGCGCGGTGGTGTACGTCGCCGTTCACGAAAGGCTCGGGCATGACCGGAGCCTAGCTTTCGCCAGCACCACAGACGCCCGTTCCGGGCCGCTTCCACACCCTCTGGGTGACAAGCGCCGGACGGGTTGCATGACCCGTTGCGGGGCCGCTGGGCTGTTCCGCAGTGGATGAGTGGTCTGCCCACGGTGCGCACCGTGCAAGACCACGCGGCGCCCCGTCCGTGCGCTACCCCCGTGGTGCATGGGCGGGGCTGTCCTGTCCGCATCCCATCCCAGGAAGACGAGCCGTGTCCCTGCCCATTCCCTACGTCGCTGCCCGTTCCAGTGATCTTCCCCCGTACTTTTCAGACCTCTGCGTGGAGGTGCCGCACTCCGGTGTGCCACACATCGCGTACATGCACCCGCGCCCGGATGATCGCGACGCCCACGGAAATTTGTGGGCACGGCTGGAGCGGGTCCCTGGTGGGCGCCCGGCTCTCGGCAGCATGGACCCGCTGCGGCAGCGTGAGTGCATGGACAACTTGCTGTGCCAGGTGTGCGCGAAGCCGGCCGAGCGGGAAGACGGCACGCTGTTCATCGAGTGGCAGCACCCCGAAGCCCCGCCGCTGCGCCTGAACAGGATTCGTACCTGTCAGCCACCCCTCTGCCCGCCGTGCGTCCGCTTGTCGCTGCAACACTGCCCGCACGTGCGCAACGAGCCGACTGCCGTTGTGCTGTGCGCCCGCTCGTCCGTGGTGAGCGGGGTCTCTGGAACCGTGTACTCCCTAGACCCGCTGTTCACGAAGTGGATCCCGTCCGATCGAGACGTGTATTCGAGTTACACCAAGCCCCGGTATCCGGGGATGCTTGCCCAACGGCTCTACCGCAAGCTGCGTGGCGTAACGGTGCGGGACCCAAACAGTCTGTCTGCGGACTAGAGCGCGTCGCCCTGGTCGTCGCCCTCGCTACCCGAGCCGGCGGCAGGGGCTACGAATGAGCCCTTCCCCCACCGCGTGATGATCAGTCCGCGATCACGCGCGATACCGATAGCCCGTCGGGCAGTCATCCGCGCCACTCCGTGACGCTCGCAGAGCTCTGCCTCTGACGAGACCGGATCACCCGGGCGCTTCCCCTTGATCTCTTCCAAGAGTGCGTCCAGCACATCCATGTACGGGGCGCGGGGGCCGCTGTTCTCGGGCATGGGGGAAGCGTAGACAAACCGCCATTCCCGAGCGACTTAGACGGGCAGATCACTTAGACAGGTAGACGACTTAGACAAGTTGGCTTAGCGTGATTCTCCGAACACAAGAAAGCCCCGGAAGACCGGTCCTACGCGGTCCGCCGGGGCGTGCCGATCAGCTATAGGGAGCTGAAACGACATGCGCGATCTTATCGCCCTCGCCTCCATCGGACTCGGGTCCATGCTCGTTCTGTGGTGCGCCCTCGCACTGAAGCCGAGCCGGCCCGGACGCCACTCCGCCGCGTTCCTCGCCGACCCGGCGGAGCCCGCCCCCGCCAATCCGTGGTCGAAGCCGTGGCCCACGCCAACCCCCGAGCACGTCCGCGCGCTCTACCGTCCGCTCCGCGGTGAAGACGTCACACTCACCCGCCCGTACTGCCGCATGGACGACACGTTGGAACTCGGCGTGATCCGCGAGCGGCGCACTGCTGCTGTCCTCGCCACGCTCGGCGTGGACTATCCGTACGGGTACCAGGGGGACCAGTTCGAAGCCGTCGCCGGTCTCGCCGCTTCGGGGGTGACCGCATGACTCGCGACGGACTCACGAACCCGCCCGCCCCTGAACTGTCTGGGGCTTGGTGCTCCGGTTGCCAGGAAGTCACGTTTGCCCCGGTCCCTGTGCGGTACATCGCACGAGCAAGCGGCCCCGGAGCCACCCTCTACGCCTGCCCCACCCACGCTGTGGAACTCGGGGCGGGACCGACCCCCGGGGACGAGCTAAACCCCCGTTAGAGGGGCACTCAGACAGCAAAACGCCCCGTGCGGCTCAACTGCCGTGCGGGGCTTCTGTGTTCTCTGACGTGCGCGTATGCTCAGAACTGGTAGTTAGATGTGTTGGGGTCGGCCATGACGACCCAGCCGGTGCCGTCCGGGCGGCGCTGGTCGTCGACGACGCTCGCGCCGAGCGCGACGACCCGCTCGACCTCCTCGTCGCGGGTCCGGTCCTGCGGCTGGAGGTCCAGGTGGATCCGGTTCTTCACGGACTTCTTCTCCGGCACCTGGATGAAGAGCAGACCGGCACCCGGCGTCTCCACGAGGGCCTCGGGGTCGCCGGGGTTGTCCTCGTCGGAAAGCTTGGCGTCGAGGACCTGGGCCCAGAAGGACCCCAGGGCGTAAGCGTCGGAACAGTCGATGGTGACGTGGCGCACAAGAGAACTCATGCGGTCACTATGGCCCGCCCCGGACGCCGCCGACCACCCGTTAAATCAGCGGACGATGCCCTGGGCGCGGGCGGCCGCCAGCCAGGCGGGGAAGTCGGCGACCAGCCGGTCGTACAGCTCCGCGTCGGGGACCGTGCGCGGGTTCCTCCCGGCGTGGAAGAACCCGGCGTTGTCGACCTGGCGCTTCTGAGGCACCGCGAGCTCGTCCAGCTTGCGCAGGAACTCGAACTGCCGGCTGTCCGGGTCGCCGAAGCCCACGAACTGCCAGAACAGCGGCAGCCGCGCCGACTTGCACACGTACCGCTCCGCCGCCGGCTTGTTGATCGGCCCGCCGTCGGTCTGGAAGACGACGAGCGCGGGCGCGTCCGTGCCGCTGTCGAGGTAGTGGTCGATGACGGCGTCCATGGCCAGGTGGTAGCTGGTCTTGCCCATGTGCCCGAGCCCGGCGACGATCCGGTCGATCCGCCCCTCGTGCTCGCCGAGCACGATGTCGGTCTCGCAGTCGACGTCGGTGGAGAAGAACACCACCGGCACCCGCCCGTCGTCGTCGAACTGCGCGGCGAGCCCGAGCACCCGGTCGGCGAGGGCCTGCACGGTGCCGTCGGCGTAGTACGGCTTCATGGAGCCGGAGTAGTCGACGACCAGGTACACGGCGACCCGCTGCCCGTCGATCCCGTGCCTCCGGACCGAGTCCCCCGCCTCCTTGTACAGACTCACCAGCGCGGGCGCGCGCTCCTCGACCTTGCGCAGACTCAGGGCCACGATCGGCCCCCCTCCCTTGTCGCGTACCGGCTGCCGAGGCTACAGAACGAAGCCCGAACACACACCGCAGGAGCGGGTGGTGGGGAATCATGTACGTCTCGGGGCAGCGGACAACGGAAGCCGGGGGTACAGGTGAGCATGACGACGGGCGCGTCCCGGGACACGGCCGCGGGAACTCACGGAGGGACGGGCACGGGGCGAAGGCGGGCGCTGCTCATCGGCGTGGGGCGCACCGAGTTCCTGGAGCGGGACCCCGTCCTCGCCGCCCGCTTTCCCCGGCTCGACTTCGTCGACCGCGACATCGAGCTCGTCGGCACCGCGCTCGCCGACTCCGACTACAAGGTCGACACTCTGCATCCCGGGCACCCGCAGCCGGAGCGGCGCGACACGCGTGCCGGCGCAATCGTGTTCGCCATCGAGGAGTTCCTGCGTTCCTGCTCACCCGGGGACACCGCCTTCCTCTATCTGTCCTGCCACGGTGTCTCCGTGGACGGCCGCGACTTCCTCCTCGCCTCCGACGCCCGGGCCCGTCCCGACGGCTCGTTCCTCGCGCAGACCGTCCTCGAAACCGCACCTGATGTCCTGCTGGGCCCGGAGCCGGTTCCCGACGGTGTCACGGTCGTCGTCTGCCTCGACATGTGCCGCACCAGGCAGCCCACCCTGCCCGCGCAGCGGAGCCTCACGCGTCTCGTGGACTCGGCGTACGAGAACGTCGCCTGGCTGCGCAGCAGTGGCCGTGGCGAGCCCGCATACGCCGACCCCGAGAAGGGCAGTTACTTCGGGATCGCGCTGTCCGAGGCGCTCTCCCCCGCCAGTCCCCCACGGACCTTCCAGGAACTCCACGCGTTCGTCCACAACCGCGTCGGACGGCTCACCGCCCACCTGACGGAGCCGCCGCCGACCGTCGAGTTCCAGTGTGCCGAGGAGCGCGCCGCCGCGCTGGTGCTGTGCCGGGGCTCCCAGGAGACCCTGCGCTGGACCCGGGCCGTCGCCGGCTCGGCGCTGTGGGCCCACACCTCAGGCGGTGCCGCGGTGCACCAGCGGGTCAAGGACCGGCTCGACGAACTGGCCCGGGAAGTCGCCAAGAGCCGCCTGGGGACGGGCTCGGCCCTCGACACCCCCTGGAACGACTCGGACTACCCGGTCCGCGTCATGTCCCGGCTCGGCCGGCTCGTCGAAGCCGCCGGCCTCACCGAACGCGAACGCCTCTCCCCCGCCGAGACCGCCGCTCTGCTCGCCGCCCCGCTGCTGCACGAGGGCGTGGTGGCGGTGGCACTGAGCGAGCTGGCGGCGCTGCGGCCGGACCGGCTGGACCGGCAGGAGGACGGGCGCGGGCGGAAGATCGCCACACCGCACGACCAGTTGGTGTGCGATGCCGCGCGGGACGTCTTCCGGGCG
This sequence comes from Streptomyces sp. NPDC048623, assembly GCF_040650755.1. NCBI lineage: Bacteria > Bacillati > Actinomycetota > Actinomycetes > Kitasatosporales > Streptomycetaceae > Streptomyces > Streptomyces sp. NPDC048623. Next base: position 116,276 of record NZ_JBEZHV010000012.1, read on the forward strand.
CATTCGCAGGTCGCACTCGCGGCGGAGACCCTGCGCCGCCGAAAGCTGCGCGAGGCGGCGACGGCCGCGGACCACTGGCTGCGCCATCGCTTCATCGCCGACTGGGACCGGCTCTGGGACCACACAGGCGACTATCCGGCCGTGGACCACCTGATCGGCATGGTGGTGGCGGCCGTCGCGGCGGGCGCCGAGGGCGACCCGCCCCCTTCCTCGTCGCAGGCCCACGACCTCGTCGACCGCCAGGTGCGGCAGGTCCTGCCCCACATGACGGTCGCCCCGGGCAGCAGCCCCCGGATCAACCACACGTCGGAGTCGGCGTGGCGGGACTACCGCGCGGTACGGGGCAACACCTGGCGCGGCCGTGACCTCGCGACCCTGCTGTGGCTGGCCGCGCTGCTCGCCCCGGACCCGCGCCGGATGTCCAGCGTCCTCGTCGACCACCTCGGCGCGCACCGTCCGCTCGCCCCCGCCGACGTGGTCGCCGCCCTCGCCCACTTCGACCTGGAGCCGACCGACCGGGACGAGGAGCCGGGCGCCGGTTCGTCGTACGGTCTCGCCGTCGTCCTCGCCTGCCCCCACCCCGCGCTGCATGCCGCCGTGGAAGAGCTGGCCGGCGTCGCGGACGCCTCCGTGCGAGCCCTCCGGCAGAGCTGGAAGGAGGACGACAGGACCGCCCCGGCGCTGCTGCGCGGCATCCCGCGGAAGGTGACGACCGAGTTCCTGAAGCCCCTCGACGACCGCTACACGGAGCCGCTGGAGCGCTTCCGTCTCGCCGAGGACGAGATCCGGCCCCTGCTGATGGGCACCCAGCTGTACGGCGACCGGATGCTCGCCGTCCGCGAGCTCTACCAGAACGCCCTGGACGCCTGCCGCCACCGGCAGCTGCGCACCCGCTACGGCCACGCGGTCGGCGAGTGCGGTGCGTCGGACAGCGAGCCGGAGATCTCCTTCGTCCAGGGCTACGACGAGCAGAACCGTCCGTACATCGAATGCCGGGACACCGGCACCGGGATGAGCCGCAAAAAGCTCACCTCGATGTTCGCCCGGGCGGGCAAGCGGTACGAGCAAGACCCGGATTTCGTTCAGGAACGCCGCAACTGGCGGCGCGCCGGCATCGATCCGATCCCGTTCAACAGCCGTTTCGGCATCGGCGTCTTCAGCTATTTCATGCTCGCCGAGGAGGTCGTCGTCACCACCAGCACCATCGACTTCCACGGCAACCCGTCCCGGACGGAGGCCCCGCTGCAGGCCACCATCCAGTCCGGCTCGGGCCTCCTGGAGATCCGCGAGACCCGGAACGCCCCGGAGCGGGGCGGCACCGTCGTGCGTCTGTACCTGAGCGCGGACGCGGACGGTGAGGCGCCCCCGTCGCTGGTGGAGACGCTGCGGAAGCTGCTGTGGGTGAGCGACCACCGGGTGACGGCCGTGGAACGGGACCAGGCGGGTGACCGGATCCGCTTTGAGGAATGGACGCCGGGCGAGCTCAAGGCCTCGGTGGACTGGCCGACCGAGCCTGCCAGGGCGACGACCGCAGACACGGACGACGTCTGGATCGTCCAGGGCACGGGCCAGCTCCTGCTCGACGGCCTTGTGGTCAAGAACGCGCCGACCGTCCACGGCTATGTCTTCAACCTGCGGGAACGGGACCAACCGGTGCCCACCGTGGACCGCAACGGACTGCTCCGCTACGACAAGGAGGGCGTGGAGCGCAGGCTCCTCACCGCGGTGCCGGAGGCGATGGCCTCGTTCAAGGAGGTGTCGCTGCGCTGGCTGTGGGACCTCGCGCGCACCGAGCCGAAGCTGGCCGTCGAGGCGTTCGACGCGCTCGACGAGCAGGCGGTGGGCGTCCTGCACGTGACGCACGCGGAGTTCAGCCTGGCCTCCTCGTCCTTCCCCCTGCGCACGGTCGGGTGTCTCCCTATCGACAGTGACGGAATCCAGCGCTTCATGTTCCAACAACCCCTGGGCGATGCGCGGCTGCACGAGAGCGAGCTCTTGGAGCGGTGGCGAAACTCCCTCCTCGGAGTCCTCGGTGACAAGCGCGACCCGTTCACTCCCCTCGGATACCCCGCGCCTCTCGGGCTCGCGGCACTGCTCTTCCAGCACCGTGTACCCGAAGGGTCCTGGACCGAGCCGCTACGGGCGGCCGCGCTCACGGGACAGTCCCTCGCGGTGGCCGTACGCGCCCAACGGCGCTTCGCCATCACCGGGGTATGGGTGCCCGCGGTCACGGACGTACGGTCGCTGAGAGACATCGAACCAACCGTGATCATGGCGGATCTCTTCCGGATGTACGACGACGCCCGTCCCGATCCCGTGTCGGACGCATCGCACCCGGCCCGCTTCGCCCCCCTTCTTCCTGTCGCGGCGGCCCATGAGATCCCTCTCGTCGAAGCCGTCGCCGCGGCGGGGGAACTGACACGGGGTGTACCCGTACCGGGCTGGGAGGACCTGCCCCAGGTCCCCCAAGGTGTCGTCACGGAGACCGAGACCGCGGAACTCGCCGCTCCGGTGAGCTGCGTCAACGAGGAGAAGGGACACGTCTGGCATGAGGGTGCCGTTCACGCGGTCGACCTCCTGGTCCGGGCCCCCTCCGTCGAACAGCGCGAGCGGTTGGCCGCACGGATCGACGATCTGCGGGAACTCGGCTTCTCCATGGCCCCGGGAATCTCCGCGGCGACACTCGGCCACCGGGCCCTCACAGGTGACGAGCGCCGGCTCCTGTCCCGCGACCTGGACGGTGAACGACCGTGGGTCACGCACGACCTGACGATGCTCGGCGTGCTCGAGCGGTCCGCAGAGATGAAGATCCCGATCGGCGGTGTGGTGGAGCGGATCAACAACCTCACCGCCGCCACCGGCGTGTCGGCACCGCCGGTTCCCGAAGAGACCGCCACCTGGATCGCTCCTTACTGGGTCACCCATCTCCTCCCCTGGCCGACCGAGGAACAGGGCCCGTTCAAACCTTGGCGTCTCGCTGCCGCGCTGCGCCACGCCGCGTCCGAAGGCGGTCTCCCCGCACTACGCCAAGATCTACGGTGCCTCGACGCGTGTGGCGTCCTCGCCCCGGGCTGTCTTGAGCTCGTCGAGGCGCACATCGAGCAGCTGGCCTCCCCTGCCCCCGTGCTCGCCGCCCTGCTCGACATCGTTCATACAAGGTCGTCTTACGGGAACGGACGGTGGGACCTCGACGCTTCCGGTCTGTGCGTGGAACCACTCGCCCACCTCGCAGCCCGTCAGAGGACCACACTGGGGGTCCAGATCGAGCGCCTGGAGAAGCTCGACCTGCCCCTGCCTCTGAACGTGGCCGACATCCCCGAGACGCTCCGCTCGCTGGCACCAGACCTCGATCTCAAGCTGCTGTTCGAGGAGGGAGTCGGCCACAGAATGGCCTTCCGTGCTGCTCTCACCCCGCAGCTTCTCCTCCTCAGCGCCAGACACCCACGCAGAACTCTCGGCACGGCCGTCCGCAGTGCCCTCGCCTTCCGCCCCGCCGGCGGCCCCGCCCTCCCCGGCCCCTTCACCGGCCCCGACGCCGAGGCCCTGGAGGACTTCGTCCCCGACGACTTCGACCTCGCGGCCTTCGACCCCGGCCTCCTCGGCCCCGGCGTTCTCGGCCCCCTCGAGCTCGTCCTCGTCGCGGGCCGGTTCGGCTGGACGCTGGGGAAGGCGTACGAGCGGTACGCGCCGTTCCGCTGCCTCGGGCTGCACGTCACCGTCTCGCCGCCCGACGAGACCGAGCAGGCCATCGTGCCGGACTGGCGGGATGTCATCGTGCTCACCACCCAGCTGACCGGCAGGGCCCCCGCCGTCACCGGAACCGTCGACCCCGACCACATCGTGCTGTGCTCCGAGGAGACCGACCTCACCGAGCCCGAGGTGCTCGGCCGGCTCCAGCGCTACGCCCGGCTCTTCTCCCTCGACCTGCCGACGACGACCACGCCCACCGGAGGCCCGCGATCATGAGTTCCCCCGTGCCGTACAGCGCCGTGAACAAATCCCCGGCCGAGGCCAGCACCCGGTTCCTCTGGGAGCTGCGCCGCCAGGGCGACTGGTCGTACGAGGTGACGGGCGAGTGCCCCGGCTGCCGGTGCCCGATGACCAAGTCCTGGCCGTACGGTCAGCCCGTGACCACCAAGGGGCCGTTCCGGCGTCGGGAGCGGCCCGATGACGACGACGGCCCGTGGTTCACCAAGTGCACCTGCTCGACCTGGCACGTGAACCGGCCGGACGGGGTCGAGGAGGGATGCGGGGTCGGGTTCTACATCGCGTTTCCGCCCCAGGGGCTGCCGCGGTGAGCGAGTTCAGTCCCGCGGAACTCAGGGACGCCGACGACCGGGCGAAGGAGATGGCCTCCCCGCCGCAGCAGCTCAAGGCCGCCCTCCAGCAGGCGGAGGGCTACCGCAACTTCCTCGCCACCCTCACGGGCCTGCTCACCGTCATCTTCGTCCTCAAAGGGCAGGAGAATCTCAGCAAGCTGACATCGGGACCCCGATGGACGGTGATCGGGCTGCTCTGCGGAGCGTTCCTCCTCCTGGTCACGGCGTCCTGGATGATGGTGTCCGCCGTCCACGAACGCCCGGGGCGGCTCCGGTCGCTCGGGGCCGTACAGATCCTCAGGTACGAGCGGGACCGCGCCCGTACCGTACGGCGCATGACCGGCTGGGCCCGCTGGCTCGGGCTGGTCGCCGTCCTGGCGGTGGCGGCCGCCTCCCTGATCACCTGGATCATCCCGAGCCTGCCCTGACACGTCCCGGAAGCGCGCCGCGGCGCCCTACCCAGTCGTCCGGTCGGGGACATTCGGGGGGCGCCGCGCTCAGTTCCGTACGTCGTTGTACGGGACGTCCAAGGGGTGATCCGGCGGATCGGACCGTCGATCAGACCGTCAGGGAACGGTCCGTCGGGCGGATCGGGGCCGGCAGGGAGCTGGCACCCGCGAGGTGGCGGTCGACGCCGCGGGCGGCCGAGCGGCCCTCCGCGATGGCCCACACGATCAGGGACTGACCGCGGCCCGCGTCACCGGCGACGAAGACACCATCGACATTGGTGGCGAAGTCCGCGTCACGGGCGATGTTACCCCGCTCGTCGAGGTCCAGACCAAACTGCGCGACCAGACCGTTCTCGACGTCGGTGCCGGTGAAGCCCATCGCGAGGGTGACCAGCTGGGCCGGGATCTTCCGCTCCGTGCCCGGCTTCTGGGTCAGCCTGCCGTCGACGAACTCGACCTCGACGAGGTGCAGGAACTGCACGTTGCCGTCCTCGTCGCCCTCGAAGTGGGTGGTGGAGACGGAGTAGACCCGCTCACCGCCCTCCTCGTGCGCCGAGGTGACCTTGTAGAGCATGGGGAAGGTCGGCCAGGGCTGGTTGGCGTTCCGCTCCTCGCCCGGCTTCGGCATGATCTCCAGCTGCGTGACCGAGGCCGCGCCCTGGCGGTGCGCCGTACCGACGCAGTCCGCGCCGGTGTCGCCGCCGCCGATGACCACGACGTGCTTGCCCTCGGCGGAGATCGGGGCGGTGACGAAGTCGCCCTCCTGCACCTTGTTGGCGAGGGGCAGGTACTCCATCGCCTGGTACACGCCCTTCAGCTCCCGGCCCGGGACGGGCAGGTCGCGGGCGGTGGTGGCGCCGGCGGCGACCACGACGGCGTCGAAACGCTTGCGCAGGTCGGTCGCCGTGATGTCACGGCCGACCTCGACGCCGGTGCGGAACTTGGTGCCCTCCGCGCGCATCTGCTCGACGCGGCGGTTGATGTGCCGCTTCTCCATCTTGAACTCGGGGATGCCGTAGCGCAGCAGACCGCCGATGCGGTCGGCCCGCTCGTACACGACCACCGTGTGGCCGGCCCGGGTCAGCTGCTGGGCGGCGGCGAGACCCGAGGGGCCCGAGCCGATCACGGCGACCGTCTTGCCGGACAGGCGCTCGGGCACCTGCGGACGGACGTCGCCGCCGTCCCACGCCTTGTCGATGATCGAGACCTCGACGTTCTTGATGGTGACGGGCGCCTGGTTGATGCCGAGCACACACGCCGACTCGCACGGAGCCGGGCACAGGCGGCCGGTGAACTCCGGGAAGTTGTTGGTGGCGTGCAGCCGCTCCGACGCCGCCGCCCAGTCCTCGCGGTAGGCGTAGTCGTTCCACTCGGGGATCAGGTTCCCCAGCGGGCAGCCGTTGTGGCAGAACGGGATGCCGCAGTCCATGCAGCGGCCGGCCTGCTTGCCGATGATCGGCAGCAGGGAGCCGGGGACGTAGACCTCGTTCCAGTCCTTGACGCGCTCGGCCACGGGCCGGGTCCGGGCGACCTCGCGGCCGGTGGTGAGAAAGCCCTTCGGGTCAGCCATGGGTCGCCGCCTCCATCATCTTCTCGGTGGTCTCGGCCTCGGAGAGGCCGGCGAGCTCAGCGGCGTCCTTGGCGGCGAGCACTGCCTTGTACGTGGTGGGGATGATCTTGCTGAAGCGGGCGGCGGCCGCGTCCCAGTCGGCGAGCAGCTTCTCGGCGACCGTGGAGCCGGTCTCCTCCTGGTGGCGGCGCACGACGTCGTGCAGCCACTCCTTGTCCGTGTCGGACAGGGCCTCGACGGCGCCGAGGTTGCCGGAGTTGACGTTGTCCCGGTTCAGGTCAATCACATAGGCGACACCGCCGGACATGCCCGCCGCGAAGTTGCGGCCGGTCTCGCCCAGGACGACCGCCTGGCCACCGGTCATGTACTCGCAGCCGTGGTCGCCCACGCCCTCCGAGACGACCAGGGCGCCGGAGTTGCGGACGCAGAAGCGCTCGCCGGTGCGGCCGCGCAGGAACAGCTCGCCGCCGGTGGCCCCGTACGCGAGGGTGTTGCCCGCGATGGTGGAGTACTCGGCCAGGTGGTCGGCGCCGCGGTCCGGGCGGACGATCACGCGGCCGCCGGACAGGCCCTTGGCGACGTAGTCGTTGGCGTCGCCCTCCAGGCGCAGGGTGACACCGGCCGGCAGGAAGGCGCCGAAGGACTGGCCCGCGGAGCCGGTGAAGGTGATGTCGACGGTGTCGGCCGGCAGACCGGCGCCGCCGAAGCGCTTGGTCACCTGGTGGCCGAGCATGGTGCCGACGGTCCGGTTGATGTTGCGGATCGGGACCTGGGCGCGGACCGGCTGGGCCTCCTCGGCGGAGGCCGCGTTCAGGGCCTCGGCGGCGAGCTCGATCAGCTCGTTGTCGAGGGCCTTCTCCAGGCCGTGGTCCTGCTCGACCAGGGCGTGGCGGACCGCGCCGTCGGGCAGCGCCGGGACGTGGAACAGCGGCTCCAGGTCCAGGCCCTGCGCCTTCCAGTGCGAGACCGCGCGGCTGGTGTCGAGCAGCTCGGCGTGGCCGACCGCCTCCTCCAGGGTGCGGAAGCCCAGCTCGGCGAGGAGCTCGCGGACCTCCTCGGCGATGAACTGGAAGAAGTTGACGATGTACTCGGCCTTGCCGGAGAAGCGCTCGCGCAGCACCGGGTTCTGGGTGGCGATGCCGACCGGGCAGGTGTCCAGGTGGCAGACGCGCATCATGACGCAGCCGGAGACGACGAGCGGCGCGGTCGCGAAACCGAACTCCTCGGCGCCGAGCAGCGCGGCGATGACGACGTCGCGGCCGGTCTTCAGCTGGCCGTCGGTCTGCACGACGATACGGTCGCGCAGGCCGTTGAGCAGCAGGGTCTGCTGGGTCTCGGCGAGGCCGAGCTCCCAGGGGCCGCCCGCGTGCTTCAGGGAGGTCAGCGGGGAGGCACCCGTACCGCCGTCGTGGCCGGAGATGAGCACGACGTCCGCGTGGGCCTTGGAGACACCCGCGGCCACGGTCCCGACGCCGACCTCGGACACCAGCTTCACGTGGATGCGGGCGGCCGGGTTGGCGTTCTTGAGGTCGTGGATCAGCTGGGCCAGGTCCTCGATGGAGTAGATGTCGTGGTGCGGCGGCGGGGAGATCAGGCCGACGCCGGGCGTCGAGTGACGCGTCTTGGCGACCCAGGGGTAGACCTTGTGGCCGGGCAGCTGGCCGCCCTCGCCGGGCTTGGCGCCCTGGGCCATCTTGATCTGGATGTCGTCCGCGTTGACCAGGTATTCGCTGGTGACGCCGAAGCGGCCGGAGGCGACCTGCTTGATCGCGGAGCGGCGCGCCGGGTCGTAGAGGCGGTCCGGGTCCTCGCCGCCCTCACCGGTGTTGGACTTGCCGCCCAGCTGGTTCATGGCGATGGCGAGGGTCTCGTGGGCCTCGCGCGAGATGGAGCCGTAGGACATGGCGCCGGTGGAGAAGCGCTTGACGATCTCGGAGACCGGCTCGACCTCGTCGATGGAGATCGGCGTACGGCCCTCGGTGGCGAAGCCGAACAGGCCGCGGAGCGTCATCAGGCGCTCGGACTGCTCGTTCACCCGGTCCGTGTACTTCTTGAAGATGTCGTACCGCTTGCCGCGCGTGGCGTGCTGCAGGCGGAAGATCGTCTCCGGGTCGAAGAGGTGCGGCTCGCCCTCGCGGCGCCACTGGTACTCGCCGCCGATCTCCAGGGCGCGGTGCGCCGAGGGGATGCCGGTGGCGGGGTACGCCTTGGCGTGGCGGGCGGCGACCTCCTTGGCGACCACGTCGAGGCCGGCGCCGCCGATCTTGGTGGCGGTGCCGTTGAAGTACTTCTCGACGAAGGCGGTGTCGAGGCCGACGGCCTCGAAGACCTGGGCGCCGCGGTAGGAGGCGACGGTGGAGATGCCCATCTTGGACATGACCTTGAGGACGCCCTTGCCGAGGGCGTAGATCAGGTTCCGGATGGCCTGCTCGGGCTCGACGTCCTGGATGAACGTGCCGGCGCCGGCCAGGTCCTCGACGGACTCCATGGCCAGGTACGGGTTGACCGCGGCGGCGCCGTAGCCGATCAGCAGGGCCACGTGGTGGACCTCGCGGACGTCACCGGCCTCGACGAGCAGACCCACCTTGGTGCGCTGCTTGGTGCGGATGAGGTGGTGGTGGACGGCCGCGGTGAGCAGCAGCGACGGGATCGGCGCCTGCTCGGCGTCGGAGTGCCGGTCGGACAGGACGATCAGGCGGGCGCCGCCCTCGATCGCCGCGTCGGTCTCGGCGCAGATCTCCTCGATGCGGGCGGCGAGCGCGTCGCCGCCGCCGGAGACCCGGTAGAGGCCGGAGAGGGTCACGGCCTTCATGCCGGGCATGTCGCCGTCGGCGTTGATGTGGATGAGCTTGGCCAGCTCGTCGTTGTCGATCACCGGGAAGGGCAGGGTGACCGAGCGGCAGGAGGCCGCGGTCGGGTCGAGCAGGTTGCTGCCCGGGCCGAGCGACGAACGCAGCGAGGTGACCAGCTCTTCGCGGATGGCGTCCAGCGGAGGGTTGGTGACCTGTGCGAACAGCTGGGTGAAGTAGTCGAAGAGCAGCCGGGGGCGCTCGGACAGGGCCGCGATCGGCGAGTCCGTGCCCATGGAGCCGATCGGCTCGGCGCCGGTGCGGGCCATCGGGGCGAGGATGACGCGGAGCTCTTCCTCGGTGTAGCCGAAGGTCTGCTGGCGGCGGGTGACCGAGGCGTGGGTGTGCACGATGTGCTCGCGCTCGGGGAGGTCGGAGAGCTCGATCTCGCCGGTCTCCAGCCACTCCGCGTACGGCTGCTCGGCGGCGAGGGCGGCCTTGATCTCGTCGTCCTCGATGATGCGGTGTTCGGCGGTGTCGACGAGGAACATCTTGCCGGGCTGCAGGCGGCCCTTGCGGACGACCTTCGCGGGGTCGATGTCGAGGACGCCGACCTCGGAGGAGAGCACGACGAGGCCCTCGTCGGTGACCCAGTAGCGGCCGGGGCGCAGACCGTTGCGGTCGAGGACCGCGCCGACCTGGGTGCCGTCGGTGAAGGTGACGCAGGCCGGGCCGTCCCAGGGCTCCATCAGGGTGGAGTGGTACTGGTAGAAGGCGCGGCGGGCCGGGTCCATGGAGTCGTGGTTCTCCCACGCCTCGGGGACCATCATGAGGACCGCGTGCGGCAGCGAGCGGCCGCCGAGGTGGAGCAGCTCCAGGACCTCGTCGAAGGAGGCGGAGTCGGAGGCGTCCGGGGTGCAGACCGGGAAGATCCGCTCGATGCCCTTGCCGTCCGGGCCGGTGCCGAAGACGTCGCCGGCGAGCTGGGCCTCGCGGGCGGTCATCCAGTTGCGGTTGCCCTTGACCGTGTTGATCTCGCCGTTGTGCGCGACGAAGCGGTACGGGTGGGCGAGCGGCCAGCTCGGGAAGGTGTTGGTGGAGAACCGGGAGTGGACCAGGGCCACGGCGGTGGCGCAGCGGCGGTCCGACAGGTCCGGGAAGAAGGGCTCCAGCTGGCCGGTGGTCAGCATGCCCTTGTAGACGATGGTGCGGGCGGAGAGCGACGGGAAGTACGTCCCGGCCTCGCGCTCGGCGCGCTTGCGCAGGACGAAGGCCTTGCGGTCGAGCGCGATGCCACTGGTCGTGTGGTCCGCCACGAACAGCTGGCGGAAGACCGGCATGGTCGAGCGGGCGGTGGCGCCGAGCAGGTCGGGGGCGACGGGGACCTCGCGCCAGCCGAGGACGTCCAGGCCCTCCTCGGACGCGATCGTCTCGATCTGCGAGACGGCCTGTGCGGAGCCGTCGGCGGGGAGGAAGGCGATGCCGACGGCGTACGCGCCTGCGGCGGGAAGCTCGAACCCGGCGACCTCGCGGAGGAAGGCGTCCGGGACCTGGAGCAGGATGCCGGCTCCGTCACCGGAGTCGGGCTCGGAGCCGGTGGCGCCGCGGTGCTCGAGGTTGCGCAGTACGGTCAGCGCCTGCTCGACCAGCTCGTGGCTGGCAACACCGGTGAGGGTGGCCACGAACCCGACACCGCAGGCGTCGTGTTCGTTACGGGGGTCGTACAGCCCCTGGGGGGCGGGGCGACCGTCCATGGGCGACCAGGCGTCGGAACGCATCGGCTCTCCCGTCGTCGTCGTGGCATATGCAACAGCCGAGGGACGACGTTGGCCCTCCGCGAAATTTCGTGCAGGTTACATGATGGCTGGCTTCTCGGAAAGCGGATAGCTCATTCCAGCATGCGGACACCGCCGATACGGGCGGTGGCGGGTGGTTCAGCTGTGAGGTACGGGAACTGCGGCGTTCCCGTGGGGGACGGATCGAGGATTCCGAAGTGTTTCGGACCCATGACCGATCCGTCGCAGAGCGGGCCTCATTGCCCGCGGCGCTTGTGCCTCATGCCCGCCGAACGGAACTTCGAAACCGTCCGGTAACCGGCTAGATATGCGGCGCTCTGCATAGTGTCTCACCGAAACGGCGGATCCGCCCAGGGAGATACGTCACAGCGACGGAAAGCCGTGGCGGGCTGTGGGGGGCCGTGGGGGCATCGTGGCGGATTCCGCGGGCATACGGAAGCCCCCGCGGGTGCGGGGGCCCGGGGGCGGGGCGAGAGGCGCGGGCGCGGGGGCCTGGGGGCGCGGGTGTGAGGGCGGAGGCCCGGGGGCGCCGGTGCGCCGCGGGGGCGTGGAGCCGTTCTCGTACGGCTAGAGCGCCGCTCCGAAGAGCATGCCGAGTCCGTACGTCACGGCCGCGGCGGCACCGCCGAGGACGAGCTGACGCAGGCCGCTGTACCACCAGCTGCGGGCGGTCACCCGGGCGACCAGCGCGCCGCAGGCGAAGAGCCCGAGGAGCGCGAGCAGCACGGCCGGCCAGAGCGCGGTGGCGCCGAGCAGGTACGGGAGGACGGGCAGGACGGCACCGAGGGCGAACGCGCCGAACGAGGACAGCGCGGCGACGGCCGGCGACGGCAGCTCGTCGGGGTCGATGCCCAGCTCCTCGCGGGCGTGGATCTCGAGCGCCTGCTCCGGGTCCTTCGACAGCTGCATCGCGACCTCGCGGGCGAGCGCGGGCTCGACGCCTCGGGAGACGTAGAGCGCGGCCAGCTCCTCCATCTCGTCGATCGGGTGCTTGCGCAACTGGCGCCGCTCGACGTCCAGTTCGGCCTGGACCAGCTCGCGCTGCGAGGCGACGGAGGTGTACTCGCCGGCGGCCATCGAGAAGGCGCCCGCGGCGAGTCCGGCGAGTCCGGTGATGACGATGGTCTGCGAGGAGACCGCGCCGCCGGCCACACCGGTCATGAGCGCCAGGTTGGAGACGAGTCCGTCCATCGCGCCGAAGACCGCGGGGCGCAGCCAGCCGCCGTTGACGTCGCGGTGGGTGTGGTTGTCGCGGTGGGCCTCGTGGAGCGGCGCGGCGGCCTCGATGATGGACATGCTTCTCCCCTGTGTTCGCTGCGGGTTCGGCACTCCCGCCCCCTTCGACGTCTTCGAAAGTACGCCGTATGTAAGGGGCGCGCCAGCAAGGTAGGCCGTACTTACTAAGGCTGACCTTGCTGTTCGCGCGGGGGGCTGAGGGGATGGCGAGGTGTCTGACACGCCGTCACCCGGGTGACAGAAACGTTTCCGTGAGCGGTCGGGGCCGTCACGTGGCAGGGATGGGAGGGAGCGCGAAAGGGGTACGGAATGACCGGCGACGCGACTGTCACGGCGGGGGCGGCGAGAACGGCGGGCGGGGTACGCGAACGGACGGCGCAAGGGGCGGCGCAGGGCGCGGCACAAGGGGCGGCACAGGGGGTGGACGACCTGCGCGCGCGGGCGCGGGGGGCGCTGCTCGGCCTCGCGGTGGGCGACGCGCTCGGCGCGCCCGCCGAGAATCTGCGGCCCTCGGAGATCCGCCGCCGCTGGGGCCGGATCGAGGGCTTCGTGACGGACCGGCCGGCCGGCACCGACGACACCGAGTACGCCATCTTCTCCGGCCTGCTGCTCGCCCGGCACGGCTCGGGCCTCACCGTCGGGCATGTCGAACGGGCCTGGCACCACTGGATCGCCGACATGGACGAAGGGCCGTTCCGGGGCGCGGGCTTCTCGGAGCGCGGCACCCTGGAGAACCTGCGCCGGGGCCTCGCCGCGCCCATCTCGGCCCAGCACCGGCACGCCTGGAGCGACGGCCTCGCGATGCGGGCCGCGCCCTTCGGCGTCTTCGCGGCGGGCCGCCCGGCCGAGGCGGCGCGGCTGGTCGCGATCGACGGCAGCGTCAGCCACGAGGGCGAGGGCATCTACGGCGGCCAGGCGGTGGCGGCGGGCGTGGCGGCGGCGATGGGCGGCGCGACGGTCACCTCCGTCATCGCCGCCGCCCTCTCGGTGGTCCCGATGGACTCCTGGACCGCCCGCTCGATGCGCCGCGCGGTCGTCGCGGCCCGCCGGGTCATCACCGACCCGCTGGAACGCGAACGCGCCGTCCGCTCCGCCGTCGTCATCGGCGGCTATCCCTGGACCGACCTCGCCCCCGAGGCCGTCGCCCTGGCCTTCGGCGCCTTCGCCGCGGCCCGCGGCGACTTCCGCACCTCGGCCCTGACCGCCGTCAACATGGGCCGTGACGCCGACACCACGGCCGCGGTCGCCGGCGCCCTGGCCGGCGCGCTCGGCGGCGAGGCCGCGATCCCGGAGGAGTGGGCGGGTGTCATCCCCCCGGTCGCGGGCAGTTGCCTGCCCTCCATGCGCGGCTACCACATCCTCGACATCGCGGACCTGCTCACCCCGGAGGGAGACGCCTGATGAGCGCGGACCTGACGACCACGGCGACGCCGGACACCGGAGCGGCCGGCGGCGAGGAATGGACCTCGCCGCGGACCGAGACCGGCGGGGGGTCCGTGTGGGGGCCGCCCGCCCCGGCGGACGACGGCGCCCCGGCCGACGCGCCCGAGGCCCCTCGGCGCCGGGCGCCCGTACTCGGGGTGCGGAGGCGGGACGAGGGGCGCCGGGACCGGATCGAGGGGGTGCTGCTCGGGCTCGCCGCCGGGGACGCCGCCGGATGGCCCGCCGCGCGGCACCGGGCGGCGCGGATGCCCGAGTGGACGCGACGCCTCACGCGGGAGCTGGACACCTTCGCCGAGGACAACGCGACGACCACCCTGCCCGTACCGATCGCGCTGAACCAGCCGCCCGAGCCGCTCCGGCTCGGTCCCTCCGACGACGCCGAGTGGGCGGTGTTCACGGCCGAGGCGGTGCTCGCGGCGGGCGGGCCGCTGCTGCGGACGCTGGCGCCCGAGCGGCGGCTGCGGGCCGCGGTCGATCTCGCCTGGAACGCGCTGGCGTGCCAGATCGCCGCCGCGGCCGACCGCGCGCCCGAGGTGGAGTCCGCGGTGCTGCCGCTGCGGGCCCGGATCTCGGTACGGGCCGGGCTCGGGAACCTGGCGACCGGCCTGCGGCCCCCGGCGACCGGGCACGACAACCCGCACTACTTCGACGACGCCGCCTGCGTCCGCGCCGCCGTGCTCGCGCTCGTGCACCCCGGCGATCCGGTCGCGGCGGCCGGGCTCGCCGAGTTCGACGCGCGGTACACCCAGGACGGCGACGGCGTGCACGGCGCGCGGGCCATGGCGGCGGCCGTCGCGGCGGCGCTCGGCGGGGCGCCGGCCGCGGACGCGGTGGCAGCGGCACTCGCGCAGCTGCCGCCCGCGACGGAGATCGGCCGCAACGCCCGCTACGCGGTGCGGCTGGCCCGCACCGCCGCCACCGCCTTCGAGCTGGTCCCGCTCCTGGAGCACCAGATCGTCGACCACGTCTACAGCTACGGCATCGCCGCCGCCGAGACCGTCCCGGTCGCCCTCGCCCTGGCGCTCGCCGCGCGCGGCGACATGACCGCCGCGGTGCCGGCCGCCGCGTGCCTGTCCCGGGTCGCCGACTCGGCCCCGGCGCTCGCGGGCGCGCTCACCGGCGCGCTGGGCGGCGGGAGTTCGGTCCCGGCGACCTGGCGGGAGGCCTGCCGCACCCTCGCGGGCTGCGCGCTGCCCCGGCTCGCGGGCACCGACCTGGTCGAACTCGCCGGTCTGCTCGCAGCCACGGAACCGGCCACCCCGGGTGGACAATTCCGCCATGACACCGCAAACCCCGCCTTTTTCGACCCCTACTCCGATCCCCACTCTGGATGACCGGATCACCGGCAGCCTCGTCGGCGCCGCCGTGGGCGACGCCCTCGGCGGCCCCGTCGAGGGCTACACCCCCGAGCAGATCGTGGAACGTCACGGCGGCCGCGTCACCGGCATCGTCGGCCCCTGGAACGGCGACGCCTGGCGCACCGCCCGCCCCATCGCGCCGTACCACAAGGGCGACGGACACGTCACCGACGACACCCTGATGACCCACGCCCTGATCCGGGTGTACGAGAAGGTCCGCGACCACCTCGACGCGTACGCGGTCGCCGAGCACCTGGTCCCCGAACTCATCGGCCGCCCGGTCTGGATCCCCGAGCTGGAGGCGGAGGCGCTGCCCCTCCAGCGGGTCTTCCTGGCCGAGAAGTGGATCGTCGCCCGGCTCCACTACGGGCACGCCGACCCGCGCGAGGCCGGCACCGGAAACATCGTCAACTGCGGCGCCGCGATGTACATGGCCCCGGTCGGCCTGGTCAACGCCGCCCACCCGGCGGCCGCGTACGCCGAGGCCCTGGACATCGCCGGCGCCCACCAGTCCTCCTACGGGCGCGAGGCCGCCGGCGTCTTCGCGGCCGCCGTCGCCGCGGCCTGCGTCCCCGGCGCGACGCCGCGCTCGGTCGTCGACGCGGCGCTCGCCCTCGCCAAGGACGGCACCCGCGCGGCGATCGAGGCAGCCGCCGAAGCCGGCGACGCGCACCGGGACTTCGAGTCCGCCCTGGCCCCGCTGCGCCGGGCCGTCGCCCCCTTCGACTCCGTCGGCCCCGACTACCGCGCCCCCTCCCTGGACGCCCGCCGCCCCTCCCGGGTCCACTCCATCGAGGAACTCCCCGTCGCCCTGGGCATGCTGCTCGTCGGCGACGGCGACTACCGCCGTACGGTCCTGGGCGCCGTCAACTACGGCCGCGACTGCGACTCCATCGCCACCATGGCCGGCGCCCTCGCCGGCGCCCTCCACGGCGAGTCCGCCGTCCCGGCGGAGTGGGCGAAGCGGATCGCCGAGGCGAGCCGCCTGGACCTCCACGCCCCGGCCGCCGCGCTGACGTCCGTGACCCACGAGATCTTCACCCGCGACACCGCCCGCCGCCGCGCCCACGAGTCGGCGTACGCGACCCTGACGGGCCCGACCCGATGACGACCCCCCTGGGCGAAGCCGCCCCCTCCGGCAACGGCACCGGAACGCCCGCCTGTTCGTCCGCCGCCACCCCCGTCCGCCTCACCTGGGTCCAGCCCGAGGACCTGGTGGGCCACGAACTCCGCCAGGCGGCGGAGGACGGCCGCGACGCGGGCGCGCTCGCCGCCCGCTGGTACGCAGCCGGCGGCCCGCCCGCCCCCTCGGCGGCTGGCGCCTCCCCCACTCCCCGCCCGGACCTGCGCCCCCTGGCCGAGACCATCCTCGACGCCCTCTCCGAACTCCCCTCCCCCCTCGCCCCGCTGGAACCCACCTCCCTCCCCGCGATCATCGCCGCCTGCCCCACCTGGCCGTCGAACCCCGCGCACGAAGCGGCGCGGCGTCAGGGGGACGGGGGCGGGGCCCCCGGGCTCGTCAGGGATTCGGGAAGGGGCGGGGTGGGGGGATCCGACGGTCTCCTGGAGCGGCTGCACGCCGCCTGGCTCGGGCGGGCCGCCGGGTGCCTCCTCGGCAAGCCCGTCGAGAAGCTGCCCCTCACCGCCATCCGCGCCCTCGCCCGCGCCACCGGCAACTGGCCGCTCCGCGACTGGTTCACCGCCCGCGGCGTGCCCGCGTCGCTGCTCGCCTCCCACCCGTGGAACCGGCGCTCCGCCGCCACCTCGCTCGCCGAGAACATCGACGGGATGCCCGAGGACGACGACCTCAACTACCCCCTCCTCAACCTGCTCCTCCTCCGGCGCCACGGCCGTGACTTCACCACCGCCGACGTCGCCCGTCTGTGGCTCGACGAGCTGCCCGCGGGGCGGACGTTCACCGCCGAGCGGATCGCCTACCGCAACCTCCTCGACGGCGTCGAGCCCCCGCACACCGCCTCCCGCCGCAACCCCTTCCGGGAGTGGATCGGCGCGCAGATCCGCGCCGACGTGCACGGCTGGACCCACCCCGGCGACCCGGCCGGCGCCGCCCGGCAGGCCCACCGGGACGCGGTGCTCACCCACACCAGCAACGGCGTGTACGGCGCGATGTTCGTCGCCGCGACGGTCGCCACCGCCGCGAGCGGGACCGCGGACGTGCACACCTCCCTCGCCGCCGGGCTCGCCACCGTGCCCCCCGGGTCACGACTCGCCCGCGCCGTACGGACCGGCATCGAGACCGCCCGTACGCACCCGGACTTCGACACCGTCGTGGACCGGCTCCACGCCGAGCTCGGCGGGTATCACTGGGTCCATGCCGTCCCCAACGCCGCCCTGCTCGCCGCCGCGCTCACCCACGCCGACGGCGACTTCACCCGCTCCATCGGCGCGGCCGTCTCCGGCGGCTGGGACACCGACTCCAACGGCGCCACCGCCGGCTCGGTCGCGGGACTGCTCGCCGGGCACCCCGACCGCCTTCCCGAATCCTGGACCTCCCCTCTCAAGAACCGGCTCTCGACCTCGGTGCCGTCCTTCGACGGCATCGGCTTCGACGCCCTGGCCGCACTGACGCACTCGGAGGCAGTACGCCCATGACCAGCAGCATCGTCGTGCTCGGCAGCACGAACATGGACCTCGTGGCCTACGTGGCCAAGGCACCCGCCCGCGGCGAGACCGTCACCGGCCGCGAGTTCCGCACCGTGCCCGGCGGCAAGGGCGCCAACCAGGCCGTCGCCGCCGCCCGAGCCGGCGCCGAGGTGTCGATGATCGGCGCGGTCGGCGCCGACGACTTCGGCGTACGGATGCGGGCCGCGCTCGAACACAGCGGCGTCGACACCGATCTGCTGCGCACCGTCGAGGGCGCCTCCGGCACCGCCCACATCGTCGTGGACGACGAGGGCGGCAACGCGATCGTCGTCGTCCCCGGCGCCAACGGCACCGTCACCTCCCTCGACCACGGCGACGAGGCCCTGATCGGCACCGCCGACGCCCTGCTCCTCCAGCTCGAACTCCCCCTCTCCGTCGTCGTGGAGGGTGCCCGCGCCGCCCGCGAGCGCGGCGTCCGCACCATCCTCACTCCCTCCCCCGTCCAGCCCCTCCCGCCGGAACTCCTCGCCGCCACCGACCTGTTGGTGCCGAACGAGCACGAGGCCACCGCCCTCACCGGCGAGACCGACCCGGCCGCCGCCGCGAAGGCCCTCCTGCAGCAGGTGCCCGAGGTGGTCGTCACCCTCGGCGCGGCCGGCTGCCTCCACGCCGTCCGCGGCGCCGAACCGGTGACCGTGCCCGCGCCCCGCGTCCGGGCCGTGGACACCACCGCCGCAGGCGACACCTTCGCCGGTGTCCTGGCCGTGGCCCTCACCGAGGGCCGCCCCATGCCGGAGGCACTGGCCTGGGCGTCGGCGGCCGCCGCGCTCTCGGTGCAGCACGAGGGCGCGTCCACCTCGATGCCGTACCGCGCCGCGATCGAGGCGGCCCTCGCATGAGCGCCGCCACCGGCCCCGCCGCCACCGCCACGCAGCCGCCGCTGCACGGACTGCGCGTCCTCGACCTCGCCACCCTCTTCGCGGGCCCGCTCGCCGCGATGATGCTCGGCGACTTCGGGGCCGACGTGATCAAGATCGAGCACCCCCGCAAACCCGACCCGTCCCGCGGCCACGGCCCCGCCAAGGACGGCGTCGGCCTGTGGTGGAAGGTCCTCGGCCGCAACAAGCGGACCATGACCCTGGACCTGTCCACCCCCGGCGGCCGTGACACCCTCCTCCGGCTCGCCGCCGACGCCGACGTCATCGTGGAGAACTTCCGTCCCGGCACGCTGGAACGCTGGGGTCTCGGCTGGGAGGAGCTGTCCACCGTCAACCCGCGCCTGGTGCTCGCCCGGGTCACCGGCTTCGGCCAGTTCGGCCCGTACGCCCACCGGCCCGGCTTCGGCACCCTCGCCGAGGCCATGAGCGGCTTCGCCGCCATCACCGGCGAGCCGGACGGCCCGCCGACCCTGCCGCCCTTCGGCCTCGCCGACTCGGTCGCCGCCCTCGCCACCGCGTACGCCGTGATGACCGCGCTCACCGCGAGGCACACCACCGGCCACGGCCAGGTCGTCGACATGGCCATCATCGAACCGATGCTCTCCGTCATCGGACCCCACCCCCTCTGGTACGACCAGCTCGGCTACGTCCAGCCGCGCACCGGCAACCGCTCCCGCAACAACGCCCCGCGCAACACCTACAGGACCTCCGACGGCTCCTGGGTCGCCGTCTCCACCTCCGCCCAGTCGATCGCCGAACGCGTGCTGCGCCTGGTCGGCCGGCCGGAGCTGATCGACGAACCCTGGTTCGCCTCCGGCACCGGCCGGGCCGCCCACGCCGACGTCCTCGACGAAGCCGTCGGCACCTGGATCGCCCGCCACACCCGCGACGAGGCCATGGCCGCCTTCGAGAAGGCGGAGGCCGCCATCGCCCCCGTCTACGACGTGCGCGACGTCCTCGACGACCCGCAGTTCCAGGCCCTCGGCACCGTCACCGAGGTCCCGGACCCCGAGCTCGGCCCGATCCGGATGCAGAACGTGCTCTTCCGGCTCTCCGACACCCCCGGCGGCATCCGCTGGACCGGCCGGCCGCACGGCGCGGACACCCACACCCTGCTCACCGAACTCGGTCTCACCCCCGCCGAGATCGCCACCCTGCGCGCCGAAGGAGCCGTATGACCCCCACCCGGCCCGACGCCCGGCCCGACATCCGGCCCGTCCCCCTCACCTGGCTCTACGCCCCGGGCGACCGCCCCGACGTGGTCCGCAAGGCACTGGCCTCCGGCGCCGACGTGGTCATCGTCGACCTGGAGGACGCGGTGGCCCCGGACCGGCGGGCCTACGCCCTCGCGGCCACCCGCGACCTGCTCGCCGACCCCCAGCCCGTACCGGTCCATGTCCGTGTGCACGCACCCCGCGACATCCCATCCCTGGTCTCCCTCCCCGGACTCGTCGCTCTCCGTGTTCCCAAGGTGACACACCCCACTGACATCGCCCGGATCGCCGAGATCTCCGCGGGCCTCCCGCTCTACCCGCTCCTGGAGAACGCCCTCGCCGTCGAGCACGCCCACGCCATCGCCCGCGCCCACCCCTCGGTCCACGGCATCGCCCTCGGCGAGGCCGATCTCGCCGCCGACCTGGGCGTACGGGAGGACCGCGGGCTCGACTGGCCGCGCAGCCGGGTCGTGGTCGCCGCCCGCGCCGCCGCCCTGCCGCCGCCCGTGCAGTCCGTCCACCCCGACGTCCGGGACCTGGACGGGCTCGCCGCGAGCTGTGCCCGGGGCCGTGCCCTCGGTTTCCTGGGCCGCACCGCGATCCACCCCCGGCAGCTCCCGGTGATCGAGCAGGCCTATCTCCCGGGCCCCGACGAGATCGCCGCGGCCGAGGAGGTGGTCAAGGCGGCGGAGGCCCAGCAGGGCGCCCTGGCCCTGCCGGACGGCCGGTTCGTCGACGCGGCCGTGGTGACCCGGGCCCGGCGGGTCCTGGCCCTCGCCGCCCGCCGCGCCTGACCACCCCTCGTGCACAACGGCGGAGGGCCGCCGGAACCGTGTGGTCCCGGCGGCCCTCCGCCATGTCCTGTGCCGTGATCGGCTCGCGCCGTGCGGGTCAGCGCCCGCCGGTCCCGGCCCCGTTCCCGGCGCCGTCCTTGTGCTTCTCCTCGACGTCGGGGGCCGCGTCCTCGACGGGCGCCACCACCTCGGCCTCGGGGGCCTCGGGCTCCTCGGCGGCAGCGCCGTCCGTGGCAGCCCCGGCCTCCGTGTCGCCCTTCCTCGGCTCCACGATCTCCTCGCGGCCCGGGCGCACCTTCGCCGAGATCACGATGTAGAGGACGGCGAGCACGAAGACGATGATCGCGGTCCACACGTTCAGCCGCAGGCCGAGGATGTGGTGCGCCTCGTCGACGCGCATGTACTCGATCCAGCCGCGGCCGGCGCAGTAGGCGGCGACGTACAGCGCGAAGGCGCGGCCGTGGCCGAGCTTGAAGCGGCGGTCGGCCCAGATGACGAGCAGTGCGACGCCGATGCACCACAGCGACTCGTAGAGGAAGGTCGGGTGGTAGAGGCCGGCCTCGCGGTTGGCGCCCGCGGTGATCTTCAGGGCCCAGGGCAGGTCGGTCGGCTTGCCGTACAGCTCCTGGTTGAACCAGTTGCCCCAGCGGCCGATGGCCTGGGCGAGCGCGATACCGGGCGCGATGGCGTCCGCGTACGCCGGGAGCGGGATGCCGCGGCGGCGGCAGCCGATCCAGGCGCCGACGGCACCGAGCGCGATGGCGCCCCAGATGCCGAGGCCGCCCTCCCAGATCTTGAAGGCGTCGACCCAGTTCTCACCCTCGCTGAAGTACAGCTGGTAGTCGGTGATCACGTGGTAGAGACGGCCGCCGACGAGGCCGAAGGGCACCGCCCAGACGGCGATGTCGGCGACGGTTCCGGCGGTGCCGCCCCGGGCGATCCAGCGCTTGTTGCCGAGCCAGACGGCGACGAAGACACCGATGATGATGCAGAAGGCATAGCCGCGCAGCGGGATCGGTCCGAGGTGGATCACGCCGGTCGAGGGGCTGGGAATGTAGGCAAGGTCCATGGCAGGTCCGACGCTACCCTGCCGGGCGGGCGAGACGGCAGCCTGCCCGGCAACTTCTCCGTAACTACCTGAGGGAAGTCGGTGGCCGGAGGGAGGTCAGCGGCCGGACGAGGAGCCGGCGGCCGGGGAGCCTGCGGCCGGGGAGGCGGTGCCGGGCTGCTTGCCCTTGTTGGCCTCGGCGACCCACTTCTTCAGGTTCTCCGGGGAGATCTGCTCGCTGCCCTTCTGCGGGAAGATCGATTCTCCGTTGAGCAGGACGGACGGGGTGCCGTTGAAGTCGCTCTTCTTGAAGGCGTCGTTCGACTTCTTCACCCAGCCGTCGTGCGTGCCGTCCTCGACGCAGCTGCGGAAGGCGGGCGTGTCGAGCCCGGGGACCTTCGCGGCGAGCTCGATCAGCTTGTCGTTCTTGGCGTAGGCGTCGTCGGTCTCCTGCGGCTGGTTGGTGTACAGCACGTCGTGGTACGCCGTGAACTTCCCGGCGTCCTGGGCGCAGGCGGCGGCGTTCGCGGCGCGCAGCGAGCCGCTGCCGCCGAGGTTGCCGTCGATGAGGGTGGCGAGGTGGTACTCCGCCTTGAGCGCGCCCGAGGCCTCCAGCTCGTGGATCGTGTCCCGGAAGTACGTCTCGAACTGGGCGCACGCGGGGCAGCGGAAGTCCTCCCAGACCTGGAGGGTGGACGGGGCGTCGGGCTTTCCCTGCGGGATTGCGGGCTTGTCGCCGCTGATCGCCCCGGCCGGCTCGACGACCGGTCCCGCCTTGTCGGAGCTGTCCTTGCCCCCGCTGTTGGCGGCGATCACGCCGACCACGGCGGCCAGGCCGAGGACGCCGACGACCGCCGCCGACACGATGAGGACGCGCCGCTGCTTCTCTCGGGCCTGGTCTCGGCGGCGCTGCTGCTGGAGGCGCTCCCGCGCGCTCCGGTTTCCGTCACGGTTCTTGTCGCTCACGCCCACGAGAACGAACCGGGGAGGCGCGGGCGCGCCTCCCCGGTCGCGAATCCACCCGTATGGGTTACGCGATGCGGCGCACGCCCTCGGCGAGTTCGGCCGCCAGTTCCCTTACGGCGCCGAGCGCGGCGGCCTCGTCGCCGTCCGCGTCGAGGATCCGCTTGACGAAGGCGGAGCCGACGATGACGCCGTCGGCGAAGCCGGCGACCTCCCGGGCCTGGGCGGCGTCGGAGACGCCGAGGCCCACGCAGACCGGGAGCTCGGACGTGGCCCGGGTGCGGCGGACGAGGTCGGCGGCCTGCTCGCCGACGGAGGCGCGGGTGCCGGTGACGCCCATGAGCGAGGCGGCGTAGACGAAGCCGGAGCCGGCCGCGGTGATGGTGGCCAGGCGCTCGTCCTTGCTGCTGGGGGCGACGACGAAGACGGTCGCGAGACCGTGTTTCGCCGCGTGCTCCCTCCAGAGAGCGGACTCCTGGACCGGCAGGTCGGGCAGGATGCAGCCCGCACCACCGGCCTCGGCCAGCTCGGCGGTGAAGCGCTCGACGCCGTAGCGGTCGATCGGGTTCCAGTACGTCATCACGAGGACCGGCTTGCCGGTGGCCTCGTGGGCCTCCTTGACCGTGCGCATCACGTCGGCGATCTTCACGCCGCCGCGCAGCGCGATGTCGTCGGCGGTCTGGATGACCGGGCCGTCGAGCACCGGGTCGCTGTGCGGCAGGCCGACCTCGACGACGTCGGCGCCGCCGTCGAAGACCGCCTTGACGGCCGCGATGCCGCCGTCGACGGTGGGGAAGCCGGCCGGGAGGTACGCGATGAGCGCCGCCCGGTTCTCGCTCTTCGCCTTGGCGAGCGTGTCGCTCAGGAGCTGGATGTTCCCGGTCACTTGGCGTCCCCCTCGATCTCGGCGACGTCGGCGGCGTCCGCGGCCACCTCGGCGTCCGTGTCGTACAGCCCGAAATAGCGAGCGGCGGTATCCATGTCCTTGTCGCCGCGCCCGGAGAGGTTGACGACGATCAGGCCGTCCCTGCCGAGCTCCTTGCCGAGCTCCAGGGCGCCGGCCAGGGCGTGCGCCGACTCGATGGCCGGGATGATGCCCTCGGTACGGGACAGCAGGCGCAGCGCCTGCATGGCGGCGTCGTCGGTGACGGCCCGGTACTCGCCCCGGCCGCTGTCCTTGAGGAAGGCGTGCTCGGGGCCGATGCCGGGGTAGTCGAGGCCGGCCGAGATCGAGTACGGCTCGGTGATCTGGCCCTCCTCGTCCTGGAGGACGTACGAGCGCGAGCCGTGCAGGATGCCGGGCTCGCCGGCCGTCAGGGTGGCGGCGTGCTCACCGGTCTCCAGGCCGTGGCCGGCCGGCTCGCAGCCGACGAGGCGGACGGAGGCGTCCGGGATGAACGCGTGGAAGAGGCCGATGGCGTTCGAGCCGCCGCCGACGCAGGCGACGGCCGCGTCGGGCAGGCGTCCGGCGCGCTCCAGGATCTGGCGGCGGGCCTCGACGCCGATGACCCGGTGGAAGTCGCGGACCATGGCGGGGAAGGGGTGCGGGCCGGCGACCGTGCCGAAGAGGTAGTGGGTGCGGTCGACGTTGGCGACCCAGTCGCGGAACGCCTCGTTGATGGCGTCCTTGAGGGTCCGGCTGCCGGACTTCACCGCGATGACCTCGGCGCCGAGCATGCGCATCCGGGCCACGTTGAGGGCCTGGCGCTGGGTGTCGACCTCGCCCATGTAGATGGTGCAGTCGAGGCCGAACAGGGCGCAGGCGGTGGCGGTGGCGACGCCGTGCTGCCCGGCGCCGGTCTCCGCGATGACCCGGGTCTTGCCCATGCGCTTGGTGAGCAGGGCCTGGCCGAGCACGTTGTTGATCTTGTGCGAGCCGGTGTGGTTGAGGTCCTCGCGCTTGAGGAAGACGCGGGCGCCGCCGGCGTGCTCGGCGAACCGCGCGACCTCGGTGAGGGAGCTGGGGCGGCCGGTGTAGTGGACCATCAGCTCGTTGAGCTCGCGGGCGAACTCGGGGTCGTGCTTGGCCTTCTCGTAGGCGACGGCGACCTCGTCGACGGCGGCGACGAGGGCCTCGGGGATGAACTTGCCGCCGTAGGCACCGAAGTAGCCCTCGGGGGACGGGACCTGACCCTCCGGGTCGGGAATGAAGAACTCGCTGGACATGCGGTTGCTCCTCGCGGGGCGGGTGCCCCGGGTGACGTGTGGTCGGTGGTCACGGTATGCGCGTGTCGTGTCTGCGTGCGGCAGCGCGCCGGTCTGCGCCTCGCGCCGTCGCGAGCCTCGCCCCGCAGGGCGGTGCACCCCTCCGCTGCCGGGTGCCCCGCGGGGGCGGTGCCCGCCCGTTGGGGGGCGCCTCGCCGTTCCCCGTTGTGGGCATACGTTCCGCCGGGGCGGAACGGGTGGGCACAACGGACGGCGCCCCTTGCCGGGCCTAGGCTCCCTGCGCCTGAACGCCCACCCGCAGGGCGCCGCACTGGTGGTGCGGGTCCAGGCACAGGTGCGGAACGCGCCCGCAAGGGCGCCGTCCCGTGTGCCCACCCGTCCCGCCCCAGCGGGACGAATGCCCACACGGGGGTGACGACGGGCGCAGCCCGTGCGGGAGGGCACCGCCCATGCGGAGCGCAGCCCCACACGGAGGTGCGACGGGCGCAACCCGTGCGGGTCGGCACCGCCCATGCGGAGCGCAGCCCCACACCGAGGTGCGACGGGCGCAACCCGTGCGGGTCGGCACCGCCCGTGCGGAGCGCAGCTCCACACGGAGGTGGCGGCGGGTGCAGCCCGCACGAGGAGGGCACCGCCCCAGCCGGGGCGAACGCCCCCAACCGGAGGGCACCGCACCAGCAGGGCGCTGGCCCGCACACGGAACACCCGCCCGCCGGGCGCAGGGCCCACAGGGACAGGCAAGGCACAGCCCGTACATGAGGGCCTGCCCAAACGGGGGGGGGGAGGCCTACGACGGGGCACGGGGACGGCGGCGTAGGCGCGGGCACGTGGCCCGCGCGGGCGGGCTACGGCAGCGTCAGGAAACGCGCGCTCGGCGCGGGCGCCATCGCATGCCGTTGACCTGGCCCGGCTCGTCGCCGATCACATAGCGGACCCGGCGGCCGTGGACACGGCGGGCGGGGGCGCGGCAGCCGCGCGGGCGGCAGCCGCGGGCGAGCGGGGCGTGGCGGCGGTCGCTTCCGTCCGCGTGCACACCGGCGGCGCCCCGGGCGATACGGCCCGGGACGTGCGGCGTGTCGTGGCGGCGGAAGCGGACGCTCATGCCGGGTCAGCCCCGCCCGTGGCGCAGGGCCGGGTGGGCGCCGGCGGCGACCAGGTCGGCGACGGCGGCCTTGGGGTCGCGGCCGGTGACCAGGGACTCGCCGACCAGGACCGCGTCGGCGCCGGCGTTGGCGTACGCGATCAGGTCGTGCGGGCCGCGGACGCCGGACTCGGCGACCTTGACGATGCCGGCCGGGATCTCGGGCGCGACGCGCTCGAAGGTGGACCGGTCGACCTTGAGGGTCTT
Source organism: Streptomyces sp. NPDC048623 (assembly GCF_040650755.1). Lineage (NCBI taxonomy): Bacteria > Bacillati > Actinomycetota > Actinomycetes > Kitasatosporales > Streptomycetaceae > Streptomyces > Streptomyces sp. NPDC048623. The sequence goes on from NZ_JBEZHV010000012.1 coordinate 142,311, forward strand.
GAGGTTGCGCGCGTTGACGCCGATGACGCGGGCGCCGGCGGCGACCGCCCGCTCGACCTCCTCCTCGTCGTGGACCTCGACGAGCGGGGTGAGCCCGATGGACTCGGCGCGCTCGATGAGGGAGACGAGGGCCTCCTGCTCCAGGGCTGCGACGATCAGCAGCGCGAGGTCCGCGCCGTACGCCCGGGCCTCCCAGAGCTGGTACGCGGTGACGATGAAGTCCTTGCGCAGGACCGGGATGTCGACCCTGGCGCGCACGGCCTCCAGGTCGGCGAGCGAGCCGCCGAAGCGGCGCTGCTCGGTGAGGACGGAGATGACGGCGGCGCCGCCCGCCTCGTAGTCGGCGGCGAGACCGGCCGGGTCGGCGATGGCGGCGAGTGCGCCCTTGGACGGGCTGGAGCGCTTGACCTCGCAGATCACCTTGACGCCGTCGCCGCGCAGTGCGGCGACCCCGTCCTTGGCCTGCGGCGCCTTGGCGGCACGCTCCTTGAGCTCGTCGAGGGAGACCCGCGCCTGCCGCTCTGCGAGGTCGGCGCGCACGCCTTCGATGATCTCGTCGAGCACACTCACGCGAGAGGCCCCCTTCCGGGACTCGATGAACTTCGATGAACACGGTTCAGCCACGTCCGATGGTATCCGTAGGTGGCCATCCGACCCGCATCGGTTGACGACGCGTCCCATCTGCTGGGACTTCGACCGGGACTCCGCCTGCCTCCCGGGCCGTACGTCACGGGGCGAGCGCGGCCCCGAACGGCAGGTTCCGTACGAGCGTGAACAGGGCCAGTACGGCCCCGATGCCCCACCACCAGGCCGGGGAGACCGCCAGACGCATGGGGACGCCGCGGACGGCGCGAACCAGCCACAGGACCATCACCACGGCGAAGATCCCGTAGCCGGCGACGGCGAGCGCGTTGGAGCCGAGCGCGGCGCCGAGGTCGCCGTGGACGACGGCGTGGGCGCTGCGCAGCCCGCCGCAGCCTGGGCAGTAGAGGCCGGTGAAGCGGAGCAGCGGGCAGACGGGGTAGTGCCCGGGTTCGTTGGGGTCGACGGTGCCGACGTACGCGAAGGCGGCGGCGACCCCGGCGAGGGTGCCGAGCGGTGCGAGCAGCCGCCGCGCGAGCGGCCGGGGCGGCGGGGGCGGCCCCGGGGGCCCGTAGGCGTACGGGGGGTACGGGGGGTGCGCGGAGGGGCCGGGGGCGGCCTGGGTCACGGCTGCTCCCGCCGTCGGATTGGGGTCCACCCGGTGATTCTCACCCGTACGGCACGAAGGCGCAGCCCCGTGTCACGGGACTGCGCCTTCGGGGTGAACCGGGGTGCGGCGATCGCTCGGGCCCTGACTCAGGCCTTGGCGACCGTGGCCTGGGTGGCGGCCTCGCGGGCGGCCACGACTGCGGCCGAGTCCTTCGGCATGCCCATGCCGGCGGCCTTCATCCCGAGACCGACGACACCGCCGAGGAGGATGACACCGATGCTCGCCCAGAAACCGGGCGAGTTCGCAGCCACCATGAAGACGCCGGCGGCGCAGAAGCCGATGAAGGAGATGATGACACCGGTCCAGGCGGCCGGGGTGTGTCCGTGGGCGCTGCCCGCCATGAGTTGCTCCTCGTCGATGTTGCTCGGTGGTGACGCCTCATTGTTCCGCACATGCGCGCGCGACGATGAATCGGGGTGCCCGAACGATCACGCGTCGCGATCCGCGCGTGACAATCGCGGTCCTCAGCCGCCGTGGGTGGGGTCCTCGCCGCGGTCGAGGGCCTTCCAGAGGTCCTCGGGGCGGTCCGGGTCGGCCGTGGGGGTGGCGGCGGTACGGCGCGCGGCGCGGGGGGCTCCGGAGCGCTCGTAGCGGCCGCCCATGGCGGGCCACGACTTGCCGAAGCGCAGCGCGAAGAGCCCGGCGGCCAGGATGAGGACGGCACCGGCGGCGGTCACGTACGGCCAGACGGTGTGGCTGAGGCTGCTGACGGCGGCGGCGGTGTTGCCGCTGATCCGGGCGGCCTCCGCGTTCAGGGCGGCGCTGTCGGAGGCGCCGAGGACGGCCGCGAGGGCGGCGCCTGCGCCGCTCAGGGCGAGCAGCGCGGCGACCATGGTGCGGCCGGTGCGGCGGACCGCGAAGACGGCGACGAGGGCGGCGAGGCCGACGATCGCGAGCGCGGTCGGGACGCCGGTGACGGTGCCGCCGTCGGCCTCGACGGGGACGGTTCCGCCGCCGACGGCCGCGGTGCCCTCGGCCCAGATCTGGCCGGCGGAGAGCAGTACGACGGTGGCTCCGAGGGCGCCGAGCAGCAGGGCCGCGGCCAGGCTGCGGCGGGCGCCGGAGGAAGCGGCGCCGCCCGGTCGGGCGGCTCGGGGCTGGGGTACGGGTACAGCACTCACATACCCCACTATCCCCTACCGGCTCGCCGTTCGTTCATCCGGTCGTGTGAACCTGCCCACCTGAGACGCACCGGAGACGGGTCACCGGAGACAGGTCACCGGTCCGCCAGCGGGCCGTCAGCGGGCCGTCAGCGGGCCGTCATCCGGTTGGCGGTGTGGACGGCACGGAGCACCGCGGCCGCCTTGTTGCGGCACTCGTTGTCCTCGGCGACCGGGTCGGAGTCGGCGACGACACCGGCTCCGGCCTGCACGTACGCCGTGCCGTCGCGCAGCAGCGCGGTGCGGATGGCGATGGCGGTGTCGGAGTCGCCGGCGAAGTCGAGGTAGCCGACGCAGCCGCCGTAGAGGCCACGCCGGGACGGCTCCAGCTCCTCGATGATCTGCATGGCGCGCGGCTTGGGCGCCCCGGAGAGGGTGCCGGCCGGGAAGCAGGCGGTGAGCACGTCGAAGGCCGTCTTCCCCTCGGCGACCTCGCCGGTGACGGTGGAGACGATGTGCATGACGTGCGAGTAGCGCTCGACCGACATGAAGTCGACGACCTCGACGGAGCCCGGCCGGCAGACCCGGCCCAGGTCGTTGCGGCCGAGGTCGACGAGCATCAGGTGCTCGGCGCGCTCCTTGGGGTCGGCGAGCAGCTCCTCGGCGAGGTCGTGGTCCTCCTGCGGGGTGGCGCCGCGGTGCCGGGTGCCGGCGATGGGGTGGACCATCGCGTGCCCGTCCTTGACCTTGACCAGGGCCTCGGGCGAGGAGCCGACGACGTCGAAGCCGTCGTCGAAGCGGAAGAGGTACATGTACGGGGACGGGTTGGTGGCCCGCAGGACCCGGTAGACGTCGAGCGCGGAGGCGGTGCAGGGGGTCTCGAAGCGCTGCGAGGGCACCACCTGGAAGGCCTCACCGGCCCGGATGCGCTCCTTGATGTCCTCGACGGCTTCCTGGAAGGCGGGGCCGCCCCACAGGGCCGTGTACTCGGGCAGGGCCGAGTCCGGCAGGGCGGCCGGGGTGGACGCGACCGGGCGGGCCAGGTCGGCCTCCATCGCGTCGAGCCGGGCGACGGCGTCCGCGTACGCCTCGTCGACGCCGGTCTCCAGGTCGTTGTGGTTGATCGCGTTGGCGATCAGGAGCACCGTGCCGTCCCAGTGGTCGAGGACGGCGAGGTCGCTGGTGAGCAGCATGGTGAGCTCGGGCAGCTTGAGGTCGTCGCGGCCGTGCTCGCCGATCCGCTCCAGGCGGCGCACGATGTCGTAGCCGAGGTAGCCGACCATGCCGCCGGTGAACGGCGGCATCCCGGAGGCCAGGTCACGGGGAGTGTGGAGGGTCTCGACGGTGGCGCGCAGGGCGGCGAGCGGGTCGCCGTCGACGGGGACGCCGACCGGCGGGGTGCCGAGCCAATGCGCCTGGCCGTCCTTCACCGTCAGGGTCGCGTCGCTGCGGACGCCGATGAAGGAGTAGCGGGACCAGCTGCGCCCGTTCTCCGCGGATTCGAGGAGGAAGGTGCCGGGGCGTTCGGCGGCGAGCTTGCGGTAGAGCCCGACCGGGGTGTCCCCGTCCGCGAGGAGCCTGCGGCTGACGGGGATGACGCGGCGGTCGGCCGCCAGCTTGCGGAAGGTCTCGAGATCCATGGCGCCAGACCCTACTCGGCCGCGAGCAGCACGTCGGTGTCGAAGCAGGTGCGCGTGCCGGTGTGGCAGGCGGCGCCGACCTGGTCGACCTTGACGAGGAGGGTGTCGGCGTCGCAGTCGAGGGCGACGGACTTCACGTGCTGGACATGCCCGGAGGTGTCGCCCTTGACCCAGTACTCCTGGCGGCTGCGGGACCAGTAGGTGGCGCGGCCGGTGGTGAGGGTGCGGTGCAGCGCCTCGTCGTCCATCCAGCCGAGCATGAGCACCTCACCGGTGTCGTGCTGCTGGGCGATGGCGGGGACGAGTCCGTCGGCGCTGCGCTTGAGGCGGGCGGCGAGGGCGGGGTCGAGATCGCTGGAGGTCCGCGGCGTGCTGCTCATGGGGCCATTGTGCCGTGACGGAGGGTGGTGGCCGGGGTGGCGTCCAGTGGGCGGAACGGTGGGTCCGGTCGGTGGGCCGGTCGGTGGGCGGGGCAGTGGGCCGGTCCGTGGCCGGCCGGTGGGCCGGTCCGTGGCCGGCCGGTGGGCCGGTCCGTGGCCGGGCGGTGGGCCGGTCGGCGGGCACCCGCTGGGCGGACCGGCGGCCGCGGCCGTACGCTGGCGCCCATGTCGACCCATGCCAAGCGTGAACGTCTTCTGCTCGCCGACCTGTTGGAGGCGGCCGGCCCCGACGCGCCGACGCTCTGCGAGGGCTGGCGGACCCGGGACCTGGCGGCGCACGTGGTGGTGCGGGAGCGGCGGCCGGACGCGGCGGCCGGCACGCTCGTACCGGCGCTCAAGGAGCGCCTGGAGCGGGTGCAGGCGGAGTTCGCCGAGAAGCCGTACGAGGAGCTGATCCAGCTCATCCGTACGGGTCCGCCGAAGTTCTCGCCGTTCACGATCAAGCAGGTGGACGAGGGGGCGAACGTCGTCGAGTTCTACGTCCACGCGGAGGACGTGCGCCGGGCGCAGCCCGACTGGTCGGCGCGCGAGCTCGACCCGGTCTTCGCGGACGCCCTGTGGTCCCGCCTGGAGAAGGGCGCCCGGCTGCTCGGCCGCAAGGCGCCGGTGGGTCTGGTGCTCCGGCGCCCCAACGGGCAGACGGCGGTGGCCCACCGCGGCACCCCGGTGGTGACGGTCTCCGGGGAGCCGGGCGAGCTGACGATGTACGTGTACGGGCGGACGGAGGTGGCGAAGGTGGGCCTGGAGGGCGAGCCGGAGGCCATCGAGCTGATGAGGACGACGAAGCAGCTGGGGATCTAGGGAGCTAGGACCCGGACAGTTCGGCGCGGCGCAGGGCCGGGACCGCGAGGGCGAACAGCCCGGAGGCGGCGCAGACCGCGGCGCTGACGATGTACACCGGACCGGGGCCCCACAGGCCCATGGCGGTGCCGGTGAGCGGGTAGCTGAGCGGGGCGATGCCGAGGCTGCCGAGGCTGGAGACGGCACTCACCCGGCCGAGGAACGCGGGGTCGCACTCGGTCTGGACGAGGGTGCCGCACAGCACGCCGGAGAGTCCGGTGAGCAGACCGGTGACGACGGCCACGGCGACGGCGACGGGCAGCCGGGGCACCTGGGCGAGCGCGCCGAGCGTCACGGCTCCGAGGACGATGGCCCAGCCGAGGACGGCGCCGGCCCTGGGTATCCGGCCGAGGACGGTGACGAGCAGCGCGGCGGCGCCCGCGCCCGTACCGAAGCCGGCGAGGACCCAGCCGATGCCGGAGGCACCCCAGCCGCGCTGTTCGGACAGGATCGCGAGGCCGACGTTGGCCGGGCCGGTGAAGCCGAGGTCGCCGAGCAGGACGACGATCATCAGCGGGCCGAGGATCCGGTGCCCGCGAAGGTAGCGCAGGCCGTCGCGGAGGTCGCTCAGGGCCTTGCCCCGCCCGTCCCGCCCGTCCCGGTCGGCCCGGTCGTCGCCGGGCAGCGAGCGGAGCCGGAGCGTGCAGAGCAGGGGTACGGAGAGGGCGAAGAGGACTCCGGCGACGCCGAAGGCGCCGGCGGGTCCGCCGGTGGCGACGGCGAGGCCGCCGAGCGGGCCGCCGAGGACGGCGCCGAGGCGGTACGCGAGGCCGCGCATGCCCTGCACGCGGGCGAGCTGGTCGCGGTCGGCGATCCGGGGCGGCAGCGCGCCCACGGCGGGCAGGAAGAGCGCGTCGACGGTGCCGAAGACGAGGGCGACGGCGGCGAGCACCCACAGGCCGGGCGAGGCGAGGAGGAGGATCGCGGCGAGGCCGAAGGTGGACAGGCAGCGGACGGCGTCGGAGACGATGACGACCCGGCGCGGGCCGAGCCGGTCGGCGACCACTCCCCCGACGAGCATGAGCAGCGCGCGGGGCACGGCGGAGACGGTCATGACGAGCCCGGCCTGGGCGGGGGTGCCGCTGCTGACGGCGGCCCAGGAGAGGGCGAGGTAGTAGACGCTGTCGCCGAGCGTGGAGGCGGTGTACGCGCCGAGCCAGCGCAGCACCTGGGGGCTGCGGTGGGCGGGGTGAGCCGGGTGGGCGGGGTGAGCGGGGTGAGCGGGGTGAGCCGCGGCGACGGGAGCGAGGGCGGCCTCGGTGCCGGCGGCGGTCATCGGGGCAGCCCGCGGTAGGGGAAGCCGTGGAGGTGGACGGCGACGTTCTCGCGCCCCTCGGTGTCACCCGCGGCCTCGGCGGCGCGGGCCCTGCGGTCGTACTTCTCGCAGATCGCCCCCAGTTCCTTGTTGAGCGCGGCGAGTTCGGCGGCGGTCAGGCGCGGCAGCCACTCGGAGCTGATGGCGGCGGAGCGCCACTCGTCGGACCAGGTGAGGCGTTCGTCGAGGAAGCGACGCTGGAGTTCGGTGCGCTGCTGCTCGATGGTGCGGCCGAGGGCGTCGCTCGCGGCGGCCAGTTCGGGCGTTCCCCGGACGTCCTCGTCGCGGATGGTGACGCCGTACGAGCTGGGCTGCCACCAGCGTTCCCGGCCGTCGGCGGACTGGGGCTCGGCCTCCTCGATCAGGCCGTGCTCGGCGAGCTTGCGCAGGTGGTAGCTGACCAGCGACACGGCCTCGTCCACCTCTTCGGCGAGCTGGGAGGCGGTGGCGGTACGGGCCACATGCAGCGCCCGGTAGAGGCGGATGCGCAGCGGGTGGGCGATGGCTTTGAGGGTGCCGAGATCGGTGATCCGGCGGCTCTCCGACGAGGTCATGCCCCTGACCGTAGATGCGAAAGAAAACTTGCGCAACAGAAATTGCGCAACTGATCCTGCGGATCCGCGCAGCGAAAAGGGCCCCCGCAGGGGCCCTTCAGCAGGCGGAACCGGAAGCGGAACCCGCCTCAGCGGACCTCGTGGCCCGCCTCCCGCAGCGTCTGCTTGACCTCCGAGATCCGGAGATCACCGAAGTGGAAGACGGAGGCCGCGAGCACCGCGTCCGCGCCCGCCGCGATGGCCGGCGGGAAGTGGGACAGCTTGCCGGCGCCACCGGAGGCGATCACCGGGACGGTCACGTGCTTGCGCACGGCCGCGATCATCTCGGTGTCGTACCCGTCCTTGGTGCCGTCGGCGTCCATCGAGTTGAGCAGGATCTCGCCCGCGCCCAGCTCGGCGGCCCGGTGCGCCCACTCGACCGCGTCGATGCCGGTGCCCTTGCGGCCGCCGTGCGTCGTCACCTCGAAGGAGCCGGTGGGGGTGCGGCGGGCGTCGACCGACAGGACGAGGACCTGGCGGCCGAAGCGCTCGGCGATCTCACGGATCAGCTCGGGGCGGGCGATGGCGGCCGTGTTGACGCCCACCTTGTCCGCGCCGGCGCGCAGCAGCTTGTCGACGTCCTCCGCCGAGCGCACGCCGCCGCCCACCGTCAGCGGGATGAAGACCTGCTCGGCGGTGCGGCGCACCACGTCGTAGGTGGTCTCGCGGTTGCCGGAGGAGGCGGTGATGTCGAGGAAGGTCAGCTCGTCGGCGCCCTCGGCGTCGTACAGCTTGGCCATCTCGACGGGGTCGCCCGCGTCCCGCAGGTTCTGGAAGTTGACGCCCTTGACCACCCGGCCGTTGTCCACGTCCAGGCAGGGGATCACACGTACGGCGAGGCTCATGCCGCATCACTCCTGTAGGCCTCGACCTCGACCTCGACCACCAGACGCGGGTCGACGAAGCCGGAGACGATGATCATCGAGGCGGCCGGGCGGACCGCGTCGAACAGCTCCTTGTGGGCGCGGCCGACCTCGTCCACGTCACGCGCGTGCGTGATGTACATCCGGGTGCGGACGACGTGCTCGGCGCCCAGGCCCAGCTGCTTCAGGGCGTCGAAGGCCACGTGGAAGGAGTTGACGGTCTGCTCGTACGGGCCGCCGTCGGCGATGGCGCCGTCGATCACCGACGTACAGCCGGAGACGAGGACGGTGCCGTTGGGCAGCTCCACGGCGCGGGAGTAGCCGAACTGCTCCTCCCAGGGAGCGCCCGTCGACACCTTCCTCAGCGCGTCACTCATGCGGACGCCACCGCCTTCAGGGCCTCCTCCAGGGTGAACGCCTTCGCGTACAGCGCCTTGCCGACGATCGCGCCCTCGACGCCGAGGTCCACGAGCCCGGCGAGGGCCCGCAGGTCGGCGAGGGACGAGACGCCGCCGGAGGCGACGACGGGCTTGTCGGTGGCGGCGCAGACGTTCTTCAGGAGCTCCAGGTTGGGGCCCTGCAGGGTGCCGTCCTTGGCGATGTCGGTGACGACGTAGCGGGCGCAGCCCTCGGCGTCGAGGCGGGCGAGCGTCTCGTAGAGGTCGCCGCCGTCGCGGGTCCAGCCGCGGCCCTTGAGGGTGGTGCCGCGCACGTCGAGGCCGACGGCGATCTGGTCGCCGTGCTCGGCGATGACCTTGGCGACCCACTCGGGGGTCTCCAGGGCGGCGGTGCCGAGGTTGACCCGGGTGCAGCCGGTGGCGAGGGCCGCGGCGAGCGAGGCGTCGTCGCGGATGCCGCCGGAGAGCTCGACCTTGATGTCCATGGCCTCGGTGACCTGGCGGACCAGGTCGCGGTTGTCGCCGGTGCCGAAGGCGGCGTCCAGGTCGACCAGGTGGAGCCACTCGGCGCCGGACGCCTGCCAGGCGAGCGCGGCCTGGAGCGGGGAGCCGTACGAGGTCTCGGTACCGGACTCGCCGTGGACGAGGCGGACCGCCTGCCCGTCCCGGACGTCCACGGCGGGGAGCAGTTCAAGCGTGCGGGACATCAGAGCGTTCCGATCCAGTTGGTGAGGAGCTGGGCGCCGGCGTCGCCGGACTTCTCGGGGTGGAACTGGGTCGCCCACAGGGCACCGTTCTCGACGGCGGCGACGAAGGGCTCGCCGTGGGTGGCCCAGGTGACCTTCGGGGCGCGCATGTTCGGGTTGCCGACCTCAAGGGTCCAGTCGCGCACCGCGTAGGAGTGCACGAAGTAGAACCGGGCGTCGGCGTCCAGGCCGGCGAACAGCTCGGTGCCCTCGGGCGCGTCCACGGTGTTCCAGCCCATGTGGGGCACGACGGGGGCGTTCAGCGGCTCGACCGTGCCGGGCCACTCGTCGAGGCCCTCGGTCTCGACGCCGTGCTCGATGCCGCGGGCGAAGAGGATCTGCATGCCGACGCAGATGCCCATGACCGGGCGGCCGCCGGCCAGGCGGCGGCCGACGATCCAGTCGCCGCGGGCCTCCTTGAGGCCCTGCATGCAGGCGGAGAAGGCGCCGACGCCGGGGACGAGCAGTCCGTCGGCGTTCATCGCCCGGTCGTAGTCGCGGGTGATCTCGACGTCGGCGCCGACCCGGGCGAGCGCGCGCTCGGCGGACCGGACGTTGCCGAAGCCGTAGTCGAAGACCACGACCTTCTTCTGACCCATTGCCTTCGAACCCGTGTCCTTCGAAGCAGTCGTCATGCCCACAGGTCCAGACGCAGGATGCCGGCCGTCAGGCACATCGCGGAGCCGAGCGCGAGCACGGTCACCATGCTCTTCGACTGCTTCTGCTTGATGAAGGAGTAGACGCCGCCGAGCATGAAGAGCCCGACGACGATCAGGACGGTGGAGAGGCCGTTCACGGTTACAGAGCGCCCTTCGTGGAGGGGAGGATGCCGGCGGCGCGCGGGTCGCGCTCGGAGGCGTAGCGGAGCGCCCGGGCGAGCGCCTTGAACTGGCACTCCACGATGTGGTGCGCGTTGCGCCCGTACGGCACGTGCACGTGCAGCGCGATCTGGGCCTGGGCCACGAAGGACTCCAGGATGTGCCGGGTCATCGTGGTGTCGTACGAGCCGATCATGGGCGCCATGTTCTCGGGCTCGGTGTGCACCAGGTAGGGGCGGCCGGAAAGGTCCACCGTCACCTGCGCCAGCGACTCGTCAAGGGGGACGGTGCAGTTGCCGAAGCGGTAGATGCCGACCTTGTCGCCGAGAGCCTGCTTGAAGGCGGCGCCGAGGGCGAGGGCGGTGTCCTCGATGGTGTGGTGCGAGTCGATGTGCAGATCGCCGTCGGTCTTCACGGTCAGATCGAACAGACCGTGCCGGCCGAGCTGGTCGAGCATGTGGTCGTAGAACCCGACCCCGGTCGACACGTCGACCTTCCCGGTGCCGTCGAGGTCGATCTCGACGACGACGGACGTCTCCTTGGTGGTGCGCTCAACGCGGCCTACGCGGCTCATGCGTTCTGCTCCTTCTTCAGCTCACGAACCGCGTCGAGGAACGCGTCGTTCTCTTCGGGGGTGCCGGCGGTGACCCGCAGCCAGCCCGGTACGCCGTTGTCCCGGACCAGGACGCCCCGGTCGAGGATCCGCTGCCAGGCCTCGTGGGAGCCCCGGGCCCCGTCGAAGTGCCCGAACTGGACGAAGTTGGCGTCGGACTCGGTGACCTCGTAGCCGATGGCGCGCAGCTCGGCGACCAGGCGGTCGCGCTCGGCCTTGAGCTGCTCGACGTACCCGAGGAGGGTGTCGGTGTGCTCCAGGGCCGCGAGGGCGGTGGCCTGGGTGACGGCCGAGAGGTGGTACGGCAGTCTCACCAGCTGGACGGCGTCGACCACGGCGGGGTGGGCGGCGAGATAGCCCAGGCGCAGTCCGGCGGCGCCGAAGGCCTTGGACATGGTCCGGGAGATCACCAGGTTCGGGCGGCCCTCGATGAGGGGCAGCAGCGAGGCCCGGTGGCTGAACTCCACGTACGCCTCGTCGACGACCACCAGGGCGCCGGCTCCGGGCCTGGCGGCCTGGGCGGCCTCGTACAGGGCGAGGACGGTCGCGGCCTCGACCGCGGTGCCGGTGGGGTTGTTGGGCGAGGTGACGAAGACGACGTCGGGCGCGTTCTCGGCGATGGCCTGGCGGGCCGCCGCGAGGTCGATGGTGAAGTCCTCGTTGCGCGGGCCGGAGATCCAGCCGGTGCCGGTGCCGCGGGCGATCAGGGCGTGCATCGAGTACGAGGGCTCGAAGCCGATCGCGGTACGGCCGGGGCCGCCGAAGGTCTGGAGCAGCTGCTGGAGCACCTCGTTGGAGCCGTTGGCGGCCCACACGTTGGCGAGGCCGACCTCGTGCCCACCGGTGCGGGTGAGGTAGCGGGCCAGCTCGGTGCGCAGCTCGACGGCGTCCCGGTCGGGGTAGCGGTTGAGGCCGCGGGCGGCCTCGGCGACCCGCTCCGCGATCCGGGCCACGAGGGGCTCGGGCAGCGGGTAGGGGTTCTCGTTGGTGTTCAGCTGGACGGGCACGTCGAGCTGGGGCGCGCCGTAGGGGGACTTGCCCCTGAGCTCGTCGCGGATGGGCAGGTCGTCGATCCCGATGGAGTCGGTGGTGCTGTCGGTCACTTGCTCTGGGGGACCTTCCACTCGAACCGCGCCTTGATCGCCGCGCCGTGCGCGGGCAGGTCCTCCGCCTCGGCGAGGGTGACCACGTGGTGGGCGACCTCGGCGAGGGCGTCTCGCGTGTAGTCCACGATGTGGACGCCGCGGAGGAAGGACTGCACAGACAGGCCGGAGGAGTGGCAGGCGCAGCCGCCGGTGGGCAGCACGTGGTTGGAGCCGGCGCAGTAGTCGCCGAGGGAGACCGGCGCCCAGGGGCCGACGAAGACCGCGCCCGCGTTGCGGACCCGGTCGGCGACGGCGGCGGCGTCGGCGGTCTGGATCTCCAGGTGCTCGGCACCGTACGCGTCGACGACCTTGAGGCCGTCGTCGAGGCCGGTGACGAGGACGATCGCGGACTGCTGCCCGGCCAGGGCCGGGACGATCCGGTCGTCGATGTGCTTGGAGGCGGCGACCTGGGTCTTCAGCTCGGCCTCGACGGCTTCGGCGAGTTCCTCCGAGTCGGTGACGAGGACGGAGGCGGCCATCGGGTCGTGCTCGGCCTGGCTGATCAGGTCGGCGGCGACGTGCACGGCGTCGGCGGTGGAGTCCGCGAGGACGGCGATCTCGGTCGGGCCGGCCTCGGCGTCGATGCCGATGCGGCCCTTGAGGAGGCGCTTGGCGGCGGCGACGTAGATGTTGCCGGGGCCGGTGACCAGGTTGACCGGGGCGCAGCCCTCGGGGCCTTCCGTCCCGTACGCGAACATGGCGATGGCCTGGGCGCCGCCGGCCGCGTACACCTCGTCGATGCCGAGCAGGGCGCAGGCGGCGAGGATCGTGGGGTGCGGCAGGCCGCCGAAGTCGCGCTGCGGCGGGGAGGACACGGCGATGCCCTCGACGCCGGCCTCCTGGGCCGGGACGACGTTCATCACGACGGAGGACGGGTAGACGGAGCGGCCGCCGGGCACGTAGAGGCCGACGCGCTCGACCGGGATCCACTTCTCGGTGACCGTGCCGCCGGGGACGACCTGGGTGGTGTGGGTGGTGCGGCGCTGGTCGCGGTGGACCAGGCGGGCGCGCCGGATGGACTCCTCCAGGGCCGCCCGGACGGCCGGATCGAGCTCGTCGAGGGCGCGGCTGATCGCCTCGGCGGGCACGCGCAGGCTCTCGACGCGCACGCCGTCGAATTTCTCCCCGTAGTCGATCACCGCGGCCGCGCCATGATGCCGTACGCCCTCGCAGATCGGCCGCACCTTCTCCAGGGCGGCTTCCACGTCGAACTCGGCACGGGGCAGCAGGTCACGCAGGGCGGCACCCTCGGGGAGGGCCTCGCCGCGCAGATCGATTCGAGAGATCACGGGTCAATTCTCTCAGACGCCCCACAGGGCCGGACTCCCGTATCACTGGCTGATACGAACCACTCTGACGTCTGATACGCACCACTGGCGTCTTGTCGCCACTCCTGACCGTTAGCGTTCAGTCCGTCACTCAGCGGGAAGAACGGCTGTACGAATCCGGGAAAGCGGAATCGTGGGAAGCGAGGGGGCGGCAGTGACCGAGCCGCGCGAGGACGACGGGATGCCGGAGGGCCTGACCCGGCCCGAGCGGGTCATGTGGAGGGCGTTCCGGGTGGGCGCGATGTGCGATCTGAGGGAGGGGGTCGCCGGGCGGGACGATCCGTTCGCGCTGCGGACGGTGTGGGGCGCGGCGCGCAGCGTGCGGGCGGAGATCGTGGCGCTGCTGCTGCTCGACGGGCCGCCGGCGGTGTCGGGGCGGGTCGCGGCGCTGAAGCTGCGCGGGGCGCGGATCACCGGGTCGCTCAATCTCTCGGGCGGCACGATAGGGCCGTACGTGGAGCTGAACGGCTGCCGGTTCGACGGCGAGGTGGTGCTGCCCGAGGCCCACTTCGGGACGCTGCGGATGATCGAGTGCGCGATACCCCGCCTGGAGGCGGCCCGGCTGCACACGGCGGGCGATCTGCATCTGCCGCGCTGCCGGGTCGAGCGGGGCATCCGGCTCACGGACGCGCAGATCGGCACGGATCTGCTGATCAACCAGATCCAGGTGTGGCCGGACCGGCGCGGGCGGGCGATCACGGCGGACGGCATGGTGGTGGCCCAGGACCTGCAGGCCGAGCTGATCGAGACGCACGGGGAGGTGAGCCTGCGCGGGGCGAAGGTCGGCGTGTCGCTGAGCCTGCGGGGCAGCGTGCTGCGCGGCGCGCAGCAGCGCCGCGCGCTGAACGCGCCGCAGCTGACGGTGGAGCGCACGCTCTATCTGAACGCGGCGTGGGTCTACGACTCCTCGGGCAACGCGTCGGCGACCCCGCCCTACGGGGTGACCCCGGCCCAGGGCGCCCGCCGAAAACCTGTCGAGTGCCACGGCGGGGTGCGGCTCGACGACGGGCGCTTCGGCGACTCCCTCGATCTGCACTACGCCCGTTTCGTGCTCGACGGCTCGCGCCGCGAGGAGCTGTCGCTGCGCCGCATCGTCACCCCGGAGCTGCGGTTCAACGGCGAGCGCCCCGAGGAGGGCCGGGTCGTGCTCAACGGGGCGAAGGTGGTGACGCTGATCGACCTGTCCAGCAGCTGGCCGGGCCCGGGCGGCCTCGCGATGGGCGGTTTCGTCTACGAGAACCTGGTGCCGTACGGGCATTTCCCGCTGGCCCGGCGCCTGGAGTGGGTCGCGGCGGCCACCCCGGAGTACGCGCCGGAGCCGTACGAGCGCCTGGCGACCGTGCTGCGCAACAGCGGCGAGGACGCGGACGCGCGCGAGGTGCTGCTCGCGAAGCAGCGGCGGCGCCGGGAGACGCTGCCGGTGGCCGGGAAGCTGTGGGGCTGGGTGCAGGACCTGACCGTGGCCTACGGCTACCGGCCGGGGCGGGCGGCGCTGTGGATGGCGGTGCTGTGGGCGGCGGGCGCGTTCGTGTTCTCGCGGCACGACCCCGTACCGCTGAAGCCGGACGAGGCGCCGCACTGGAACGCGACCCTCTACGCCCTGGACCTGCTGCTGCCGGTGATCGACCTCGGACAGGTGGGCTACTGGCGCCTGGAGGGCTTCTGGCAGTGGGCGTCGACGGCGCTGATCCTGCTCGGCTGGATCCTCGCGACGACGGTCGCGGCGGGCGCCTCGCGGCTGCTGCGGAGGGGCTGAGCGGGGGCCGGGGCGGAGGCGTACCAGGCCCGGGCCGGAGCCGTACGGGGGCCGGGGCGAGGCGGGGCCGGGGGGCTCGACGGGGGTCGCGCGGGCACCCTTCCACCCCTTTCTTTACGCTGTCTTGACCCCCGTCGATACAACCTTCCCGCCGCTACCAAAGCTTCACAGTCCGCCACTGGCGCGTCTCTCACCTGCGGTTTTCAATGTTTCGCACGATGTCACTGCTCCGCGCCCTGATCGGCACCTCCCGCCTGGTCCGGCACACCCCGCGGCTCCTCGCCGCGCTTCCGCCGGACGACGACGTGCTGCTCGACCCGCCGGACGGACGCCTGGCGCCGGCCCTGGTGGCCGCCGCCCTCGACGACCCCGAGCCGGCCGCCAAACTCCTCGCCACCACCCGCGACGCCGCCGCATGGGAGGACCGGGACCGCTACACCACACGCCTGAGCACCTTCGCGTACCACCGGGACGGCTGGCTGGATCACTGGCTGGCGGTCGCGCCGCACGACCCCGACGCCCTCCTGGTGAAGGCCCAGCTCGCGGTCCGCCGGGCCTGGGAGTCCCCCGCCCGGGCCGAGCGGCTGCGCGAGCTCGGGCCGCTGATCGAGGCGGCGGCCGAGGCCGCGCCGGACGACCCGGTGCCCTGGCGCCTCGCCCTGGACCACGCGCGCGGCACCCAGGCCTCCCACACGGTCTTCGAGGCCCTGTGGGAGCAGGCGGTGCGCCGTGCCCCGCACCACTACGGCAGCCATGTCGCCGCGCTGAAGTACCTCACGGCCCAGTGCTGCGCTTCGCGCCGGGACGCCTCCCGCGGCTCCCGCAGCGAGTGCTTCGACTTCGCCGAGCAGGCCGCCGAGGACGCGCTGCCCGGCTCCCTGGTGCAGGCGCTGCCGGTGCGGGCGGCCTTCGCGCAGCTGGCCGCCGGGCCGTACCCCGGGCCGGGGGCGCACGCGGACCGGATCGACGCGGCCGCCGACCGGGCGCTGGCGCTGTCGGCGGAGTACCCGGCGGGCGACCTGTGGCCGGGCGAGGTGCGCAACCTGCTCGTGCACGTCCTCGTGGAGCGCGGCCGCTGGTCCGACGCGCTGGCCGAGTTCGGCCGGATCGGGCCGCACGCCAGCACCTTCCCCTGGTCGCTGACGGCCGACGACCCGCTGCGCGGCTTCCTGGACGCGCGGGCCCGGACCGTCCGCGAGGTGGCCCGGCGCACCCCGCTGCGGGCCGTGCCGCCGGAGCCGTACGGGGCCGGGCCGGGCGATGCGGACCGGGGCGGCCGGAGCGGGCCCGGCGGCCATTACGCTTGACCGCTGTGACCACCGCCCGCCTGCCTCTCTTCCCGCTGAACACGGTGCTGTTCCCGGGTCTCGTGCTGCCGCTGAACATCTTCGAGGAGCGCTATCGCGCGATGATGCGCGAGCTGCTCGCCACGGACGAGTCCGAGCCGCGGCGCTTCGCCGTCGTGGCGATCCGCGACGGCCGTGAGGTCGCGCCGACGGCTCCGGGGATGCCGGACCAGACGGCGCTGCCGGAGAAGGGCCCGGCCGCCGGTTTCGGCCCGGACCCGATCCAGGCCTTCCACCGGGTCGGCTGCATCGCCGACGCGGCGTCGATCCGGGAGCGCGCGGACGGCGGCTTCGAGGTCATGGTCACCGGGACGACCCGGGTGAAGCTGCTCTCGGTCGACGCGAGCGGACCCTTCCTGACCGCCGAGGTCCAGGAGATCCCGGAGGAGCGGGGCGAGGAGGCGGAGGCCCTCGCCGAGGGCGTGCTGCGCGCCTTCCGCAGCTACCAGAAGCGCCTCGCCGGGGCCCGGGAGCGCTCGCTGACCACCAGCGAGCTGCCCGACGACCCGTCGGTCGTGTCGTATCTGGTGGCCGCGGCGGCGGTGCTCGACATCCCGGCCAAGCAGCGGCTGCTCCAGGCGCCGGACACCGCGACCCGGCTGCGCGAGGAACTGGCGCTGCTGCGCGCGGAGACGGCGGTGCTTCGCCATCTGCCGTCGCTGCCGGCGGTGGAACTGACCCGCATGCCGACCAGCCCCAACTGACCCCTCTGACCCCTCTGACCCCACGAGGAGAGCCCGGCGTGGCGAAGAAGCAGAAGAAGAACAGCGGAGGGACCCCGGCGACGGTGGCGCTCGCCGCGGCCGGCACGGCGTACACGCTGCACGCGTACGACCACGACCCGGCGGCGGCCAGCTACGGCGAGGAGGCCGCGGAGGCCCTCGGCGTCTCCCCCGACCGGGTGTTCAAGACGCTGGTCGCGGACGTGGACGGCGAGCTGACGGTCGCGGTGGTCCCGGTGGCCGGGCAGCTCGACCTGAAGGCGCTCGCGTCGGCGGTCGGCGGGAAGCGGGCGGCGATGGCGGACCCGGCGGCGGCCGAGCGCACCACCGGCTACGTCCGGGGCGGGATCTCGCCGCTCGGCCAGCGCAAGCGGCTGCGCACGGTCCTGGACGACTCGGCCTCGGCGCACGAGACGATCTGCGTCTCGGCCGGGCGGCGCGGTCTGGAGGTCGAGCTGTCCCCGCAGGACCTGGCGGCCCTCACGGCCGCCGTCCTGGCCCCGATCGGCCGCGGCTGAGCCGTACCGTACGCATGTGGAAAGGGCCCGATCCGAGCGGATCGGGCCCTTTCTCACGCGCTTACGGGGCGGTGGTCTTCGGCGTCGGCGGCCAGGGGCCGTCCTCCGGCTCCGGGTCGCGCGGGCCGAACAGCGCGGTCAGGGCGAGATGGACGATCATCGCGGCGATCGGCCAGGCCAGCATCGCCGCGGCCCCCATGTCGAGTTCGAGCGGCGCGTCGAAGGTGACGTCGGGACCGAGCGCCTTGGCGTGCGCGACGACATCGCGCTCCGGGCCGAGCCAGATGCCGACGCCCCAGCCGAGCAGCGAGCCGAGCACACCGCCCAGGGCGAGGCCGAGGACGAGGGCCACCCCGCCGTGCCGGTGGAACAGGAAGACGAGGAGCGCGGCGAGCGCGCCGAAGCCCAGGGCGATCAGGACAAACGTTCCGTCCGATCCGATCGCCGCCTCCCCCTCGCTGTTCTTGAGGAAGACCGCCTTGCCGTCCGAGTACAGCCCGACCCGCGGGGCAAGCCACAGCCACAGCAGCCCGAGCAGCACCCCGGCCACCACGGACGCGGCGACCACCACGGCGGACTGCCGCAGCTCGGTCGCCGTGCCGGGCGCGCCGTCGGAGGCGGGCAGCCCCGGCAGGGGCGCGGGCCGGTCGGGATCGTGCGGCGGCGGCTGGTGCGGCGGCGTCAGAGGTGCTGTCACCACGCCATCGTGCCAGGTGTCGCTGTGCGCCGCCTCAGCGGACCGGTGAACCGAGCCGCGATAGTCAGCGCACGGCCGCCCTGCGGTACGCCCAGGTCGCCACCGCGAGCGACACCACGCCCACCGCCCCGCAGACCGCGAGGTCAAGGCCGACCGCCGTCCAGTCCGGGTGGCGGTCGAAGGTGCGGGCCAGGGCCTCCACACCGTACGTGGAGGGCAGCAGGTCCCGGGCCCAGCCGATCGGGCCGGGCAGCCGGTCCGCGGGCAGCACGCCGAGCAGCAGCGCCGCCGACATGCCGAGCTGCCCGAGCAGGGTGGCCAGCTCCTGACGGGGCGCGAGCAGGCCGAGTGCCGCGCCGAGCCCGGAGAGCGCGGCCCCGGACAGCGGTACGACCGCGGCCAGGATCCACAGATGCCCGAGCGGGAGACCGAAGAGCACCGAACCGGCCACCGCCGTGACCACCGTGCCGGGCACGGTGAAGGAGGCGTACGCGCCGGCCGCGCCGAGCACCACGGCGGCGGGCGGCACGGGCAGGGTCGCGTAGTGGTCGAGCCCGCCGCCGGCCCGCAGCTGCCCGAAGTACTGGGCGAGCAGGTTGAGCGCCACGAAGGCGACCACGAGCACGGCGGAGCCGGCCACCACGGCCCGGGCCTCCGAGCCGCCGTCGACCACCCCGCGCATCAGGACCATGATCCCGACGGACTGGAAGGTGGCCACGAAGAGCAGCGGGATCCGGGCCACCCGGGCGCGGCTGAGCTGCGCCTTGTAGACCGCGCCGAGCGCGGGGAACAGCCGGGCGCGCGGCGCGAGCGGGGCCGCGGCGTCCGGTTCCGCGTCGCGGGCCGGGGCGGCCGGGACGGTGGCCGTCAGGGCCTCGGCGGGCAGGGTGCTCAACTCGTACAGCTCCTGACGTTCAGGGCCTTCAAGGGGTACGTCACGCCTTCACCAGCCCCCGCGTCTCGCCGCCGAGCGCCAGGTACACGTCCTCCAGGCTCGGCGTCGCCAGGGTGAAGTCGTCCAGGGCCGCGAAGGCCGCGCCGCCGGTGACGGCGGCGACCGCCGCCCTTGCCTCGTCCGGGGCGAGCCGGAGCACCCAGCGGCGCCCCGACTCCTGCGCCAGGGTGCGCAGGGCCGCGACCTCGGGGACGTCGAGGGGGGCGCGCTCGCGCCAGACCAGGTCGACCCGGACCTCGCCCGCGACCCGCTCCTTGAGTCCGGTGGGCGTGTCGCAGGCGATGACCCGGCCGCGGTCGACGACGGCGACCCGGTCGAGGACGGTCTCGGCCTCGATGACGTTGTGGGTGACCAGGAGCACCGTGGTGCCGCGCTCGGCGCGCCGCCGGTCGACGGCGGCCCAGACGGCGCGGCGGGCGACCGGGTCCATGCCGGTGGTGGGCTCGTCGAGGACGAGCACGGGCCGCTCGCCGACGAGGGCGGCGGCGAAGCAGGCGAGCCGGCGCTGGCCGCCGGACAGCTTCTTGAGCGGCCGGCCGGCGATCTCGGCGAGGCCCAGTTCGTCGAGGACGGCGTCGCGCTCGGCGCGGGCCTCCCGGGTGCCGAGCCCGCGCAGCCGCCCGGTGGTCTCGGCGGCGAGGGCGACGGTCAGCTCGTCGAGCGCGGTGGACTCCTGGCCGAGGTAGGCGAGCAGCCGGGCGGCCCGCTCGGGGTGGCGCACCAGGTCGTGGCCGAGCATCCGGACGGTGCCGGAGTCGGGGCGCATCAGACCGGTGAGCTGGCGGACCAGGGTGGTCTTGCCGGCGCCGTTGGGTCCGAGCAGACCGAAGATCTCGCCGCCGCGCACATCGAGGCTGATCCCGTCGGTGGCCCGTACCTCGGGGGTCGGGGGCGTTCCGCGTCTGCCGCGTGTGGCGGGGTACGTCTTGACCAGATCCCGCACCACGCACACCGTACTCACGGAGGGAGAGCCTACGGGGTCCCGCGGCTCTCCTCGGGCGCGGGGGCGTGTTGCGTGGCGGCGTGGACGTCGATCTCGCGCCAGAATCCCGCCCGGATCGCATAGCGGTCGTGCTCGTCGATCTGGTCGTCCTTGTGGGCGAGCAGGCCGAAGCGGGCGGCGTAGCGGAGGAGTTCGCCGTCGATGCGGTGCGGGATGCGCGGGTACATGGTGGCGAGCTTGGGGACGTGGCCGGGTTCGGGGAGCCGGTCGAGCCAGCGGCGGGCGAAGACCTGGCCGACCTCGTAGGGGTCGCCGCCGACGGTGGTGATGTCCTCCTCGCGGTCGGCCCAGCGCTGCTCGGCGCTGGTGAGCGCGGCGAGGGTGGGCAGCGAGGCGGTCTCGGCGGGCTCGCCGAGGGGCGCGGCGGGGCGGTCGATCCAGCCGCGGTCGGAGGACCAGCGCAGGGTGGCGGCGGGCGGCGGCGGGGGCGGCAGGCTGGGGCCGCGCAGGGCGGCGAGGTCCTTGGGGGTGGGGACGGCCTTTCCGGCGGCGGGGGCGTGGACGGCGTTGCCGTTGACCGGTCCGGCGGCGGCCGGGGCCCGGTCCGGTTCCTGGGTACGGGGCGGGGCGGCCGGGTCTCCGGGGGCGGCGGGCGCGGGGGCGGCGGTCCGCTCGGCGGAGGCGGCGAGGGCGGACTCGGGCAGCGGCGCGGCGAGGATGGCGGCGATCTCGGGGCGGGGCACGGGGGGCGGGGCGCACGGTCCGGTGAGGTCCTTGGCGCGGACGGCGCGGGTGATCCAGGTCCGGTCGAGGACGCGCCGCTCGTCGGCCTCGGCGACGAGGTCCTCGGACTGGTTGTAGTCGCCGTCGGCGGCCTGGACGGCCCAGAGGTGGACGGCGACGCCGTGTTCCTTGGCGGACATCAGGCCGGGCAGCAGGTCGCCGTCGCCGGTGACGAGCACGATGTCGGAGCAGGCGCGGTTGCGGGAGAGCTCGGTGAGCTCGGTGTGCATGGCCGCGTCGACGCCCTTCTGGGCCCAGCGGCCGTCGCTGCGGGTCAGGGCGCCGAGCCGGACGGTGACCCGGGGCAGCACGCGCAGCCGGCGGTGCTCGGGCTGGGGCACCCGGTCGGGGGCGCCGTCGAACCAGTAGATCCGCAGCAGCGGGAGCCGGGTCTCGGCCTCGGCGCGGTCGCGCAGCTGCTGGATGAGTGCGGCGTGGTCGACGGTGATCCGGGAGCGGGCCGGTTCTCCGGCGAGCAGGCTGGCGGCGGCGCCCAGCAGATAGCCGGCGTCCACCAGGACGACGCATCGGTCCACGTGTTCCACCCTCTTTCGCCGTAACCGCTCGGGAACCTCGGGATCGGAAGTGCTCCGGGTTTCTCCGAGTCTGCCCGACCCGGATGCGGTTGACGTCCGGAACTCGATCATCGGCGTGGCGGACGTCCTACGGAAGGGGCGCGGGGCCGCGCTCACCGTCCGTAATGATCCAAAATGCGACGCTTTCTGCGGTGTGTGAGTCTGACAGCGGCCCTGGCCCCCAGACCCCCTTGAGGAGGCATCATCACCATGGCCAAGAATCGCAAGCAGGATCGCAGTCAGCAGCGCGGCACCCCGGCCGAGCGCGGCCAGCAGCAGGCCGAGCGCTCGTCGATGGAGGCGCAGACGGAGCAGCGGATGAGCCAGGTCACCCCGGGTGACATGGCCCGCAAGGGCCGGCAGAAGCGTTTCGGCCACAACTAGGCCAACGACGAGCCGTAGGCCTTACGGCAGAGGGGCGCGCCCGTGACGACGGGCGCGCCCCTGGCGCGTGCGGCGGGGCCGTGGCGGCCGGGGCCCAGCTACCCGCCGGCTACCCGGCCAGGCAGGACGGGCCGAGCAGCACCTTCAGGTCGCCGAAGAGCGCCGGATCGGGCTGGACCCGGTGCCGGTCGAGCCGGAGCACGGTCGTCGAGCGCGGGCCCTGGAGCTTGATCCGTACCTCGGTGTTGCCCTTGTGGTGGCCGAGGATCTCGCCGAGCCGGCTGATCATCGGCGGGGTCACCTTGACCGTCGGGATGGTGAGGATCACCGGGGCGTTCGTGCCCGCGTTCGACAGGTCGGGGACCATCAGCTCCATGGCGACCAGGCGCGGGATGTCCTCGCGCTTGTCGAGCCGGCCCTTGACGAAGACGACCGCGTCCTCGACGAGCTGGGTGGAGACCAGCTGGTAGGTGGCCGGGAAGAACATGCACTCGATGGAGCCGGCCAGGTCCTCGACGGTGGCGATGGCCCAGGCGTTGCCCTGCTTGGTCATCTTCCGCTGGAGGCCGGAGATGATGCCGCCGATGGTGACGACCGCGCCGTCCGCGTGCTCGCCGCCGGTGAGCTGCGAGATGCCCGCGTCGGTCTTGTCGGACAGCACGTGCTCCAGGCCGAAGAGCGGGTGGTCGGAGACGTAGAGGCCGAGCATCTCGCGCTCCTGGGCGAGCAGATAGGCCTTCTCCCACTCGACGTCGGAGAACTCGACGTCCAGGCCGAAGCCCGGCTCGCTGCTGTCCTCCTCGCCCATGCCGCCGAACAGGTCGAACTGTCCCTCGGCCTCCTTGCGCTTGACCGCCACCACGGTGTCGATCATGGGCTCGTGCTGGGCGACCAGGCCCTTGCGGGTGTGGCCCATGGTGTCGAAGGCGCCGGCCTTGATCAGCGACTCGACGGTGCGCTTGTTGCAGACCACGGCCTCGACCTTGTCGAGGAAGTCGGGGAAGGAGCTGTACTTCCCCTTGCTCTTGCGGGTCTTGATGATCGACTCGACGACGTTGGAGCCGACGTTGCGGACGGCGGTGAGGCCGAAGAGGATCACGTCGTCGCCCTGGGCGGCGAAGTTGGCCTCGGACTCGTTGACGTTCGGCGGGAGCACCTTGATGCCCATGCGGCGGCACTCGTTCAGATAGACGGCGGACTTGTCCTTGTCGTCCTTGACCGAGGTGAGCAGGCCCGCCATGTACTCGGCGGGGTAGTTCGCCTTGAGGTAGGCGGTCCAGTAGGAGACCAGGCCGTACGCGGCGGAGTGCGCCTTGTTGAAGGCGTAGCCGGCGAAGGGGACGAGGACGTCCCACAGGGCCTGGATGGCCTCGTCGCTGAAGCCCTTCTCCTTGGCACCGGCCTGGAAGATGGTGAAGTTCTTCGCCAGTTCGTCGGGCTTCTTCTTGCCCATGACGCGGCGGAGGATGTCGGCCTCGCCGAGCGAGTAGCCGGCGATGATCTGGGCGGCCTTCTGCACCTGCTCCTGGTAGACGATCAGGCCGTAGGTGACGTCCAGGACCTCCTTGAGCGGCTCCTCCAGCTCCGGGTGGATCGGCGTGATCTCCTGCTGCTTGTTCTTGCGCAGCGCGTAGTTCGTGTGGGAGTTCATGCCCATCGGGCCCGGGCGGTAGAGCGCGGACACGGCGGAGATGTCTTCGAAGTTGTCGGGCTTCATCAGCCGCAGCAGGGACCGCATGGGGCCGCCGTCGAACTGGAAGACGCCGAGGGTGTCGCCGCGCTGGAGCAGTTCGAAGGTCTTCGGGTCGTCGAGCGGCAGGGCCAGCAGGTCGAGGTCGATGCCCTTGTTGGCCTTCACCATCTTGACGGCGTCGTCCATGATCGTGAGGTTCCTGAGGCCCAGGAAGTCCATCTTGATCAGGCCGAGCGACTCGCACTGGGGGTAGTCCCACTGCGTGATGGTGACGCCGTCGGTGTGCCGCACCCAGATGGGGGCGTGGTCGACGATGGGCTCGCTGGACATGATCACGCCGGCCGCGTGCACACCCATCTGCCGGACCAGGCCCTCGACGCCCCGGGCGGTGTCGATGACCTTCTTGACGTCCGGCTCGTTCTCGTACATCGCGCGGATCTCGCCGGCCTCGCTGTAGCGCGGGTGCGAGGGGTCGGTGATGCCGTTGAGGTCGATGCCCTTGCCGAGGACGTCGGCGGGCATGGCCTTGGTGAGCCGGTCGCCCATGGCGTACGGGTAGCCGAGGACGCGCGCGGAGTCCTTGATGGCGTTCTTGGCCTTGATCTTGCCGTACGTGCCGATCATGGCGACCTTGTCGGCGCCGTACTTCTCGGTCACGTACCGGATCACCTCGACGCGCCTGCGCTCGTCGAAGTCGATGTCGACATCGGGCATGGAGACGCGCTCGGGGTTGAGGAAGCGCTCGAAGATCAGACCGTGCGGAATCGGGTCGAGGTCGGTGATGCCCATGGCGTACGCGACGATCGAGCCGGCCGCGGAGCCTCGGCCGGGGCCCACGGCGATGCCCTGGCTCTTGGCCCACATGATGAAGTCGGCGACGACGAGGAAGTAGCCCGGGAACCCCATCTGGATGATGACGTCCATCTCGTACTCGGCCTGCTTCTGCCGGTCCTCCGGGACGCCCCCGGGGTAGCGGCGGAGCATGCCGCGCCGCACTTCCTCCTTGAACCACGTGGTGTTGGTGTAGCCCTCTTCCGGGATGTCGAACCTGGGCATGAGGTTCTTGGCCTCGAACATGCCGGTGGTGTCGATCTGCTCCGCGACCAGGAGGGTGTTGCGGCAGCCCTCCTGCCAGGCGTCCGAGGAGTCGACGGCGTACATCTCGTCCGTGGACTTCAGGTAGTAGCCGGTGCCGTCGAACTTGAAGCGGTCCGGGTCCGAGAGGTTCTTGCCGGTCTGGATGCACAGCAGGGCGTCGTGGGCGCCGGCCTCGTGCGCGTAGGTGTAGTGCGAGTCGTTGGTGACCAGCGGCGGGATGCCGAGCTTCTTGCCGATCTCCAGGAGCCCGTCGCGGACCCGGCGCTCGATCTCGATGCCGTGGTCCATCAGCTCCAGGAAGTAGCGGTCCTTGCCGAAGATGTCCTGGTACTCGGAGGCGGACTTCAGGGCCTCGTCGAACTGGCCGAGGCGCAGCCGGGTCTGCAGCTCGCCGGAGGGGCAGCCGGTGGAGGCGATCAGGCCCTCCGACCACTGGGAGATGGTCTCCTTGTCCATCCGGGGCCACTTCTGCAGCCAGCCCTCGGCGTACGCGTCGGAGGACAGCTTGAAGAGGTTGTGCAGGCCGGTGGAGTTCGCCGCCCAGATGGTCTTGTGGGTGTAACCGCCGGAACCGGAGACGTCGTCCCTCTTCTGGTGCGGCTGGCCCCACTGGATCTTCCGCTTGTTGCGGCGGGACTCGGGCGCCACGTACGCCTCGATGCCGATGATCGGCGTCACGCCCGCCTTCTTGGCGCTGTGGAAGAAGTCGTACGCGCCATGGAGGTTTCCGTGGTCGGACATGGCGATATGGGTCATGCCCATCTCGTTGCACGCGTTGAACATGTCCTTCAGCCGCGCGGCACCGTCCAGCAGGGAGTACTGGGTGTGGACGTGGAGGTGCGTGAAGGGCGGCCTGGTCACGGTGGGGATGCCTCCATCATGAATTTCTGGGGGGACAGCGTGGAAGTCTACGTCGCCCGACTGACAGTGGCCGGGCACTCGGGGGTACGGTCGCGCGTTGGGAGTCAGGGAACACCCGTCCCTTTTGTCATGCACCACTTTCGGCCACTCTTCGTGCCGGATCGCCCACCAGGAGGCACCTTCGATGTCGGTTCCCGAGCCCACCGCGGCCGAGCGCGGTGAGCAGATCCTCGCCGTCTTCGACACCGCCTTCGGCGAGCTCCTCGCCGCCGACCCCGCCGCCTTCCGGGTCAAGTTCCGCAAGATGGCCGGTTCCGCCTTCGCGTTCTACCGCGGCACGGCCTGCCTGTTCTACCAGGACCTGGAGCACGAGGCGCACGGCGGCCCGTTCCTCGACGAGCGGACCGGCCGGGTGTGGATCCACGGCGATCTGCACGCCGAGAACTTCGGCACCTACATGGATGCCAACGGGCGCCTGATCTTCAACGTCAACGACTTCGACGAGGCCTATGTCGGCCCCTTCACCTGGGACGTCAAGCGGC
Source organism: Streptomyces sp. NPDC048623 (assembly GCF_040650755.1). Taxonomy (NCBI): domain Bacteria; kingdom Bacillati; phylum Actinomycetota; class Actinomycetes; order Kitasatosporales; family Streptomycetaceae; genus Streptomyces; species Streptomyces sp. NPDC048623. Next base: position 168,275 of record NZ_JBEZHV010000012.1, read on the forward strand.
TCGCCGCCTCGCTGGCGCTGATCGGCTACGCGAAGGCGCTCAGCGACGACCAGATCACCCACCTGGTGCGGATCTTCGCGGCGGCCTACCGGGAGCGCGTCCACGACCTGGCGACCGGCGCCAAGAGCGACGAGGTGCCCGGCTTCACCCTGGAGACCGCCGAGGGCGCCCTGCTCGGCGCGCTGCGCGAGGCCCGCTCGCTGACCCGCTTCGGACTGCTCGACTCGATGACCGAGATCCGCGAGTACGAGCGCCGCTTCGCGCCCGGCGGCGGCACGATCGAGCTGGACGCGGCCACCCGCTACAAGGTGCTCGCCGCCTTCGACGGCTACCTGGAGACGCTGCCGGAGTCGAGCCTGGCCCGCCCCGACTCGTACCGGGTGAAGGACGTCGTCGGGCGCCGTGGCATCGGCATCGGCTCGGCCGGCCTGCCCTCGTACAACATCCTTCTGGAGGGCAACAGCGACGCCCTGGAGAACGATGTCGTCATCTACATGAAGCAGGCGCAGACCCCGGCGGTCTCCCGGCACGTGACGGACGCGGCGGTACGGGACTACTTCCACCATGAGGGCCACCGCACCGTGATCTCGCAGCGGGCGCTGCAGGCGCACGCGGACCCGTGGCTGGGCTGGACGGAGCTGGACGGCGCGGGGCAGCTGGTCGCCGAGGTCTCGCCGTACGCCGTGGACCTGGACTGGTCGGACATCGACGACCCGCAGGACATCGCGGCGACCGTGGCCGACCTCGGCCGGGCGACGGCGACCATGCACGCGGCGGCGGACGACTCCAGCGGCCACTCCCTGGTGCCGTTCTCCACCGAGCGGGCGATCGACGCGGCCATCGCCGCCGACGAGGAGGGCTTCGCCGAGCTCCTGGTGGACTTCGCGCACATGTACGGCGCACGCGCGCGTGCCGACCACCAGATCTTCGTGGACCTGTTCCGCAACGGCCGGATCCCCGGTCTGTAGGTCCTGCGAGCCCCGTGAGCCCGGTGAGCCCCGTGAGCGCCGTGAGCGCGCGGAATTCCGCGGAGTTCAAGGGGCCTGATGGCCCCTTGAGGCGCCTCACAGCTGGTGTTTAGGGTCGCCTTATGTCCCGGCATGGCACACTTCGACGGCGATGAACATGGCAGGAATCCAGCTGCGAGCCCTCCGGGCGGCGTTCTTCACGGCACTGGTCGTGACGCTGTCCGTGGCCTCGCACGTCCTGCTGTCCGGGATGCCGCTGCCGCTCGGCACGGTCGCCCCGGTCGCCGTCGCGGTGTTCGGCGTGGCCTTCGCGTTCGCCGGGCGCGAGCGCGGCTTCGGGCCCATCGCGGGGCTCCTGGTCCCGCTGGAGCTGGCCGCCGACACCCTGTTCACCAGCGGACAGACCACCTGTTACGGCCCCGCCGGCGGCCCGGTCGCCGGGTCGCTGCGCGCCGTCGGGTTCGACGTGGAGGCACTGTGCGGCGGCGCCCTGGGCGCCCCGCTGCCCGGTGTGGCCGCGCCCGGCAGCGACACGGCCGCGGCTCTGCTCTCCTCCCCCGACCCGGCCGTGCCCTGGCTGCTGCTCGCCGCCCATGTGGCGGTCGGGCTGACCGCGGCCTCCTGGCTGCGCGGCGGCGAGCGGGCCCTGGCCCGGCTGCTGCGGGCGGCCGTGGCCGCCACCTTCCGGCCGCTGCTCGTGGTGGCCGCCTTCCTCCGTACCGCCGTGGCCCTGCCGCGGCGCGCCGGGCACCCCGTGGACCGGCCGCGCCGGTCCGGCACCCGGCTGTTCGCGCACTCCGTGGGACGGCGGGGACCGCCCGTGCTCGCTCTCGTCTGAGCAGCACGCGCAGTCCCCCCTTCTTCTTCCTCCCGAGTCACGGAGATCTTCAGCATGAGCAAGCGCAACAGCCAGTCCAGCAAGGCCGCCGCCCGCGAGCGGCTGCGCGCCGAGCGCGAGAAGCAGGCCAGGAAGGACAAGGTCCGCCGTCAGGTGGTCGTCGCCGCCTCGGCGCTCGGCATCCTCGCGGTCGCCGGCGGCGTCGGCTTCGCCGTCGTCCAGGCCGGCAAGCCGTCCGGCTGGGAGGCGGCCTCGGACGCGAAGGACATCACGGCCCCGAAGAACACCGAGGGCGCGGACGGCACCACCGTGGTCATCGGCAAGCCCGAGGCGAAGAAGACCCTGGAGATCTACGAGGACTCGCGCTGCCCGGTATGCGCGACCTTCGAGCAGGGCGTGGGCGCCACGGTCGAGAAGGACGTCGCCGACGGCAAGTACAAGCTGAAGTACATCGGGGCGACCTTCATCGACAACTCCGACCAGGGCGAGGGCTCGAAGAACGCGCTGTCGGCGCTCGGCGCGGCCCTGGACGTGAGCCCGGAGGCCTTCCTGAAGTACAAGGCTGCGCTGTACTCCGCCGAGTTCCACCCGGAGGAGAGCGACGACAAGTTCGCCGAGGACTCGTATCTGCTGAAGGCGGCGGACTCGGTCCCGGCGCTGAAGGGCAACGCGGAGTTCCGTAAGAACGTCGAGAACGGCACCTTCGACTCCTGGGCGATGAAGATGTCGAAGGCCTTCGACAACAGCGGGGTGCGCGGCACCCCGACGCTGAAGATGGACGGCAAGGCGGTGACCGCCGAGGGCAGCGAGAACCCGCCGCTGACGGTGGAGCAGTTCACCACAGCCGTGGACAAGGCCCTCAAGGCCTGACCCCTCACGGGCGCGGCGGGGGACGGGCACGGGCGCGGCGGAACGGCGGAAGAAGAGTCGGCGAACATTGTGCAGAGGTCTGCCCGTTCGCTCTACCAGTCAGTAATCTGACGGCCCGTGACCAGTCGTCGTAACCACATATCCGTCCCCAGCCGCCGCTCCGTGGTGAAGGCCGCCGCCGTCACCGCCGTCGCCGCGCCGGCGCTGGCGGCCGCCGCCTCGCCCGCGCTCGCGGACGCCGGGGCACCCGCCTTCCTGCACGGTGTCGCCTCGGGCGACCCGCTGCCCGACGGCGTCCTGCTCTGGACGCGCGTCACCCCCACCCCCGACGCCCTGCCCGGCTCAGGCAACGGCCCCGATGTCACGGTCGGCTGGGAGCTGGCCGAGGACCGCGGCTTCGCCCGTACGGTCGCGAGCGGCAGCACCCTCGCCTCCGCGGGTGCCGACCACACGGTGAAGGTGGACGTACGGGGGCTGAAGCCGGCCACCCCGTACTGGTACCGCTTCACCGCGGGCGGCACCACCTCCCCGGCCGGCCGCACGCTCACCGCACCCGCCGCCGACGCGGCCGGTCCCGGCGTGCGCTTCGGCGTGGTCTCCTGCGCCAACTGGGAGGCGGGCTGGTTCTCGGCGTACCGTCACCTGGCCGCCCGCAGCGACCTGGACGCGATCCTCCACCTCGGCGACTACATCTACGAGTACGCCGCCGGCGCGTACCCGGAGGCGAAGTACGGGGTCCGGCAGCACCAGCCGGCGCACGAGATCACCTCGCTCGCCGACTACCGGCTGCGGCACGCCACCTACAAGACGGACGCCGATCTGCAGGCGCTGCACGCGGCGCACCCGATCGTGGCGATCTGGGACGACCACGAGTTCGCCAACGACGCCTGGTCGGGCGGGGCCGAGAACCACACGCCGGGCGCCGAGGGCGTCTGGGCGGACCGGGTCGCGGCGGCCAAGCGGGCCTACTTCGAGTGGATGCCGGTGCGCACCTCCACCGAGGGCACGGTCTACCGGAGGCTGCGCTTCGGCAGGCTGGCCGATCTGCATCTGCTCGACCTGCGCTCCTTCCGCTCGCAGCAGGCGAGCGTGGGCAGCGGCACGGTGGACGACCCGGAGCGTTCGATCACCGGGCGCGCGCAGCTGGACTGGCTGAAGTCGGGTCTGTCGGCATCGGACGCGACCTGGCAGCTGGTGGGCACCTCGGTGATGATCTCGCCGGTGGCCTTCGGCGCGCTTCCGGCCGATCTGCTCGCTCCGCTGGCGGAGCTGCTCGGGCTGCCCGAGGAGGGGCTCGCGGTCAACGTCGACCAGTGGGACGGCTACACGGACGACCGCAAGGAGCTCCTCGGGCACCTGACGTCCCGGGGCATCCGCAACACGGTCTTCCTCACCGGTGACATCCACATGGCCTGGGCGAACGACGTGCCGGTGAAGGCCTCGACGTACCCGCTGTCGGCCTCGGCGGCGACGGAGTTCGTGGTGACCTCGGTGACCTCGGACAACCTGGACGACATCCTGCACGTGGCGCCGGGCACCCTCTCGGTGGTGGCCTCGGCGGCGGTGAAGACGGCCAACCGGCATGTGAAGTGGGTGGACATGGACCACCACGGGTACGGCGTGCTCGACGTGACCGCCGAGCGCTCGCAGATGGACTACTACACGGTCTCGAACCGGGCGGACCGGAACGCGACGGCGGCCTGGGCGCGTTCGTATCGCACCCTGAACGGAACGCAGCGTGTCGAGCGGGTGTACCAGCCGGTCATCTGACCGACGATTTTCAGCCAAGATCCCGTTTGTTAACGGGAGATCACACGGCTACGGCGGGTGGTGAGTTCGGAGCAGCGAATCCGGACACACCACCCGCCTTTGCCACTTCTTCTGTTACGCCCGCGTCTCAAACTCCGGAATCGGCGCGAGTTTTTCTTCCGCATGCCCTGATTTGCCCGCTGATTGATTGGGCTTGATCGACCCTCAACGACATATGACATGGACGCGTAATCTCCCCGCCGTGGCGAGGAAGTGCCTCCCCACCACCCCCACGAGGAGTCCCCCGTGCGCGCTCTTGCACGTATATCGCCGCGTATGTCCCGTCGCATTCTCGGCACCGCCGTGATGGCCGGAACCCTGGCCCTGGCCCCCCTCTCCGCCCCGGCGGCCACCCCGTCGGCCGGCACCACCACCCTGGCCTCGGCCGAGAAGTGCGCCGACGGCACGGCCACCCTGTCGGGCGCCCGCAAGGCGAAGGGCAACGCCACCAAGGCCGAGCCCAACGAGGTCACCGCCGCCCAGGCCCTGGCCATGGACGCGGACCTGAAGAAGAAGGTCGCCGCCCGCTGGACCGACAGCCGTCTCAGCCCCTCCGCGACCCTCGGCGCCACCGCGGTCTCGATCCCGGTCTACTTCCACGTGATCCACAGCGGTACGACGGGCAAGCTCACCTCCACCGACGTCAGCAACCAGCTGGCCGTCCTCAACGCCGCCTACAGTGGCCAGGGCACCGGCAACGTCGACTCGGGCTTCCAGTTCACCCTGGCCGCGACCGACTACACGGACAACGCGACCTGGTACAACCTGTCCTCCGGCTCGCAGGCCGAGAAGGACATGAAGTCCACCCTGCGCAAGGGCGGCGCGAACGCGCTGAACATCTACACCGCCAACCTCGGCGGCGGTCTGCTCGGCTGGGCGACCTTCCCGTCCTCCTACAACTCCAGCCCCTCCATGGACGGTGTCGTCATCCTCGACGCCTCCCTGCCGGGCGGCACGGCCACCAACTACGCCGAGGGCGACACCGCGACCCACGAGGTCGGCCACTGGATGGGCCTCTACCACACCTTCCAGGGCGGCTGTAACGGCAACGGCGACTACGTCTCCGACACCCCGGCCGAGAAGAGCGCGGCCTACCAGTGCCCGACCGGCCGTGACTCGTGCGCCAGCAAGACCGGTGTGGACCCGATCCACAACTTCATGGACTACACCTACGACGCCTGCATGTACCAGTTCACCTCGGGCCAGGTGACCCGGATGAACGACGCCTGGACCGCGTACCGCGCCTGACGGAGCGTCCGGCGGATCGCCCGCGCGCACAAGGGTGTGGCCCCCTGGGACTCGGCGGAGTCCCGGGGGGCCACACCCCTTTGTGCCACCGGGTGAGTTAGAGGCTGTCGAGGAAGGCCAGGGCCACCGCCCAGGTCCGCTCCGCCGCCTCCGCGTCGTAGTCCGGCAGCTCCGGGTCGGTGTACAGGTGCCCGGCGCCGCGGTAGCGGTAGACCTCCACGTCTGCCCCGGCCCTGCACATCTGCAGATACCAGGCCGACAGCCAGTCGTCCGTCTCGAACGGGTCCGGCTCCGCCACGTGCAGCTGCACCGGAAGCTCGTCCACGGCGGCCGACTCGGCGATGTCCGAGGTGCCGTGGAGGAGCAGCAGCCCGCGCGCCTTGGCGTCGCCGAGCGCCAGCGTCTGCGCGACCGAGGCGCCGAAGGACAGCCCCATGTAGACCAGACCGCGCTCGGAGTACGGGGCGGCGGCGAGCACCGCCCGCTTCAGCAGCTCGTCCTTGCCGATCTCGTCCCGGAGCGCCACGCCCTCCTCGGTGGTCTCCACCGTCCGTCCGTCGAAGAGGTCCGGCGTCCAGACCTGGTGTCCGGCGGCCCGGAGCCGGTCGGCGGCGGCGGTCACGGACGGGGTGAGCCCGTGGACGGAGTGGAAGAGCATGATGTCCATGCGCCCCATCCTGCCACCGGCGGCCGGACGCCTCCGACCGGCCACCCCGCCCTCACCGCATGCTGCGCACGTCGAGGTCGCGCAGCACCCGGTCCACCACCTCCGGGTCCGCCCCGGGCTCGCTGCGTGCCGAGAGGACCGCGTGCCGGGCCGCCGACATCAGCTCCCGCTGGATCCGGTGCACCGACTTCGCGCGCTCCACGCGCTGCGTGAACGCGGCCCGCCGCTCGTCGTCCACCATGTCCGGACTGATCCGGGCCCCGATGTCGAACGCGCCGCGCTGCAGCCGCTCGGCCACCTCCTCCGGCAGGTCCTCCACCTCCGCGATCTCCTTCAGACGCCGCTTGGCGGCCTTCGCCGCCCGGATCGCCAGGTCCCGCTCGAAGGCCCGCTCGGCGTCCGTGTCGGCCTTCACACCGAGCCGCTTGACCAGCCACGGCAGGGTGAGGCCCTGCAGCACCAGGGTCGTCAGGATCACACAGAAGGCGATGAAGATCAGCTCGTCGCGGCCGGGGAAGGGCGCGCCGTCCCGGGTGCGGAGCGGGATGGCGAGCGCCAGCGCCACCGAGGCCACCCCGCGCATCCCGGCCCACCACATGACGACGGACTCCCGCCAGCTCATCGGGATCTCCTCGGCGTAGTCCCGCCGGTCGTGCAGCTTCTTCGCCACCCAGGCGGCGGGCAGGAGCCACAGGAGCCGCACCACGACCACCACGCCGACGACGGCCGCGCCCCAGCCGAGCATCTCCCCGCCGCGCCCCTCGGCGACCCCGAAGACATGGACCAGCTCCAGGCCGATCAGACCGAAGGCGATGCCGGTGACGAGGGTCTCGACGATCTCCCAGAAGGTCTGCCCGGCGAGCCGTCCCATCACGTCGTCGGCGTCGAGCGCGTACTCGGCCAGGAAGAGCGCGGTGACCAGGACCGCGAGCACGCCCGAGCCGTGCAGCTCCTCGGCGATCACGTACGCGACGAAGGGGACGAGCAGGGTGAGGCCGGTCTGCAGGGTGGCGTCGGCGAGGAAGCCCATCAGCTTGTTGGCGGCCCAGCCGAGGGCGAGGCCGACGACGACCGCGACGACGGCCGACAGGATCAGCTCGCCCAGGGCGTCGGGCCAGGAGAAGTGGCCGGTGACCACCGCCGTGATCGCCACGTGGTAGAGCACGATCGCGGTGACGTCGTTGAACAGGCCCTCGCCCTCCAGGATCGACACCAGCCGGCGCGGCAGCCCGAGCGAGCCCGCCACGGCGGTCGCCGCGACCGGGTCGGGCGGCGCCACGAGCGCGCCCAGGGCCAGCGCGGCGGCCAGCGGGATGCCCGGCACCAGGGCGTCCGCGACGGCGCCGACGGCGGCCGTGGTCACGAAGACGAGCGCCACCGCGAGCAGGAAGATCGGGCGCCGGTTGGCCGCGAACTGGCGCCAGGAGGTGCGCTGCGCCGAGGCGTAGAGCAGCGGCGGCAGCACCAGCGGCAGGATGAACTCGGGCGGGACGTCGACGTTCGGCACGAAGGGCAGGAACGCGAGGACGATCCCGATGAGGGTCATCAGGACGGGGGCCGGCAGCCCGAGCCGGTCCCCGAGGGGCACGGTCAGGACGGCGCCGAGGAGCAGCAGGAAGAGCAGGGCCAGTTGATCCACGGCCCTACCCTGTCACGTGCGCCCGTTTCGCCCGGGAATGCCCTCGCGGAGGACGAGGGCCTGTCCGGCTACAGAGCCCTTCGCATCGCCCGGTGCGGCATGTCCGCGTCGAGGAACTCGGGGCCGTACGCCTCGTAGCCGAGCCGCTCGTAGAAGCCGAGGGCGTGGGTCTGGGCGTGCAGGTCGACGGCGGCGAGCCCGCGCTCCCGGGCCGCCTCCTCGATGGCGCGCACCAGCGCCGCGCCGACCCCGAGGCCGCGCGAGGCCTTGTTCACCGCGAGCCGGCCGAGGGAGCCCACCGAGGCGTCGGCGCCGGTCCTGCCGGTCGCGTCGGCCCCGAGGAGCAGCCGGCCGGTGCCCAGGGGCAGGCCGTCGGCGCGGACCGCGAGCACATGCACGGCGGTCGCGTCGTACGTGTCGTACTCGATCTCCTGCGGAACGCCCTGCTCCACGACGAAGACCTCGCGGCGCACCGCAAAGCAGGCCTCGCGGTCGTCCTGGGCCACGGCCTCCCTGACGGCGTACGCGGACGCTCCGGCGGCGCTCACCGGCTCTCCGCCTCGATGCGGTCGAGGGCGGTCTGCAGGTCGGCCGGGTAGGAGCTGGCGAACTCGACCCACTGCCCGTCGGCCGGGTGCTCGAAGCCGAGCCGGACGGCGTGCAGCCACTGCCGGGTCAGGCCGAGGCGCTTGGCCATGGTCGGGTCGGCGCCGTAGGTGAGGTCGCCGACGCAGGGGTGCCGGTGGGCCGACATGTGCACCCGGATCTGGTGGGTGCGGCCGGTCTCCAGCTTGATGTCGAGCAGCGAGGCCGCCCGGTAGGCCTCGATGAGGTCGTAGTGGGTCACGGACGGCTTGCCGTCGGCGGTCACGGCCCACTTGTAGTCGTGGTTCGGGTGCCGGCCGATGGGCGCGTCGATGGTGCCGCTCAGCGGGTCCGGGTGGCCCTGCACCAGGGCGTGGTAGCGCTTGTCGACCACGCGCTCCTTGAACTGGCGCTTCAGCGAGGTGTACGCGTACTCCGACTTCGCCACCACCATCAGGCCGGAGGTGCCGACGTCGAGCCGGTGCACGATGCCCTGGCGCTCGGCGGCGCCGGAGGTGGAGATCCGGTAGCCGGCGGCGGCCAGACCGCCGATCACGGTGGTGCCGGTCCAGCCGGGGCTGGGGTGCGCGGCGACCCCGATCGGCTTCATGATCACGACGATGTCGTCGTCGTCGTGGATGATCTCCATGCCCTCGACGGGCTCGGCCACGATCTGCACCGGGGCGGCCGCGCCGGGCATCTCGACCTCGAGCCACGCGCCACCGCTGACCCGCTCGGACTTGCCGACGACGGCGCCGTCGACCTGGACCTTGCCTGCGGCGGCCAGCTCGGCCGCCTTGGTACGGGAGAACCCGAACATACGGGCGATGGCGGCGTCGACGCGCTCGCCCTCCAGGCCGTCGGGTACGGGCAGCGTGCGGATCTCGGGACTCGTGCTCACCGTTCGAGTATGCCTTGTGCCGGAGGTGCGCCGTCCCCGGCGGTCGGTCCCTGTGGACGACGCCGCCCCCGGCGGTCAGTCCTTGTGGACGGTGCCGTCGGGGTCCAGGCCCCGGAACGAGAGCAGCACGATGAGGATGCCGCCGCAGACGATCGCCGAGTCGGCGAGGTTGAAGACGGCGAAGCCCTTGGGTGCGATGAAGTCCACGACCGCGCCCTCGAAGACGCCGGGCGAGCGGAAGATCCGGTCGGTGAGGTTGCCGAGCGCGCCGCCGAGCAGCAGGCCGAGCGCGATCGCCCAGGGCAGGCTGTAGAGCTTGCGGGCCAGCCGGATGATCACCGCGATGACCACGGCCGCGATCACCGTGAAGATGATCGTGAAGGCCTCGCCCATGCCGAAGGCGGCACCGGGATTGCGGATGGCCTCGAAGCGCAGCAGGTCGCCGATCACCTTGATCGGCTCGTGCCCCTCCAGCTCGGCCACCACGAGCATCTTGCTGCCGAGGTCCAGGAGATAGGCGAGCACGGCCACCACGAACAGCGCGGCGATCTTCCGCTTCCCCCTGGGCTGCGGCCGCTCCTCCGGAACGGCCGTCTCGTCGGCCCCTGCTGAATCCGGCGTACCGATGACGCTCTCCGCCTCTGCCACGTGAGTCCCTCAACCTAGGTGCCTGATGTGCACCGAGGGTACGGCACCCACCTCCGGCGCCGTCAGCCCCGGCGCTCCTGCTTCTGCTTGTCCTCCACACAGAGCGTGGCGCGCGGGAAGGCCTGCATCCTGGCCTTGCCGATCGGCTTGCCGCAGACCTCGCACAGGCCGTACGTGCCCGCGTCGAGCCGCTCCAGGGCGTGCTCGGTCTGCTCCAGCATCTCGCGGGCGTTCGCCGCCAGGGCGAGCTCGTGCTCGCGCGTGATGTTCTTGGTGCCGGTGTCGGCCTGGTCGTCGCCGGCGCCGTCGCCGGAGTCGCGCATCAGACCGGTCAGCTCCTCCTCGGAGTGGACCAGCTCGCTGCGCAGCCGCAGCACCTCCGCCGTCAGCTCGCTGCGGGCCTCGGCGACCTCTTCGGGGGTCCACGGCTCCTCACCGGGGCGTACGGCGAGTTCTCCGGCCCGGGCCTGGGGCACCGCGGCCCCCGTCCCGCCGGCCGTCGTGACACCGCCACCCGCGGTCTTCTTCGCTGCCACCGTGCTGGCTCCTGTCTTCCGGTTCGTCGGCGCGGCCGTCTTCCTGGCGGCCGTCGTCTTCGCGGCCGCCTTCGTGGCGGGTGCCTTGCCGGCCGCCGTCTTCTTCGTGGCGGCCGTCTTCTTCGTGCCGCTCTTCCTGGCGGCGGTCTTCTTCGCCGCGGTCTTCTCCGCCGCGGTCTTCTCCGCGGCACTCTTCTCGGTCGTCCTCTTCGCGGCCGTGGCGTTCACGGCCGTCGTCTTCTTCCCGTTCTTCCCGGCCGGTGCCTTCGCGGCCGGGGTCTTCGTCGTCGTTCTCGTGGCCGTCGTCTTCTTCGCGGCGGTCTTCTTCGCCACCATGTCGCGGCCCCTTCACATATTGTGATCTTGCTCGCGAATCGTGCTGGGACGATAAATCGGCCCAAGGCCCGCGGCAACGGGGCACGCCGCCCATTCCGCCCGCCCCGGCGCCCGGCGGGGCGGACCTGCCTCGGTTGTGCCCAGCTCCCCGGCGGGTTATCCGCGCCGCTCCTCCCCCACTTGGCCGCAGCGGAAGTCCGCGCCGGGCCGTGTGCCCATTCGGGTCACGGGGAATCCCGCGGAAATACGGTCGGCCGCTGTCGCCCCCGCCCCGTACACTGGGCGGAGCGAAAGGCTTGGATGGGGACGAGTAGCGTCGTACGCAGCCATGAGCGACCCGGGGACGGTGCGAGCCCGGGGGCGAGCGCGAGGTGAAGCATCACCCCGGAGCTGCCGGAAGAAAGCCGCGGGACCGCGAGGGCCCGTGGCGACTAGACCCGGCGTCGCGACCCCAATGAGGGGGCTCAGGGCGTCCGCGCCCGGGGCCAAGGAGGGTGGTACCGCGGGAGCAGTGCTCTCGTCCCTCCGGACGGAACGAGGCACATCCGCCGGAGGAAGATCGATGTCTTCGCAGTACCGCCAGGTACCCGCCCAGGTAGACCTGTCCGCGCTCGAGCACGGAGTGCTCGATTTCTGGCGCGACAACAAGGTCTTCGCCAAGACGCTTGAGCAGTCCGAGGGACGCCCCGAGTGGGTGTTCTACGAGGGCCCGCCGACCGCCAACGGCATGCCCGGCGCGCACCACATCGAGGCCCGCGTCTTCAAGGACGTCTTCCCCCGCTTCCGCACCATGCGCGGGTACCACGTGGCCCGCAAGGCGGGCTGGGACTGCCACGGCCTGCCGGTCGAGCTCGCCGTCGAGAAGGAGCTCGGCTTCTCCGGCAAGAAGGACATCGAGGCGTACGGCATCGCCGAGTTCAACGCCAAGTGCCGCGAGTCCGTGACCCGCCACACCGACGCCTTCGCCGAGCTGACCACCCGCATGGGCTACTGGGTGGACCTCGACGACGCGTACCGCACCATGGACCCCTCGTACATCGAGTCGGTCTGGTGGTCGCTCAAGCAGATCTTCGACAAGGGCCTGCTCGTCCAGGACCACCGCGTCGCCCCCTGGTGCCCGCGCTGCGGCACCGGCCTGTCCGACCACGAGCTGGCGCAGGGCTACGAGACGATCGTCGACCCGTCCGTGTACGTGCGCTTCCCGCTGACCTCCGGCCCGCTGGCCGGCAAGGCGGCGCTGCTCGTCTGGACGACCACCCCGTGGACCCTGGTGTCCAACACGGCCGTGGCCGCCCACCCCGAGGTCACCTATGTGGTCGCCACGGACGGCGACGAGCGCCTGGTCGTCGCCGAGCCGCTCCTGGAGAAGGCGCTCGGCGAGGGCTGGGTGACCACCGGCGAGTCCTTCACCGGCAAGGACATGGAGCGCTGGACCTACGACCGGCCCTTCGAGCTGATCCCCTTCGACGTCCCGGCGCACTACGTCGTCAACGCCGAGTACGTGACGACCGAGGACGGTACGGGTCTGGTCCACCAGTCCCCCGCCTTCGGTGAGGACGACCTCAAGGTCTGCAAGGCGTACGGCCTGCCGGTCGTGAACCCGGTCCGCCCCGACGGCACCTTCGAGGAGGACGTGCCGCTGGTCGGCGGCGTCTTCTTCAAGAAGGCCGACGAGGCGCTGACCGCCGACCTGGACGCGCGCGGCCTGCTCTTCAGGCACGTCCCGTACGAGCACAGCTACCCGCACTGCTGGCGCTGCCACACGGCGCTGCTCTACTACGCGCAGCCGTCCTGGTACATCCGTACGACGGCCGTCAAGGACCGCCTGCTCGAAGAGAACGAGAACACCAACTGGTTCCCGGACTCCGTCAAGCACGGGCGCTTCGGCGACTGGCTGAACAACAACATCGACTGGGCGCTCTCCCGCAACCGCTACTGGGGCACCCCGCTGCCGATCTGGCGCTGCGCGGACGACCACCTGACGTGCGTGGGCTCGCGCGCCGAGCTGACCGAGCTGACCGGCACCGACCAGTCGGGCCTGGACCCGCACCGCCCGTTCATCGACGACGTCACCTTCACGTGCTCCGCCGAGGGCTGCTCCCTGGAGGCCGTCCGCGTGCCGGAGGTCATCGACGCCTGGTACGACTCGGGCTCGATGCCGTTCGCGCAGTACGGCTACCCGTACCAGAACAAGGAGCTGTTCGAGAGCCGCTACCCGGCGCAGTTCATCTCCGAGGCGATCGACCAGACCCGCGGCTGGTTCTACACGCTGATGGCGGTCGGCACGCTGGTCTTCGACAAGTCCTCGTACGAGAACGTGGTCTGCCTGGGCCACATCCTCGCCGAGGACGGCCGCAAGATGTCCAAGCACCTCGGCAACATCCTCCAGCCGATCCCGCTGATGGACCAGCACGGCGCCGACGCGGTGCGCTGGTTCATGGCGGCCGGCGGCTCGCCGTGGGCGGCGCGCCGGGTCGGCCACGGCACGATCCAGGAGGTCGTCCGCAAGACGCTCCTGACGTACTGGAACACGGTCGCCTTCCAGGCGCTGTACGCCCGTACGTCCGGCTGGGCGCCGTCCGCCGCCGACCCGGCGCCGGCCGACCGCCCGGTCCTCGACCGCTGGCTGCTGGGCGAGCTGAACACGCTGGTCGCCGAGGCGACCGAGGCGATGGAGGCGTACGACACCCAGCGCACCGGCAAGCTCCTCTCGGCCTTCGTCGACGACCTGTCGAACTGGTACGTGCGCCGCTCGCGCCGCCGGTTCTGGCAGGGCGACAAGGCGGCGCTGCGCACCCTCCACGAGGTCGTGGAGACGGTGACCCGGCTGATGGCCCCGCTGACCCCGTTCATCACCGAGCGGGTCTGGCAGGACCTGGTGGTCCCGGTGACGCCGGAGGCCCCCGAGTCCGTCCACCTGGCCACCTGGCCGGAGGCGGACGCGGCCCTCATCGACCCGGCCCTGTCGGAGCAGATGCTGCTCGTCCGCCGCCTGGTCGAGCTGGGCCGTGCGACGCGTGCCGAGTCGGGCGTGAAGACCCGTCAGCCGCTCTCGCGCGCGCTGGTGGGGGCGACGGGCTTCTCGGACCTGTCCGAGGACCTCCAGGCGCAGATCACCGAGGAGCTGAACGTCTCCTCGCTCGCCTCCCTGTCGGAGGTCGGCGGCTCGCTGGTCGACACGACGGCGAAGGCGAACTTCCGGGCGCTGGGCAAGCGGTTCGGCAAGGGCGTGCAGGACGTGGCGAAGGCGGTGGCCGTGGCCGACGCGGCCGCTCTGTCCCTCGCCCTCCGCTCCGGCGAGGCGACTCTCGAGGTGAACGGCGAGACGATCGTCCTCACCCCGGAGGAGGTCATCATCACGGAGACCCCGCGCGAGGGCTGGTCGGTCGCCTCCGACTCCGGCGCCACGGTCGCCCTGGACCTGGAGATCACGCCCGAGCTCCGCAAGGCCGGTCTGGCCCGTGACGCGATCCGCCTCATCCAGGAGGCCCGCAAGAACAGCGGCCTCGACGTCGCGGACCGCATCGCCCTGCGCTGGTCCTCCCCCTCGGCGGAGACGACGGAGGCCCTGACGGCCCACGCGACCCTGATCGCGGACGAGGTCCTCTCCACGGACTACGCGGAGGGCCCGGCCGACGACTCGTACGGCTCGCCGTTCGAGGACGAGTCCCTGTCCCTCACGTTCCGCCTCCGCAAGGCGTAGCGCACAGGCCGAAGGGCCCGGCTCCCGTGAGGGGGCCGGGCCCTTCGCCGTGTCCGGCGGACTGTCGCGGGGCGCGGCCCACTTCCCCGCACGCCGAAGGGCCGGCCCCCCGAAACCAGGGGGCCGGCCCTTCAGGACTGCCGACGACGGCTACGCGTTCAACACGCGTTGATCCGCCGGCCTCAGTTGTCGTCCTCGTCGATCAGGAAGCCACGCATCGGCGCCGGAGCCTGCTGCATCGGCTGCGGGGCCTGCGGGCGGACCGGGGCCATGGGCTGGGTCATGGCCGGGGTCATCTGCTGCTGGCCGCCGTAGGACGGGGCGCCGCCCATGGGGCCGTTGCCGCCGTAGGACGGGGCACCGGCGCCGGCCGGGGCCATCGACGGGGACGGCGGCAGGGACGGGGCGGACGGGGTGCGCGGCGGGGCCAGCGAGTCGTCCGCCTGGGAGTCCAGCTGACGCAGCTGGGACTCCAGGTAGGACTTCAGGCGGGTCCGGTACTCACGCTCGAAGCCCCGCAGGTCCTCGACCTTGCGCTCGAGGGTCGCGCGGGCGGACTCCAGGGAGCCCATCGCGACGCGGTGCTTCTCCTGCGCGTCCCGCTCCAGCGCGTCCGCCTTGGCGCGGGCGTCGCGCTCCAGGCCCTCGGCGCGCGAGCGCGCCTCGCCGACGATCTTGTTGGCCTCGGAGCGGGCCTCCGCGATCGCCTGGTCGGCGGTCTGCTGCGCGAGCGAGAGCACGCGAGCGGCGCTGTCGCCACCGGGCGCCTGCGGCGCCGGGGCCATCGGCTGCTGCTGCGGGTGACCCATGGGGCCGCCCTGCATCGGGCCGGGACCCATCGGGCCGCCCTGCATCGGGCCGGGACCCATGGGCCCGCCCTGCATGGGACCACCCTGCATGGGGCCGCCCTGCATCGGGCCGGGGGGAAGCGCGGGAGCACCGGAGGGCAGCTGCGGCGGGCCCTGCATGGGGCCCTGCTGCTGCGCCGGCGGTCCGGATATGGCGGCGGGCACGGGAGCGCCGGGACCGACGGGACGATCCTGCGGCTCGGGCGGCTTGCGCATGCCCTGCTGCTGGTTCTGCGCGGCGGCACGGGTCGCGGCGGCCAGCTTGGCGCGCAGGTCCTCGTTCTCGCGGAGCAGTCGCGTCAGCTCGCCCTCGACCTCGTCGAGGAAGGCATCGACCTCGTCCTCGTCATAGCCTTCTCGAAGGCGGACGGTCGTGAACTGCTTGTTCCGCACGTCCTCGGGGGTCAGCGCCATCTCTTCTTCACCTCTACGTAGTCGTCGGCAGTCGGCAAGACCGTATCGTCCACAGTTCCCTCCACCATCACCTCACGATGGAGATCAGGATGTACACGATGATCATCAGAACGAAGAAGGACAGGTCGAGTGCCACGCCCCCGAGGCGCAGCGGCGGGATCAGCCGCCGCAGAAGCTTGAGCGGTGGATCGGTCACAGTGTAGGTGGCCTCGAGGACCACCACCATCGCCTTGCCGGGTTGCCATGACCGGGCGAACTGGAAGACGTAGTCCATGACCAGCCGGAAGATCAGAAGGACGAGGAAGCACGTCAGCGCGATGTAGACCACATCCAGTGCGACACCCATCCCGCGGTTCCCTCTCCCCTGGCTCTCGTGCTCTTGCTTGTCCGGTCGGTCGCGCGGTGCGGCCGGCCGTTCTCGGTCTCGTGTTCTCAGCTCTGGTTGAAGAATCCGCCCTCTGCGATGCGGGCCTTGTCCTCCGCCGTGACATCGACGTTAGCAGGCGACAACAGGAACACCTTCTGCGTCACGCGCTCAATGCTGCCATGGAGCCCGAACACGAGTCCGGCGGCGAAGTCGACAAGTCGCTTCGCGTCCGTGTCGTCCATCTCTGTGAGGTTCATGATCACCGGAGTGCCCTCACGGAAGTGTTCCCCGATGGTACGGGCCTCGTTGTAGGTCCGCGGGTGCAGCGTGGTGATGCGGTACGGCTCCCGCTCGGACACGACCTTGGGCATGATCACCGGTGCGTTCTTCTCCAGGCTGGGACGTTCGGGTGTGATGGATGCCACGGGGGCAATTCGGGCAGGACGTCCGCTTTCCGCGTGTACCGGTACAGACTGAGCGACAGGCTCGCGCGGTGCGGGCGGCTGCACGACCCGTACCGGCTCCTCCCGCTCGATCTGCCGAGGGGGCTGGTGGCGCCGGTCGCGCTCGGGCTCCGGCTCCAGCTCGGGTTCGAAGTCGTCGTCGGGGTCGAATCCCCGGCCGTCGTAGCCATCGTCCTCCACGAGGCCGAGGTAGACCGCCATCTTGCGCATCGCGCCGGCCATTCTCTGCATCCTCCGCTCAGTGGTGGATCGCCTAACCGAATGTCGCAGTGTCACCAAGTGCCCGCGATCCACGGGTCCCCCCGCCTGCTCGGCGGAATGACCATATTTTCTGCTGTGGTCCGACCTGCTTCGCGACGTTACCCGAGCTTCGGGCGGACTCCGAGTACCGCCGTACCGATGCGTACGTGTGTCGCTCCGGCCGCCACGGCCTCTTCGAGGTCCGCACTCATCCCTGCTGACACCATGTTCGCAGTTGGACGAGTCGCGCGCAGGACAGTCGACAAATCCATCAGCCGGTCGAAGGCGGCACGTTGCCGCCCGGCGTACGGACCGGCGAGCGGGGCGACCGTCATCAGTCCGCCGAGCCGCAGTCCGGGGGCCGCGTCCACCGCGGCCGCCAACTCCTCGATCCCGTCCGGACCGACCCCGCCGCGGGCACCCCGCTCGCCCGACTCGACGTCGAGGGCGACCTGGATCAGGCAGTCGAGTTCACGATCCGCCTTCTCCGCGGCGGCGGAGAGCGCGGAAACGAGCCTCAAACGGTCGACGGACTGCACCACATCGGCATAACCCACCACGGATCGGACCTTGTTGGTCTGCAGCTGGCCGACGAAGTGCCAGGTGAGATCGAGGTCGGCGCAGGCCGCGGCCTTCGGCGCGGCGTCCTGGTCGCGGTTCTCCGCCACATGACGCACACCGAGTTCGTGCAGAAGCCGTACATCACTCGCGGGGTAGGTCTTGGTGACCACGATCAGGGTCACCTCGTCCCGCGCCCGCCCGGCGGCGGCGCACGCGGCACCGATGCGCTCCTCCACCCGGGCGAGGTTGGCGGCGAGTTCGGACTTGCGGTCGGTCAGGTCGGTCATGTCTCTTCTCGCTGCAACCAGACATATCCCGCGAGTCGCCCCGTGGTGCGGTCGCGGCGGTACGAGTAGTGGTCACCGGACTCCAGGGTGCAGACCCCGGCGTCCGAAACGTCCCGGACTCCGAGCCGGGCGAGCTGGGCGTGCACCCCGGCGGCCACGTCGACGGCCGGGGTACCCCAGGAGGTCTCGGCGTACGCGGCCGGTTCGACCGCGGCCACCTCGGCGCGCATCCGCTCCGGCACCTCGTAGCAGCGTCCGCAGACCGAGGGTCCGGTGCGGGCGGTGATACGGGCGGGGTCGGCGCCGAGCTTCACCATCGCCGCGACCGCGGCGGGCACGACGCCCGCCACCATGCCGGGCCGCCCGGCGTGGGCGGCGGCGGCGACCCCGGCGACCGGGTCGGCGAGCAGGACCGGGACGCAGTCCGCGGTCAGCACCGCGAGGGCGAGCCCCCGGGTAGCCGTGACGATCGCGTCCACGCACGGGATCCCGTCCGAGGCCCACGGTCCGTCGACCACGGTCACATCGGCGCCGTGCACCTGGTTCATCCAGACGACCCGCGCCGGGTCGAGCCCGAGCTCCTTCGCCGCCAGGGTCCGGTTGGCCAGGACGGCCGCGGGCTCGTCGCCCACCGCGCCGCCGAGGTTGAGCTCCTCGTACGGAACGGCGCTCACCCCGCCCCACCGGTCGGTGAAGGCGAAGTGCGCGCCGCTCGTCTCGTAACGCTGCCCTATCAACGTGTCACTTCAAGAAGTCCGGGACATCCAGCTCTTCGGCCTGGGTGTCCGGGTACGGGCGGGCCGGCGGAACGACCGGCGGGGCCACGGGCGGCAGCGTGGTCTCGCTGATCGCCGGGGCGGGCTCGACCGGGGCGGCCTGCTCCTCGCGCGGGGTCACCGTGCCGAGGCCGCCGAGCGGGCGGGGGGTCTCGGCGATGCGCGGGGCCGGGGCCGGCTCCTCGCGCTTGGCGGAGACCGAGCCGATGATGTTGTCGCGGCGGGCCGGCGGCTGACCGCCGTCGAAGCCGGCCGCGATGACGGTGACCCGGACCTCGTCGCCGAGGGCGTCGTCGATGACGGCGCCGAAGATGATGTTCGCCTCGGGGTGGGCGGCCTCGCTGACCAGCTGAGCGGCCTCGTTGATCTCGAAGAGACCGAGGTCGCTGCCGCCGGAGATGGAGAGCAGCACGCCGCGGGCGCCGTCGATGGACGCCTCCAGGAGCGGCGAGGAGATCGCCATCTCGGCGGCGGCCACGGCGCGGTCGTCGCCGCGGGCGGAGCCGATGCCCATCAGGGCGGAACCGGCCTCGGACATGACCGACTTGACGTCGGCGAAGTCGAGGTTGATCAGACCGGGGGTGGTGATGAGGTCGGTGATGCCCTGGACACCGCTGAGGAGCACCTGGTCGGCCGACTTGAAGGCGTCGAGCACGGAGACCTGGCGGTCCGAGATCGAGAGCAGCCGGTCGTTGGGGATGACGATGAGGGTGTCGACCTCTTCGCGGAGCTCGGCGATGCCGTCCTCCGCCTGGTTGGCGCGCCTGCGGCCCTCGAAGGTGAACGGGCGGGTGACCACACCGATCGTGAGGGCGCCGAGCGAGCGCGCGATGTTGGCGACGACGGGTGCGCCGCCGGTGCCGGTGCCGCCGCCCTCGCCGGCGGTGACGAAGACCATGTCGGCCCCCTTGAGGACCTCCTCGATCTCCTCGCGGTGGTCCTCTGCCGCCTTGCGGCCGACGGCCGGGTTGGCCCCGGCGCCGAGGCCGCGGGTCAGTTCACGGCCGACGTCGAGCTTGACGTCGGCGTCGCTCATCAACAGTGCCTGCGCGTCGGTGTTGATGGCGATGAACTCGACGCCCTTGAGACCGACCTCGATCATTCGGTTGATGGCATTGACACCACCGCCGCCGACACCGATGACCTTGATGACTGCGAGGTAGTTCTGCGGTGCTGCCACGTCGAAGGCCTCTCGCCTCGAGTTACGTGTCGCCGCTTCGCGGTGGTTGACGCGTCGCGACGACGGATGCCGATTGGGGCGGTCCATGACGCCGACCCAAACCCTAACGTTGAAGTTTAGGGTTACCAGTGTCTCTGTTCGCTGGACTCTTCCGAACAGGACACTAAGTCGACAAGTGGCGCACGTTCAACGAACACGCCGAACCTCCCGTTTTTCTTTTCACCCTATGTGATCACCCGTAGCGCTGGCCAACCAGGGTGCTGGCCAGCGGTGATGGGCGTCAACTTCTCGACGAGGCGGGTGCGGTGGGGGCACTTACATCGAAGTGCCCCGCTTTGGGAGTCGCTTTCATGAGAGCGGTGAGAACCCTGGCCTTCACCGGCCCGTCCTCACCACTGCCCCAGAAGACGCTGCGGCCCTTGTCGAGTTCCAGAGTGATGGAGTCGAAGGACGTGATACGGACGACACGGACGTCCTGGGCGATTTTCTCCGGGAGTTCGCCCGTCACGCCTACCGCGGCCGCCAACAGGCGTTCGCCGTCGAAGCGGCGCAGGCTCGGGGAGGCGGCGGCGTCGAGGACGAGCCGCGGGACGCCGCCCGGCGGGGTGGTGACGGTGGCGAACCGGACGGCACCGGCGTCCACTTCGTCGAACTTTCCGCCGTTTTCGAGGAGCAGGACGGGGCGACGTTCCGTCACTTTCAGACCGATTCCGTGCGGCCAGGAGCGCTCGACCTCCACGGAGTCGATCCGCGGCAGCCGCTCGCGCAGCCGGGCCTCGATGGCGTCGGTGTCGACGGAGACGAGCGGCGCGCCGAGCGGGACCGCCGCGACACGCTCGACCTCGTCCGGGGTGAGCACCTTCGTGCCGGTGGTGCCGACCCGCTCGACCCGGAACCAGTCGGAGCCGTAGAGCGCCCAGACGCCGCCGGCCACCAGGAGGACGGCGCCGAGGGCGATCAGGAGGACCCGCGGGCCGGGCACCCGGAGGTTCCTGGTGCCCGGCCGGCCCGGTCGCGGCGCGGAGCCCTCGGACCTGCTCTTCGCTGCCACCGCGCTCTCCCTTTCATTGCGGGCTCGACTCACCTCAGGGGCGCTTGTGCGCCTGTCGACGGTCGATCGTGCTCGACGGCTCGTTCCTCGCCGCCTGCGCGCGGTCTCCCTTTCGACAGCCGCGCGCCCCTTCGGCTCGCTCGCCCGCGCTAGCGCCCGCGGGCGGCGATCGCCTCGTACACCATGCCGACGAGCAGCTCGTCGGCGTCCCGGCGGCCGAACTCGGCGGCGGCGCGGGACATCTCGTACAGACGGTGCGGATCGGCCAGTACGGGCAGGACGTTGGTCTGCACCCACTGCGGCGACAGTTCCGCGTCGTCGACGAGGAGTCCACCGCCGGCCTTGACCACCGGCTGGGCGTTGAGCCGCTGTTCGCCGTTGCCGATGGGCAGCGGGACGTAGGCGGCCGGCAGTCCGACGGCGGAGAGCTCGGCGACGGTCATCGCGCCCGCGCGGCAAAGCATCATGTCGGCGGCGGCGTACGCGAGATCCATCCGGTCCACGTACGGTACCGGCACGTACGGCGGCATTCCGGGCATGTTGTCGACACGCGGCAGTTCATTCTTCGGGCCGACCGCGTGCAGGATCTGGATGCCGGAGCGCTGGAGCACCGGGGCGATCTGCTGGATGACCTCGTTGAGCCGGCGGGCGCCCTGCGAGCCGCCGGAGACCAGCAGGGTCGGCAGGTTGGGGTCGAGACCGAACGCGGCGCGCGCCTCGGGGCGCATCCGGGCGCGGTCGAGGGTCGCGATGGTGTGCCGCAGCGGGATGCCGATGTAACGGGCGTTGCGGAGCTTGGAGTCCGGGGTGGCGACGGCGACCCCGGCGGCGTAGCGCGAGCCGATCTTGTTGGCCAGGCCGGGCCGGGCGTTGGCCTCGTGGACCACGATCGGCACGCCGAGCCGCTTGGCGGCCAGATAGCCGGGCAGGGCCACGTAGCCGCCGAAGCCGACCACACAGTCCGCCTTGGTGCGCTCCAGGACCTGCTCCGCCGCCTTGATGGTGCCGCGCAGCCGTCCGGGGACGGTGATCAGCTCGGGGGTGGGTTTGCGGGGCAGCGGCACGGCCGGGATGAGCGCCAGCTCGTAGCCGCGCTCGGGCACCAGCCGGGTCTCCAGGCCCTTCTCCGTGCCCAGCGCCGTGATCCCCACGGAGGGGTCCTGCCTGCGCAGGGCGTCCGCGAGGGCGAGCGCGGGCTCGATGTGGCCGGCGGTACCTCCGCCGGCGAGTACGACATGCACCGAAATTCACCGCTCTCCGGACGGACGCTTCTTGACGCGCCGTCGCATCGACTTCCATCTCCCCCCGGCCCGCTTGCCCCAGCCGGGGCGGCGCATGGCCAGGGCCGCTCTCGCGGCGGGTTCCTGTCGTGCGAAGGCGATCAGGATCCCGACGGCGAACATGGTCGGCAGCAGGGCCGAACCCCCGTAGGAGAACAGCGGGAGCGGGACTCCGGCGATCGGCAGCAGACCGAGCACCGCACCGATGTTGATCACGGCCTGCGCCGTGATCCAGGTGGTCACGCCTCCCGCGGCATACCTGACGAAGGGGTCCTCCGTGCCTCCGGCCACGCGGATACCCGCATAGCCTAGAGCCGCGAACAGGGCGAGCACCGACAGCGTCCCCGCAAGACCCAGTTCCTCCCCGGTGACGGCGAAGATGAAGTCGGTGTGCGCTTCGGGGAGTTGACCCCATTTCTCCACACTTGCCCCGAGTCCGGAACCGAACCATCCGCCCGAGGCGAGCGCGTAGATGCCGTGCGCGGCCTGCCAGCACGGGTCTCCCGCGCCGCCCGGGTCGCTGGCGCCGAGGCAGCCGAAGCGCTCCAGCCGGTGCGGGCTGGTCTTGATGAGCAGTCCGCCGATGAGGCCGGCGACGACCAGGACCCCGACGAAGAGCCGGGTGGGCGCGCCCGCGGTCCACAGCAGGCCGAACAGGATCGCGGTGAGGATGATCGCCGTGCCCATGTCACCGCCCAGCATGATGAGGCCGAGCAGCAGGAAGGCCCCGGGGACCAGCGGCACCAGCATGTGCTTCCACTGCGTGAGCAGCTTCATGTCCTGTTTGCGGGCCAGCAGATCGGCGCCCCAAAGGATCAGCGCCAGCTTGCCGAACTCGCTGGGCTGGAGCATGAAGGGGCCGACCACCGGGATCCAGTTCTGGTTGCCGCCGACCGCGACTCCTATCCCGGGCACCTGCACGAGCACCATCAGGAAGATGGCGCCGACCAGGATCGGGTAGGCGAGCGCCCGGTGCAGCTTCACCGGCATCCGGGAGGCCAGGAACAGCAGGCCCGCGCCGAGCAGGGCCGCGAAGAACTGCTTGCGGAAGAAGTACGAGGGCACCAGGTCGTAGCGGAGTGCCGTGATCATCGACGCGGAGTAGACCATCACCAGGCCGAGCGCGGTGATGAGCAGTCCGGCGCCGACGATCACGTAGTACGCGGTGAGCGGCCGGTCCCAGGCCCTGCGCGCCCGCTCGGGGAACCCCCTGAGGCCCCTCGGGCCCCCGCGGGGCTTCCGGGGGGCCGCGGGGGCGCGGCCGGCGCCGCGTGCGGCGGACGGCCGGCGCGTCGTCCCGGCGGTTCTGCTGCTCGGCATGGTCGCTGTCCCCTCCAGTCGTGTCCGGCGCGGCCGGACCGCCGTGCTGGTCAGGTCAGGCGTCGCCGGTGGCGGCGAGGGCGCGGACGGCGTCCGCGAAGGCCTCGCCCCGCTTGTTGTAGTTGGCGAACATGTCCATCGACGCACAGGCCGGGGCCAGGAGGACCGTGTCCCCCGGCTCGGCGAGCGCCGCCGCCTCCTGGACCGCCGCCGACATCGCCCCAGTGTCGGTCCGGTCGAGGTCCACCACCGGGACCTCGGGGGCGTGTCGCGTCAGCGCTTCGCGGATCAGGGCGCGGTCCCGGCCGATCAGGACGACACCGCGCAGCCGCTTCGCCGACTTCTGGACGAGCTCGTCGAAGGTGGCGCCCTTGGCGAGGCCGCCGGCGATCCAGACGATCGGGTCGTAGGACGCCAACGACGCCTCGGTGGCGTGGGTGTTGGTGGCCTTGGAGTCGTCGATGTAGACGACGCCCTGGATCTCCTCGACCAGTTCGATCCGGTGCGGGTCGGGCCGGAAGGCGCGCAGCCCGTCGCGTACGGCCTGCGGCTCCACGCCGAAGGCGCGGGCGAGGGCGGCGGCGGCGAGCGCGTTGGCGATGTTGTGCGGGGCCGGCGGCCGGACGTCGGAGATCTGGGCGAGCTCCTGGGCGTTCTTCTGCCGGTTCTCGACGAAGGCCCGGTCGACGAGGATGTCGTCGACCACGCCGAGCTGCGAGGGGCCGGGGGTGCCGAGGGTGAAGCCGATGGCCCGGCAGCCCTCCTCGACGTCGGCCTCGATGACCAGCTCCTCGGTCACCGGGTCGGCCACGTTGTAGACGCAGGCGACCTGGTTGCCCTCGTACACCCGGCCCTTGTCGGCGGCGTACGCGTCCATGGAGCCGTGCCAGTCGAGGTGGTCGGGTGCCAGGTTGAGCACGGCGGCCGAGTGGGCGCGCAGCGAGGGCGCCCAGTGCAGCTGGTAGCTGGAGAGCTCGACGGCGAGCACGTCGTACTTCTCCTCGCCGAGGACGGCGTCGAGGAGCGAGACGCCGATGTTGCCGACGGCGGCGGTCCTGAGGCCGGCCGCCTCCAGGATGGAGGCGAGCATCCGCACGGTCGTGGTCTTGCCGTTGGTGCCGGTGACCGCGAGCCACGGCGCGGCGTCGGGGCCGCGCAGGCGCCAGGCCAGCTCGACGTCGCCCCAGATCTCCACGCCGGCCGCCTGGGCGGCCTGGAAGAGGGGCTTGTCGGGCTGCCAGCCCGGCGCGGTGACGATGAGCTCGGTGCCGGCCGGCAGGGTGGCCCCGTCGCCGAGGCGGACGGTGATCCCCGCCGCCTCCAGTTCGGCCGCCTGGGCCCGGGAGCGCTCGTCGTCGCCGTCGTTGACGACCGTGACGACCGCGCCCAGGCCGTGCAGGGCGCGGGCGGCGGGGATGCCGCTCACGCCGAGCCCGGCGACGGTGACGTGCTTGCCCTGCCAGTCCGGCTGATCGCTCACTTTTCGGCTGCCCATCCCGCGTAGAAGATCCCCAGACCCACGATGACGCACATGCCCTGAATGATCCAGAACCGGACCACCACGAGTACTTCGGACCAGCCCTTCATCTCGAAGTGGTGATGGAGCGGCGCCATCCGGAAGACCCGCTTGCCGGTCATCTTGAAGGCGCTGACCTGGATGACCACGGACATCGTGATCAGCACGAACAGACCGCCGAGCAGTGCGAGCAGCAGCTCGGTGCGCGAGCAGATGGCGAGGCCGACGAGCGCGCCGCCGAGGGCCAGCGAACCGGTGTCGCCCATGAAGATCTTGGCCGGCGCGGTGTTCCACCACAGGAAGCCGAAGCAGGCGCCCATCAGGGCGGAGGCGACGACCGCGAGGTCGAGCGGGTCGCGCACCTCGAAGCAGGCGTTGGGGTTGGTCAGGGTCATGGCGTTGGCGCACGACTCCTGGAACTGCCAGAGGCCGATGAACGTGTACGCGCCGAAGACCATCACCGAGGCGCCGGCCGCCAGACCGTCCAGACCGTCCGTCAGGTTCACGCCGTTGGACATGGCCAGGATCATGAAGAGCGCCCAGAGCACGAACAGCACCGGGCCGATGGACCAGCCGAAGTCGGTGATGAAGGACAGCTTCGTGGAGGCCGGGGTGTTGCCGCGCAGGTCGGCGAACTGCAGCGAGAGCACGGCGAACGTGATGCCGACGATCAGCTGGCCGGCCATCTTCGCCTTGGCCCGCAGACCCAGCGAGCGCTGCTTGACGATCTTGATGTAGTCGTCCAGGAAGCCGACCAGGCCCATGCCCGCCATCAGGAACAGCACCAGGACGCCCGAGTACGTCGGGTCCTCACCGGTGATGACCTTGGTGAGCGCGTACGCGATGAGCGTGGCCAGGATGAAGGAGATGCCGCCCATGGTGGGCGTGCCCTTCTTGCTGCCGTGGGTGCGCGGGCCGTCGTCCCGGATGAACTGCCCGTATCCCTTGCGGGCCAGCAGCTTGATGAACAGCGGGGTGCCGGTCAGGGTCAGGAAGAGCCCGATGGCCCCCGCGAAGAGGATCTGCCTCATCGGCCGGCGACCTCACCCTCGGCACCGTTCTCGAGCAGTGCCAGGGCGACCCGCTCCAGACCCACCGACCTGGAAGCCTTCACCAGGACGATGTCCCCCGGGCGCAGCTCACTGCGCAACAGGTCGACCGCCGCCTGCGCGTCGGACACGTGCACCGACTCCTCACCCCACGAACCCTCGTTATAGGCGCCCAGTTGCAGCCAGGACGCTTCCCTGTCCCCGACCGCGACGAGCTTGCTGACGTTGAGCCGGACGGCGAGCCGTCCGACCGCGTCGTGCTCGGCGAGCGACTCGTCTCCGAGCTCGGCCATCTTGCCGAGCACCGCCCACGTACGGGAGCCCCTGGCCTGTACGGGCCTGCCCATGGCCGCGAGCGCGCGCAGGGCGGCTCGCATGGACTCGGGGTTCGCGTTGTAGGCGTCGTTGACGATCGTCACGCCGTCCGGACGCTCGGTGACCTCCATGCGCCAGCGCGACAGGGTGCCTGCCTCGGAGAGCGCGGTGGCGATCTCCTCGACGGGCATGCCCAGCTCATGGGCGACGGCGGCCGCGGCGAGCGCGTTCGACACGTGGTGCTCACCGTACAGGCGCAAGGTCACGTCGCTGCACCCGGTGGGTGTGCGAAGCGTGAAAGAGGGCTGTCCGGTTTCCGTGAGGCGCACGTTCTCGGCACGTACGGCCGCTTCGTCCGACTCTCCGAACAGGACGACGCGGGCCTTGGTGCGGCTCGCCATCGCGCGCACCAGGAGGTCGTCGGCGTTGAGGACCGCGATCCCGCCCTCCTCGGCGGAGGGCAGGGCCTCGACGAGCTCGCCCTTCGCCTCGGCGATCTGCTCGCGGCCGCCGAACTCGCCGATGTGGGCGGTGCCGACGTTGAGGACGAGTCCGATACGGGGCGGGGTGAGCCCGGTGAGGTAGCGGATGTGGCCGATTCCGCGCGCTCCCATCTCCAGGACGAGGTGGCGGGTCTCGGGTCCGGCGGTGAGCGCGGTGAGGGGCAGCCCGATCTCGTTGTTGAGGGAGCCGGGCGTCCACACGGTCGGCGCGTGCCGCTGGAGGACCTGGGCGATGAGGTCCTTGGTGGAGGTCTTGCCGGCCGAGCCGGTGAGGGCGACGACATCGGTGCCGAGGCGTTCGACGACCGCGCGGGCGAGGGCCCCGAGCGCCGTCTGGACGTCGTCGACGACGATGGCGGGCACACCGACGGGGCGGGCGGCCAGCACGGCCACGGCGCCCGCCTCGACGGCCCGGGCCGCGTAGTCGTGGCCGTCGACCCGTTCTCCGGCGAAGGCGGCGAACAGGCTGCCGGGCTTCACCTCACGGGAGTCGATGACGACCGGACCGGTGACCGGAGTGGCCGGATCCGGTATGTCGTACGCCTGCCCGCCGACGATTTCGGCGATCTCGGCGAGGGAGAGGGCGATCACTGCTTCATCCCTGACTGTTCTGGTGACGGGCTGCGTCCTGCTGACGGGGTGCGTCCTGGTGACCGGGCGCGTCCTGGTGACCGGACGCGTCCTGCCGGCGGCTCTGCCGGCTGACGATCGCCTCGCGCAGGACCTGACGGTCGTCGAAGGGGCGGACCACGCCGGCGGTCTCCTGGCCCTGCTCGTGGCCCTTGCCCGCGACCAGGACGGTGTCGCCGGGCTCGGCGCGGGCCACGGCCGCGGCGATGGCGGCGGCGCGGTCAGCGTCCACGAGGACCGTGCCGCGCTCCTCCCGCGGCACCTCGGCGGCTCCGGCGAGCATCGCGGTGAGGATCGCGAGCGGGTCCTCGGAGCGCGGGTTGTCGGAGGTGAGCACGGCGGTGTCGGCGAGCCGCGCGGCGGCGGCGCCCATCGGGCCGCGTTTGGTGGTGTCGCGGTCGCCGCCGCAGCCGATGACGACGTGCAGCCGGCCGCGGGTGACCTCGCGCAGCGAGCGCAGGACGGACTCGACGGCGTCCGTCTTGTGCGCGTAGTCGACGACCGCGAGGTACGGCTGGCCCGCGTCGACCTTCTCCAGACGCCCGGGCACCCCCGGGACGGCGGCGACGCCGTCGGCGGCGGTCTGCGGGTCGATGCCGGCGGTGGCGAGGGTGACGATCGCGGCGAGGGTGTTGGCCACGTTGAACGGGCCGGGCAGCGGGGCGGTGGCGGAGATCCGTACGCCGTCCGGGCCGGTGACCGTGAAGGTGGAGTCGGCGGCGCCGGTGACCACGTCCTCGGCGCGCCAGTCGGCGTCCGCGGCACCAGTGGCGGAGAAGGTGACGACCGGGACGGCCGCCTCCTTGGCGAGCCGGCGGCCGTAGGCGTCGTCGAGGTTGACCACGCCGCGCCGGCTGCGCGCCGGGGTGAACAGGCGTGCCTTGGCCTGGAAGTAGTCCTCCATGTCGGAGTGGAACTCCATGTGCTCCGGGCTCAGGTTGTTGAAGACGGCGACGTCGAAGACGCAGCCGTCGACCCGGCCGAGCACCAGGGCGTGGCTGGAGACCTCCATGGCGACCGCCTCGACGGCGCGTTCGCGCATGACCGCGAACAGGGCCTGGAGGTCGGTGGCTTCGGGGGTGGTGCGCTCGGACTTGATGCGCTCGTCGCCGATCCGCATCTCGACGGTGCCGACCAGACCGGTGTGCTTCCCGGCGCCGCGCAGCCCTCCCTCGACGAGGTAGGCCGTGGTGGTCTTGCCGGAGGTGCCGGTGATGCCGATCTGCAGCAGGTCCTCGCCGGGCCGCCCGTAGATCTCGGCGGCGAGCTCGCCCATCCGGCCGCGCGGGTCGTCGACCGCGAGGACCGGCAGGCCGGTCGCGGCGGCGCGTTCGGCGCCCGCCGGGTCGGTCAGGACCGCGACGGCGCCGAGGCCGGCGGCCTGGGCGACGAAGTCGGCGCCGTGCGCGCGGGCGCCGGGCAGCGCCGCGTACACGTCGCCGGGGCGGACCGCCCGCGAGTCGTGGGTGATGCCCGAGACCTCGACGCCGCGCCCGGCGGCGGAGATCTCGGTGCCCAGCCGGTCGGCGAGCTCGCCCAGGGGTGTCGGGCGGAGCCGCTCCGGGCGGGGCGGGGTGGTTCGGGACTGATCAGCGTGTGGCACGGCGGTGAGCGTACCGGGCGCACCCTGCGCAGGGCTAAATCGGGCCATGGCGTCGCCGGAGTCCGTTTTCCGGTTCCCGGAATGTGGGGTGATCGTTCTCACTGGTGCTCCCGGAGATTCACGCGGTGTCGCGACTGTGCGGTGTTGCGGCTGTGCGGGTTGCGGCTTTCAGGGCTGGAACGTCACCGGGAGCCGGGCGGGGCCGCTGCCGGTCGGCGGGACGTGCAGGGTCTTGAGGGCGAACTCCATGACCTTCTTGTAGATGGGTCCGCAGAGCTGGCCGCCGAAGTACTCCTTGCCCTTGGTGGGGTTCTGGACGGCGCAGTAGACGGTGACACGGGGCTGGTCGGCCGGTGCGAAGCCGGCGAAGGAGGCGGTGTAGCCCTTGTAGCGCCCGGTCTCGGGGTCGACCCGGTTGGCGGTGCCGGTCTTGCCGGCGACGCGGTAGCCGGGGATGGCGGCCCGCTTGCCGGTGCCCTCCTCGTCGTCGACGACGGACTCCAGCATCTGCGCGAGGGTGGTGGCGGTCTTCTCGCTGACCACCCGGCTCTGCTTCGGCTCGGGCGCGGGGGTGAAGCGCCCGTCGGGGCCCTTGGTGCCGCGCACCAGGCTGGGTTCGATCCGGACGCCGCCGTTGGCGATGGTCGAGTAGACGGAGGCGGCCTGCATGGCGCTGAGGGAGAGGCCCTGGCCGAACGGGATCGTGTACTGCTGGGAGGTCGACCAGTCCTGCGGCTTGGCGAGGATGCCGGGGGTCTCGCCGGGGTAGCCGAGCCCGGTGGGGCGGCCGACGCCGAACTTGCGCAGGTAGTCGTAGAGCACCTTGTTGGCCTCGGGCTGGGTCCTGCCGAGCTGGCCGGTGGCCAGGATGGTGCCGATGTTGCTGGACTTGGCGAGGACGCCGTTGAGCGTCAGGTACCAGGTCTCGTGGTCGACGTCGTCCTTGAAGAGGCGGTCGCCGCGGTGCAGCCGGTTGGGCACGGTGACCTTGGTGTCCGGCGTGGCGGCGCCCTGCTCCAGGACGGCGGCCATGGACATGACCTTGGCGGTCGAGCCGGGCTCGTAGGCGTCCTGGAGGGCGGCGTTGCCCATGGCGGTGGCGTTGGCCTGGGAGAGGTCGTTCGGGTCGAAGCCGGGGGCGTTGGCCATGGCGAGCACCTCGCCGGTGCGGGTGTCCTGGACGACGACGTAGCCGCGGTCGGCCTTGACCTTCCTCACCTGCTCGGTGATGGCCTGCTGTGCGGCCCACTGGATGTCCCGGTCGATGGTGAGCTCGATGTCCGAGCCGGGGACGGCCGGGGTGCCCTGGGAGCCCGCGGTGGGCACCCGGCGGCCGCCGGACTGGGCGTAGCGGATCTTGCCGTCCTTGCCGGCGAGCTCCTTGTCGAGCATGGACTCCACGCCGCCGGCCCCGCGGCCCTCGGCGTTGACGTAACCCAGTATCCCGGCGGCGAGTTCGCCGTTCGGGTACACGCGCTTGGTGCTGGGCTCGCCGAGGACGCCGCCGAGCAGATTGATCCCGTTGCCGCCGTTGGCGGGCTTCGCCTTCTGCTCGTAGACCTTCTTGAGGTCCTTGATCTGGTTCCAGACCTGCGGGGTCTGCTTGCGGGCGAGCATCGTGTAGCGGGACCTGGGGGTGCGCAGCTTCTTGGCGAGCTCGGCGGGCGGCCTGCCGAGGAGCGGGGCGAGCAGCGCGGCGGCCTGTTCCGGGGCGTCCTTGACCTTGGACTCCTCGGGCGTGAACAGCTTGGGGTCGGCGGTCACGTCGTACGCGTCGACGCTGGCGGCGAGCGCGACCCCGTTGCGGTCGGTGATCTCACCGCGGTCGGCGGAGAGCGTGTACTCCTGGTAGCGGTGCTTCTCGGCCTTGGCGGCGTACGCGTTGGCGTCGACGGCCTGGACCTGGAGCAGCCGCACCACGAAGACCAGCAGGACCAGGGTGAGGCCGAGCGAGACCAGACGGAGCCGGGGCTTGGGGCTGCCGAGCCGGATGGTGCGGGCCTTCGGGGCAGGGCGCGGTGCCGGGCGCCGGGGCGGCGCGGAGCGCGGGGCGGGCCGCTGGGCGGGCCGGCCGGAGGCGGCGGGGCGGGGGCGCGCGGGCCGGGCGGGGCCGGGGACACGGCGGCGCGGGGGCTCCTTGGAGGGCACGGGTCACCTGCCGGTGGTCGTCGGGGCGGTCGCGGTGGGGGCGACGGGCGGCGCGGCGGGCGGCGCGGGCGTCGGGCTCGCGGTGCCGGTCGGCTGCGCCTGCGTCGAGGCGGGGGGCTGGGTCGCGGGGGCCTGGCTCGCGGGCGGGCCGGCCGGCGGGGTGGCGGCCGTGGCCGGCGGAGTGGGCCTGGGCGAGGGCTTCGGGGAGACGGCCACCGAGGGAACGCCGCGGACCCTGCCGTCGGGGTCGAGGAAGGCGGGGCCGCCGCCGGGGACCATGCCGAGCTCGCGGGCCCGGCGCTCCAGGGCGTCGGGGGCGGCGCTGTCGTCCACGTCGTGCTGGAGCGCCTGCTCCTCGTCGGTGAGCTCGGTGGTCTTCTTCTTCAGCTCGCTGAGCTTGAAGGAGCCCTGGTTGAGGGCGGAGTTGAGCAGCAGCAGGGTGATCAGGCCGCCGCCGAGGAGCAGGACGACGAGCAGGACGAAGGGGGTCCGGGCCGCGGTGCTCGGCCCGGACGGCATGAACCGGCCGAGCCGGGCGGCCCGTCCTTCGAGCGGCCCCTTCTGGCTCACGGCTGCACGTCCTCCCTGATCCGCTCCGCACCCCTGAGACGCGCGGGGGCCGCCCGGCGGTTCTCGGCGATCTCCTCCTCGGTGGGGAGCTCGGCGCCGCGGGTGAGGAGCTTCAGGCGGGGCTGGTACTGCTCGGGTACGACGGGGAGGCCGGGCGGCGCGGTGGTCGCGGCGCCCGCCGCGAAGACCTGCTTGACCAGCCGGTCCTCCAGGGAGTGGTACGAGAGGACGGCGATCCGGCCGCCGACGGCGAGGGCCTTGACGGCCGCCGGGATCG
Organism: Streptomyces sp. NPDC048623; assembly: GCF_040650755.1. Classification (NCBI taxonomy): domain Bacteria; kingdom Bacillati; phylum Actinomycetota; class Actinomycetes; order Kitasatosporales; family Streptomycetaceae; genus Streptomyces; species Streptomyces sp. NPDC048623. Next base: position 200,422 of record NZ_JBEZHV010000012.1, read on the forward strand.
CCCGCTCCAGGACCGACAGCTCGCCGTTGACCTCGATGCGCAGGGCCTGGAAGGTGCGCTTGGCGGGGTTGCCGCCGGTGCGCTTGGCGGCCTGCGGGAGGGAGTCACGGATCAGCTCGACCAGACGGGCGCTGTTGGTGAAGGGCTCCTTCTCGCGCTCGCGCACGATGGCGGAGACGATCCGCTTGGCCTGCTTCTCCTCGCCGTAGGCGCGCAGGATGCGGACGAGCTCGCCGGCCGGGTAGGTGTTGAGGACCTCGGCGGCGCTGATGCCGGTCGTCTGGTCCATGCGCATGTCGAGCGGGGCGTCCTGCGCGTAGGCGAAGCCGCGGTCGGCCTCGTCGAGCTGCATGGAGGAGACGCCGAGGTCGAAGAGGACGCCGGCGACGCGGGGGATGCCGAGCCGGTCGAGGACCTCGGGCAGTTCGTCGTACACGGCGTGGACGAGGGTGGCGCGCTCGCCGTACGGGGCGAGCCGCTCGCCGGAGAGGCGCAGTGCCTCCTTGTCGCGGTCGAGGGCGACGAGCCGGGCCTCGGGGAAGCGCCGGAGGAGCGCCTCACTGTGTCCGCCGAGTCCCAGGGTGCAGTCGACGACGACCGCACCGGGCTGCTCAAGAGCGGGTGCCAACATGTCCAGGCACCGCTGGAGCATCACCGGGACATGTCGGTCGTTGCTCACTGCGCCCTCTCAGATCCGGCGGGACAGGCACCGCCGGCGAGCGGAAGGGGCCGAGCCGTGGGTACCGCCGCGTATATGGGGAGAATCGGCTGAAATCGCTCGATGTCTCCGTGAACTTCGCGTCACTCTAGTCCACCGGACCCGCCGGTCAACCAATCGGCTGGCGCGCCGCGCGCCCCGGACGGGGCCGTCGGACGATTCGCGACGTTCACCCGGTCGGCCCTGGTCGCGAAGCGCTGTGGGTTCGCTCACAACAGGGTTCATTGCGACTCTTTGTCCGCTCTCACAGCGGACTCCGGCACCCTGTGACCACTACCGTCGAACGCATGTCGACCTCTGCGCACCACCCCGCCGACGCGACGGGCACCGAGAGCCCGGTCATCGGCCGTCTCGTCGAGGCCAACGCGCGTTACGCCGCCGAGTTCACCGACCCGGGAATGGACGCGCGGCCCGTGCGGCGCGTCGCCGTGGTCGCCTGCATGGACGCCCGTCTCGACCTGCACGCCGCGCTCGGCCTGGAACTCGGCGACTGTCACACCATCCGCAACGCGGGCGGTGTGGTCACCGACGACGTGATCCGCTCGCTCACGATCAGCCAGCGGGCGCTCGGCACCCGCAGCGTGATGCTGGTGCACCACACCAACTGCGGTCTGGAGTCCCTCACCGAGGACTTCCGGCACGAGCTGGAGGACGAGGTCGGACAGCGTCCGGCCTGGGCCGTGGAGGCCTTCCGGGACGTCGAGCAGGACGTCCGGCAGTCGATGCAGCGGGTGCGCACCTCCCCGTTCCTGCCGTACACGGACGACGTGCGGGGCTTCGTCTTCGACGTGACCTCGGGCCTGCTGCGCGAGGTGGACCCGGCACAACCCGGCGCGTAGACCGGCTGTTTCAGCCGCGTCCCGCCCGGCGCAAGCCCGCAAACCCCGGCAATTCGCCCCGAGTTATCCACAGGCCTGCCGCAGGCAAGTGACACGACCCGGTCACGGCAACAAGAATGCACACGTGACACCCCCCGGCCCTCGCGCCGGGGGCAGGTGTCTGTGCTGCGAAATGGGCCGAGGAGGGCCGGGTGACGACCTATGACGACCGAGCGAGCCTCACAGATCTGACCACGACCGCGGAGCGGGTGCGCGGGTCGGTGGAGAGCGTGATCGAGGGCAAGCCCGAGGTCGTACGGATTGCGCTGACCGTGCTGCTCGCCGAGGGACATCTCCTCATCGAGGACGTGCCCGGCGTCGGCAAGACCATGCTGGCCAAGACGCTGGCACGGTCCATCGACTGCTCGGTCCGCCGGATCCAGTTCACGCCCGACCTGCTGCCCTCGGACATCACGGGTGTGTCGATCTTCGACCAGCAGCGGCGCGAGTTCGAGTTCAAGCCGGGCGCGATCTTCGCGCAGATCGTGATCGGCGACGAGATCAACCGGGCCTCGCCCAAGACCCAGTCCGCGCTCCTGGAGTCCATGGAGGAGCGCCAGGTCACGGTGGACGGCCAGACGTACGAGCTGCCCAGCCCGTTCATGGTGGTGGCCACCCAGAACCCGGTGGAGATGGAGGGCACCTACCCGCTGCCCGAGGCCCAGCGCGACCGCTTCATGGCCCGGGTCTCCATCGGCTATCCGAACGCCGAGGCCGAGCTGAAGATGCTCGGGATCCACGGCTCGGTCTCGCCGCTCGACGACCTCCAGCCGGTGGCGCACGCCCATGACGTGCTCAAGCTGATCGAGGCGGTCCGCGCGGTGCATGTCGCCGAGGCCGTCAAGCGGTACGCGGTGGATCTGGTCGCCGCCACCCGCACCCACCCGGAGCTGCGGCTCGGCGCCTCCCCGCGTGCCACGCTGCACCTGCTGCGGGCCGCGAAGGCCTCGGCCGCGCTCAGCGGCCGGGAGTACGTGCTGCCCGACGACGTCCAGGCGCTCGCCGCCCCGGTGCTCGCCCACCGGCTGCTGCCCACCGCGCAGGCCCAGCTGGGCCGCCGCACCGCGGAGCAGGTCGTCCAGGACATCCTCCAGCGCACCCCCGTGCCGGCCGCCGCGCCGCAGGTGCCGCCGGCGCAGCCCTCCGGCCCGTACTACGGCCAGCAGCAGCCCGGCGTCCGGCGGCCGTGATGAGCGCCGCCGCTCCGCAGGGGCAGCCCCCGGGGCAGTGGCAGGACGGGGAGCGGGGCAGCCTGCGGGCCGCCCTGGGCGGGCTCACCACCCGCGGCCGGTCCTTCCTCGCCGCCGGGGTCGCCGCCGCCGTCTGCGCCTATGTGCTCGGCCAGGGCGATCTGCTGCGCGTCGGGCTGCTGCTCGCCGTGCTGCCGCTGGTCTGCGTCGTCGTGCTGCACCGCACCCGCCACCGGGTCGCGGCCGGCCGCCGGCTCGCCCCGGAGCGGGTCGAGACCGGCACCGAGGCCCGGGTCCATCTCCGGATGGACAACGTGTCCCGGATGCCCACCGGTCTGCTGATGCTCCAGGACCACGTGCCGTACATGCTGGGGCCGCGGCCCCGGTTCGTGCTCGACCGGGTCGAGGCGGGCGGCCGCCGCGAGGTGTCCTACCGGGTCCGCTCCGACCTGCGCGGACGCTTTCCGCTCGGCCCGCTGATGCTGCGGCTCACCGACCCCTTCGGGATGTGCGAGCTGACCCGCTCCTTCAGCGCCTACGACACGCTCACCGTCATCCCCCGCACCGAACCCCTCCCGCCGGTCAAGCTCGCCGGCGAGTCCGCCGGGTACGGGGAGGGGCAGCAGCGGGCGCTCGCGCTCGCCGGGGACGACGACATCATTCCGCGCGCCTACCGGCACGGCGACGACCTGCGCCGGGTCCACTGGCGCTCCACCGCCCGCTACGGCGAGCTGATGGTGCGCCGCGAGGAGCAGCCGCAGCGGGCCCGCTGCACGGTGCTGCTCGACACCCGGGACCTCGCCTACGAGGGCGGCGGCCCCGACTCGGCCTTCGAATGGGCCGTCTCCGGCGCCGCCTCGGTGCTCACCCACATGCTGGAGCGGGGCTACGCGGTGCGCCTCCTCACCGACACCGGCAGCACCGTGCCCGGCGAAGGCGCGGAGGGCTTCGCCGGGGCGGGCCAGGACTCGGCCGAGGCCGCCGGGCTGATGCTGGACACCCTCGCGGTCGTCGACCACTCGGAGGGCGGCGGGCTCTCCCGCGCCTACGACGTGCTGCGCGGCGGGCACGAGGGGCTGCTCGTCGCGTTCCTCGGCGATCTCGACGAGGAGCAGGCGGCGCTCGTGGCCCGGATGCGGCACCGCGGCGGGGCGGCGGTCGCCTTCGTGCTCGACTCCGGCACCTGGCTGACCGGCGGCGCCGTCGCCGGGGCGGTCGAGGACCGGCTGCGCCGGCTGCGGGAGGCCGGCTGGCAGGCCTTCGCCGTGTCGCCGGGCATGCGGCTCGGCGATCTGTGGCAGCAGGCGGGCGGCGCGGCCGCGCAGGCCGCCGGCGCCGACACCTACGGAGGTTGGTCATGAGCGGGCGGACGCGGCTGACGCTCGCGGCCTTCTTCGCAACCCTCGCGGCATCCCTCGCGCTGCTGCCGCTGGTCAGACCGGCCACCTGGATCTTCACGGCGGCGCTCGTGCTCGCCCTGCAGAGCGCGGTCGGCGCGGTGACCCGGCGGGTGCCGCTGGCCCGGCCGCTGACGATCGCCGCCCAGACGGTGCTCACCCTGCTCGTCCTGACGGTGATCTTCGTCCGCGAGCAGGCGGTCCTCGGGGTGCTGCCCGGCCCGGACGCGTTCACCGCCTTCGGATCCCTCTTCGAGGCGGGGGTGAACGACGTCGGGACGTACGCGCCGCCGGCGCCGAACACGCCCGGCATCCGGCTGCTCCTGGTCACCGGCGTCGCCGCGATCGGGCTCCTGGTGGACACGCTCGCGGTGACCTTCCGCAACGCGGCCCCGGCGGGACTGCCGCTGCTCGCGCTGTACTCGGTGGCCGCCGGGCTCTCCGGCGGCGGCGCCGGTCTGTTCGCCTTCCTGTGCGCGGCGGCCGGTTATCTGGTGCTGCTCCTCACCGAGGGCCGGGACCGGCTGTCGGCCTGGGGCCGGGTGTTCGGCGGGGCACAGCGCTCCGGCCGGTCGGGTTCGCCGCTCGGCGAGGGCGGGGCGGCGTCCGCCCCGGCCCGCACCGGGGTGCGGATCGGCGCGGTCACCCTGGGCGTGGCGCTCCTGGTGCCGTTCGCACTGCCCGGTCTGGGCGGCGGCGTCCTCGGCGGCGGCGGCGCGGACGGAGACGGCCGGGGCGGCAAGGGCGGCACGATCTCGGCGGTGAACCCGCTGGTCTCGCTGCAGAACGACCTGCGCCAGCCGGAGGACCGGGAGGTCCTGCGCTACCGCACCAACGCCACCGACAGGGACGGTCTCTATCTGCGGCTCGTCGCGCTCGACCAGTTCGACGGCACCTCCTGGAAGTCCTCGGTCCGCCCGATCGAGGACGTGCCCGAGCAGCTGCCGTGGCCGGACGGCCTCGCCCAGGACGTGCGCTTCTCCGAGGTCACCAGCAACTTCGTGGCCGACGCCCGGTACGAGCAGAAGTGGCTGCCGATGCCGTACCCGGCGTCCCGGGTCTCCCTCGGCGGCAGCTGGCGCTACGAACCGGCCGGCCGGATGCTGGTCGGCGACAACGGGCAGACCACGCGCGGCGCCCGCTACTCGGTGACCAGCCTGGACGTGCGGCCGACCGGCGAACAGCTGGCGGCGGCCCCGGCGGCGCCGGAGAAGCTGCGCCGGGAGTACACCCGGGTGCCGGCCTCACTGCCGGCCGATGTGAAGGCGACGGCCCTGGAGGTCACCCGCGGCGCGGGCAGCGACTACGAACGGGCAGTGCGGCTGCAGGACTGGTTCGCCGAGGACGGCGGCTTCCGCTACGACGTGTCGGTCGACTCGGGCACGGGCGTCGGGGCGGTCTCCCGCTTCCTGAAGGACAAGCGGGGCTTCTGCATCCACTTCTCCTTCTCGATGGCGGCGATGGCCCGCTCCCTCGGCATCCCGGCCCGGGTCGCGGTCGGCTTCATGCCGGGCACCCCGCAGCCGGACGGCTCCGTGTCGGTCGGCATCCGGGACGCCCACGCGTGGCCCGAGCTGTACTTCGAGGGAGCCGGCTGGGTCCGCTTCGAGCCGACGCCCTCGCGCGGCACGGTGCCGGACTACGCCCGGCAGCAGTCCGCGGGCGGGGCGGCGACCCCGTCGGCGCAGCCCACGGCCGACGCGTCGGCGCAGCCCTCGGCGGTGCCGAGCGCCTCGCAGAGCTGCACCCCGCAGGAGAAGAAGCTCGGCGGGTGCGCCCAGGACCAGGGGGCGGCCGGGGCCGTGGACGGTGACGGCGGCGGCCTCGATCTGCGCCTCGTCGCGCTGGTGGCCCTGGGCGTCCTGGTGGTGGTCGGACTGCCGCTGCTGCCGTGGCTGTGGCGCAGCCGGGTGCGGGCCCGCAGGCTCGGCCCGGCGCCCGATCCGGTCGCCCGGGTCCTCGCGGTCTGGCAGGAGATCAACGACACCGCCTGGGACTACGGGATCGCCCCGGACGAGTCCCGGACCCCGCGGCGCACGGCGGCCCGCCTGGTCCGTGAGGGCGAGCTGCCCCCGGACGCGGCGGACGCGGTCCACCGGGTGGCCCGCGCGGTGGAGGAGGCGCTGTACGCCCCCCGCCCCCGCCCGGCCACCGGCCTCACGGACCAGGCCGCCCTGATCCACCGCGGCCTCCACGCCTCGGCCACCGCCCGCGCCCGCCTCCGCGCCCGTCTGGCCCCCCGCTCGGCCGCCCGGGTGACCCGCGCGGCCGGGGAACGCTGGGAGACCCTGCGCCTGTCCTGGTCCGCCCGCGCCCGCACGGCCTTCGCCGGCCTGCGCCGGAAGCCCTCGTAGGAGGCGGACCCGGTCCCGACCCCCGGCCGGGGTCGGGACCGGGTCCGGACGTGCCTGTGGGCCCGCACCTGATCGGTGCGGGCCCACAGAAGGCTCAAAAAGCGAGGGGCTAGTGGTGGCCGCCCTGCTGTTCGTCGCGGCGGCGCTGCCAGCGTTCTTCGATGCGGGTCATCATCGAGCGTCGCCGGCGGGCCTGTCGGCCGCCACCGGCGCCTCGGTGGTGTTCGCCCGGCTTGGGCGCCTTGCGCCATCCGGTGACCGCCAGGACCGCGCAGCCCAGCATGACGAGGAATCCCACCACGCTGATCCAGATCTGCTGAGCGACCATTCCGGCCATGAGGAGCGCGATACCCACCAGGAAGCCGGCGACCGCCTGGTAGACCCGTCGCCGGGTGTACGTACGCAGCCCGCTTCCCTCGAGCGCTGTCGCGAACTTGGGATCTTCGGCGTACAGCGCTCGCTCCATCTGCTCGAGCATTCGCTGCTCGTGCTCCGAGAGCGGCACGGAGTCCTCCTCGTCGTCGGTCGCGGGGGCGACCGGATTGCGGCCCTTTCAGGATAGGCAGGGAATCGCCCCCGTGAAACCCGCCCTCAATGCCAATCGCCGATCCGGGCCGCCATGCGGTCGGATGCTGAGGCGTTGATTCCCCAGCCCCCTGCCCGTCATGCCGGTTGGTGTCCCTCGATCATACGGGGACAAGTCCCCGTTCGGGCGGCCTGTGGCGTACTCCATCCGCGACTGCGGCGCTGCTCAGCGCCGCTCAGCCGCGCTTCTCGCCGAGAACGTGCAGCTGGGTGGCGATGGCCTGGAAGGACGGCAGCTCGGCGGCCACCGCCTCCAGCCGCAGCAGAGCCTCGGCCGCGCCCGGCTCGGTGTCGACGAGGACCCCGGGGACCAGGTCGGCGAAGACCCGCACGCCGTGCACGGCGCCGACGTCGAGGCCGGCGTCGGTGGCCAGTCCGGTGAGCTGCTCGGCGGTGAACCGCCGCGGCACCGGGTCGCCCTCGCCCCAGCGCCCGTCCGGGTCGCCGAGCGCGTGCCGGGCCTCGGTGAAGTGGCCGGCGAGCGCCCGGGCGAGGACCGCGCCGCCCAGTCCGGCGGCGAGCAGGCTGAGGCTGCCGCCCTGGCGGAGCGCGGCGGTGGCGTTGCGGACGCCCTCGGCGGGGTCGTCCACGTACTCCAGGACGCCGTGGCACAGCACCGAGTCGAAGCCCTCGCGCTCCACCACGTCGAAGAGCCCGCGGATGTCTCCCTGCACGCCCCGCACCCGGTCGGCGACGCCGGCCTCGGCGGCGCGCCGCTCCAGGGCGAAGAGCGCGTTGGGGCTGGGGTCGACGACGGTCACCCGGTGGCCGAGCCGGGCCACCGGCACCGCGAAGTTGCCGGAGCCGCCGCCCGTGTCGAGGACGTCGAGGCTGTCCTTCCCGGTGGCCTTGACCCGCCGCTCCAGGGCGTCTTTGAGGACGTCCCAGACGACGGCGGTGCGCAGGGAGGCGCGCGACGGGCGCGAAGTCGCCTCTCGACCGGAGGCGGGGGAAGGGTCCGACACGGCTGTTGACTCCTCGGTGACGGGTACGAACATCCCCACCCTATGGCCTGGGACGGGCCGCGCGGATCATCCGGCGGCCTCCTCCGCCCCCGGCTGGCGCGGGAGCACCGGCTGGAGCACGAGCAGCCGCTCGACCAGCCGCAGGAACATGGCGGCGTCCCGGATCAGGTCGTCGGCGTCACGGCGGGTGGCGGCGCCGGTGATGCCGGCCTCGGCGCGGGCCCGGCGCTCGGCCCCCGCGGCGAACAGCGCGCTCCACTCGGTGAGCTCGGGGGCTATCTCGGGCAGCACGTCCCAGGCGCTGCGGATACGGGCCCGCCTGCGCGGGTCGCGCTCGGGCCGGCCGCGCGCGGCGAGCACGGCGGCGGCCGTGCGCAGGGCGGCGAGGTGGGCGGTGGCGTACCGCTCGTGGGGCATGTCCAGCGCGGCGGCCTCGTCGAGTCCGGCCCTGGCCTTGTCGAGCAGGTCGAGGGCGGCGGGCGGGGCCGAGGTGCGGCGCAGGACCGGGTGGATGTCGGACGCGGGTCCGAGCTGGGCGGGGGCGATGGGGCGCGCGGTCTGGCGCCGGGGTGCGGCTGCGGCGGAATGGCCGGCCATGACGAGCCTCCTGTCGTCGGGTGACGGCGCTGTGGCCGTATGTGTTCATCGTGCACGACACCACTGACAATCACGCTGACCTGGGGTTTTGCCAGTTCGCCAACTCGGGGGTAACTTTTTGCACTGACTGGTCAGTTCAAAAAGAGTTCCAGGGGGGATCGTGACAGCGAACCCGGCAGTCAAGCCGAAACCGGCCGTGAGGCCGGCAGCGAAGGCGGGGGCGAAGGCGGACGAGCCGCACGGCGCCGCCGTCGTCGCGGACGGATTCGGCCTCAAGGGCCCGCGCGGCTGGGCGTTCCAGGGGATCGGCTTCGCGGCCGAGCCCGGGTCGCTCGTCGCGATCGAGGGCCCCTCCGGCTCGGGCCGCACCTGCCTGCTGCTCGCGCTCACCGGCCGGATGAAGGCCCAGGCGGGTCACGCCGAGGTGGCCGGGCTGCGGCTGCCCCGCAAGATGGCGGCCGTGCGCCGGATCGCCGCGCTCGGCCCCGTCCCGGGCGTCAGCGAGCTCGACCCGTCCCTCACCGTCGCCGAGCACCTGCGCGAGCGGGCCCTGCTCCAGCGCCGCTTCGACGGCTCCCTCAAGGCCCTGCTGCGCCCGCCGGCCGAGCGCCGCGCCGCCGCGCGGGCCCGTATCGACGAGGCCCTGACCGCCGCCGGTCTGGACACCGCGGCCCTGCCGAAGGGCGACCGCACCTCGGTGCGGGACCTGGAGCGCCTTGAGGCGCTGCGGCTGTCCGTGGCCATGGCCCTGATCGGCCGGCCCCGGCTGCTAGCCCTCGACGACACCGACCTCAAGCTCTCCGACGCCGACCGCGCCGAGGCCTGGGCCCTGCTGCGCTCCGTCGCCGCCGCGGGCACCACCGTCCTGGCCGTCTGCAGCGAGGCCCCCGAGGACGCCCTGAAGGTCTCCACAGTCCCCGCCGCGAAGCCCGCCGAGGCCGCCGCACCCGAAGAGCCCGCCAAGGCCGCCGAGCCCGGGCCCGAGGCCACCAAGGCCGAAGAGGCCGAAGAGGCCGAAGAGGCCGAAGAGGCCGACACCACCACGACCGACACGACCGAGACGACCGACACGACCGAGAAGGGGGACGCCGGTGCGCTCGCACAGGCTTGCCGCGCTTGAGCTGAAGCGGTTCGGCAGGGGGAAGCTCCCGCGGGCCGCGATGGTCGCGATCCTGCTGCTCCCGCTGCTGTACGGCGCGCTGTACCTGTGGTCGTTCTGGGACCCGTACAGCAGGCTCGACAAGATCCCCGTCGCCCTCGTCAACGAGGACAAGGGCGCCACCGCCGGCGGCAAGAAGATCACCGCGGGCGCCGACATCACCGAGCAGCTGCGCGAGAGCGCCGTCTTCGAGTGGCACGAGGTCAGCGACGACGAGGCCCGCGAGGGCGTCGAGGACGGCACGTACTACCTGTCCCTGACCATGCCGTCCGACTTCAGCGCGCGGATCGCGTCCAGCTCCGGCGACGCCCCCGAGGCGGGCGCCCTGCGGGTGCGGACCAACGACGCCAACAACTACATCGTCGGCCAGATCTCCCGCACGGTCTTCTCCGAGGTGCGCACCGCCGCCTCCACCAAGACCTCCCGGACCTTCCTCGACAAGATCTTCATCTCCTTCTCCGATCTGCACGACGCCACCGAGGAGGCGGCCAAGGGCGCCGGTGACCTCAAGGACGGCGTCGACAAGGCGAAGGCCGGCTCCAAGAGCCTGGCCGACGGCCTGAAGACCGCCAAGAAGGGCAGCGGCGACCTGGCCTCCGGCATCACCAAGCTGGACACGGGCTCCAAGGACCTGGAGGTCGGCTCCCGCAAGGTCGCGAACGGCACCCAGCAGCTCGCCGACCGGGTCAACGGCGAGGCCGCCAAGGTCCGCCCGTACCTCGCCAACAACGGCAAGTCGATCCGCGACAGCGCGCGTCTCGTCTCCGACTCCGCCACCGCCGTCCAGCGCAACCTGGACGAGCTGGTGCGCCGGGCCCCGGTCGCGCGCGCCGCCGCCCACGTCGCCGACGACGACCTCTCCGCGTACTACCAGAAGCACTGCGTCGCCGCCCTGCTGCCCGACCCCGAGGGCTGCGCGCTGCTCAAGAAGGCCTCGGATTCCGCCGGCGACGTCGCGAAGATCGCCGACGACCTGCACGAGCTGACCAAGGACAGCAAGGGCGACGTCAAGGTCCTCGACGCGCGCCTCACCAAGCTGAAGAAGGACGCCGACGAGCTGGCCCGCCGCTCCCCGCACCTCGACGAGGAGGTCGAGGACGCCATCAAGAAGATCAACGAGCTGAACAAGGGCGCCCACGACGTCGCCGCGGGCGCCGCCCGGCTGCACACCGGCCTCACCCAGGCCCGTTCCGGTTCCACCAGCCTGGACACCGGCGTCGGCAGGCTCAAGAAGGGCGCCGGCCAGCTGGACGGCGGCCTGTTCAAGCTGGCCGACGGCTCGGGCGAGCTGGCCACCGGGCTCGCCGACGGTGTGAAGAAGATCCCCGACTACGACAAGCAGGACCGGGACCGCCGCACCGAGGTGATGTCCGACCCGGTCAAGCTGGCCGCCCAGTCGATGCACAAGGCGCCCAACTACGGCACCGGCTTCGCCCCGTACTTCATCCCGCTCTCCCTCTGGGTCGGCGCGATGGTCGCGTACATGATCATCCAGCCGCTCAACCGGCGCGCGCTCGCCGCCGGCGCCTCCGCCTGGCGGATCGCCCTCGCGGGCTGGCTCCCGGTCGCCGCCATCGGCGTCCTCCAGGTCGCCGCGCTGATGTCGGTGCTGCACTGGGGCCTGGGCCTGCAGATGGCCAGGGCCGCCGGCACCGTCGGCTTCCTCACCCTGGTGACCTGCTGCTTCGCCGCCATCATCCAGTGGCTCAACGCCCGCTTCGGCGCGGCCGGCCGGATCCTGGTGCTCGCGGTGCTGATGCTCCAGCTCACCTCCGCGGGCGGCACCTACCCCGTCCAGACCAGCCCGGGCTTCTTCAACGCGATCCACCCCTTCCTGCCCATGACCTACGTGATCGAGGCGCTGCGCCGGCTCATCACCGGCGGCGGCATCGGGCCGGTCTGGCAGGCGGTCGCCGTGCTCGCCGCCTTCACGGCGGGCGCGCTCGCCCTGACCGCCGTCTCGGCCCGCCGGAAGCAGGTGTGGACGCTGGACCGGCTCCACCCCGAACTGTCGCTCTGAACCTGTGAGAATCGAGCCATGGACAGCAGCAGCACCAGACGCGGGGCGACCCGCGCCAAGCTCTACGAAGCGGCCGTCACCCTCATCGCGGAACAGGGCTTCTCGGCGACCACGGTCGACGAGATCGCCGAGCGGGCGGGGGTGGCCAAGGGCACGGTCTACTACAACTTCAAGAGCAAGACCGAGCTCTTCGAGGAGCTGCTGCGGCACGGAGTCTCGCTCCTCGCCGGCTCACTGCGCACGGCGGCCGAGGAGACCGCCGAGCGCGGCGGCAGCCGGACCGAGGCACTGGAGGCGATGATCCGGGCGGGCCTGGTCTTCATCGAACGCTATCCGGCCTTCACCCAGCTGTACGTGGCCGAGCTCTGGCGCACCGGACGGGCCTGGAACTCCACCCTCCTGGTGGTGCGTCAGGAAGCTGTCACCGTGATCGAGAACGTGCTGCGGGACGGCGTGGCGGCCGGCGAGTTCTCGGCCGACATCGACGTGCCGCTCACCGCCTCGGCGCTGGTCGGCATGGTCCTGGTGGCCGCGCTCGACTGGCAGGCCTTCCAGAGCGAGCGCTCCCTGGACGACGTGCACGCGGCGCTCTCGCGCCTCCTGCACGGCCGCGTGAGCGGCTGCTGAGCCGGCACACGAACAGCGAGGCTCGAACAGCAAGACACGAACAGAACGAAAGACGCCGGTCCGGCGAGGCTCGATCCCCCCGAGCCTCGCCGGACCGGCGCGCTTTTCCGTTCCCCCGTGTTCCCCCGTGTTCCCCCGGGTCACCCCCGTGTTCCCCGTACCGGCAGGCGCGCGGCCCCGTTCCGCCGCCCCGTGCCGGCGGTCCCGGAGCCGCGCCCCTTCCGTGTGGTCCACTCTCCCTTCCGCGCAGGTCACAGCCCATCCGCACACCTACTCATCTCGACCCCTAGGTACGGATACTCAGAGCTGGCTACGATCGCGGACGTGTCCGTACTCCCCCTGGTCTTCACGAGCGGCTGGGCGAGCGGGATCAACGCGTACGCGGTGGTCCTGCTGCTCGGCGTCTTCGGCGCCACCGGGCTCAGCGACGACGTGCCCGAGGCGCTGCAACGGCCCGACGTCCTGATCGCCGCCGGTGTGCTGTTCCTGTGCGAGGCGGTAGCGGACAAGATCCCGTACGTCGACTCCGTGTGGGACTCCGTCCACACGGTGATCCGGCCGGTCAGCGGCGCGGTGGTGGCGGCGCTGCTCGCCGGCCAGTCCGGTTCGCTGCCGGAGCTCGCGGCAGGCGCGGTCGGCGGTACGACGGCCCTGCTGAGCCACTTCGTCAAGGCCGGCACCCGGATGGCGATCAACACCTCGCCCGAGCCCGCCTCCAACATCGTCGTGTCCATGGCGGAGGACCTGGGCGTCGCCACCCTCGTCACCCTCGCGGTCTTCCACCCGGTCGCGGCCTCGCTGATCGCGGCGACCCTGCTGGTCCTCGGCCTGGTGATACTCGTCTTCCTCGCGCGGCGGATCCGCCGCTTCTGGCGGCGCCGGGCGCAGCGCCGCGAGGAGAAGCGGCTCGCGGCGGCGGGGCCGGCCGTGGCGCGGCCACCGGTGCGAACGGACGGCTCCGAGCACTTCTGACCTGCCGGACAGGGCCGCCGCCGAGCGGCCCGACGGGGCGGATAGGGTCGCCCCCATGGCAAGGATTGTGGTGATCGGCGCGGGTCTGGGCGCCATGGCGGCCGCGGCCCGACTGGCGGTCGCCGGACACACGGTGACGGTGTACGAGAAGACGTCGACGTACGGCGGCGCGGTGGGCCGCTTCGAGCGCGACGGCTTCGGCTTCGACACCGGCCCCGGGCTGCTGCACCTGCCCGCCGTCTACCGGGACCTGTTCGTGAAGACGGGCAAGGAGCCGCTTGAGGAGTGCGTCTCGCTGACGCAGGTCGACCCGGCGGCCCGTCATGTCTTCGCCGACGGCACCCGCGTCGACCTGCCGAACGCCTCCCGGGCCGGCACCGCCGCCGCGCTGGACGCGGCGCTCGGCGCGGGCGCGGGCGAGCGCTGGGGCGACTTCATGGTGCGGGCCCGCGAGGCCTGGGACCGCACCCGGCGCCCGCTCCTGGAGGAGCCGCAGCCGGCCGACCTCACTCCGCTGGGCCGCGAGCCCTACCCGGCCCTGAAGGCGGGCCTGCTGCGCCGCCCGACGACCACGCTCGCCCAGGTCGGCGCCCGCGAGCTGCGCCACCCGCGGCTCGCCGCGCTGCTCGACTCGTACGCGTGGAGCTACGGCTTCGACCCGGCGACCGCCCCGGCCGCCGCGGCCGTCCTGCCGTACATGGAGCAGACCTTCGGCAGCTGGTACGTGGGCGGGGGCCTGCGGGCGCTGGCCGACGCGGTGTACGAGCGGTGCCGGCAGCGGCGGGTGGAGTTCGTCTTCGACACGCCCGTCGAGCACGTCGTGGAGAAGGACGGCCGGGCGGCCGGTGTCCGGCTTGCCGGAGGCGAGACGGTCGAGGCCGACCACGTGGTGTCCGGGGCTCCGGTGCCGGCGCTCTACCGCGACCACGTCGTGGAAGGGGAACGCGGCGACGACCGGCCACACCACCAGGTCAACGGCACAGGCCGCGTGACGGTCTGTCTGGCCCTGCGCGGCCCCCGGGAGGCGGACGCGGTCCACCGGACCGTCGTGCACGCGGAGGGCGGGCGGCCGACGGTGACCGTGCTGCGGCCGGACGATCCGGCGCTGCGCCCGGACGGTGCGTACGAGTCGGTGACGGTCACCGCGACCGTGCGGACGGACCCCGGCCAGGACTGGGAGCCCTTCGCCGACCGGATGGTCGAGGCGGCCTTCCCCGACCGGATGGTCGAGGCCGCCGGGCGGGCGGTCCCGGACCTCGCGGAGCGGCTGCTGTGGCGGCACGTCCGCACCCCGGAGGACGTACGGCGGGACACGGGTGCCGCCGAGGTGCCGGGGCCCGCGCTCGCCGGGGCGGGCGGACGGCTCCTTCCGGCCGCCAACCGCTCGCCGCTGCCGGGCCTGTACTTCGCGGGCGGCTGGTCGCACCCGGGCGGCGGGCTCGCCCACGCCGGGATGTCGGGGGCCCTGGTGGCCGGGCTGATCGTCGAGGGCGCGGACTTCCGCGGCTCGCAGTGAGCGACCGCCCCCTCCGCCGGGCTCAGCGGTACTGCTGGTAGTCCCCGCCGTTGCCGTAGTAGCCCTGCTGGTCCTCGTACTGCTGCCCCTGCTCGGTGTCCCGCTGCTGCGGGACCCAGACGCCGCCGGGCGGGGTGTCGTAGGTGTAGGAGGGGGCGTACGGGTCGGCGTAGGGCTGCTGCTGGTCGTAGCCGCCGTACTGCTGGCCGGCGTCGGCGTACTGCTGGCCGATGTACGGGTCGGAGTAGGCGGCGTACTGCTGCTGGCCGCCGGTGCCGTAGTCGTAGGCGGGCTGCTGCTGGTCGTAGCCGGTGGCGTACGGGTCCGCGTACGCGTCCGTGTACGAGGCGGCGTACGGCTGCTGCTGGTCGTAGGAGGTGCCGTAGACGGCGTACTGGCCGGTGTCCTCGGGCATCGGCTGGGGCTCGTACACGGAGGTGGCGGCGTCGGCGGCCGCGTGCTCGTGCTGCTCGCCGGCGGGATCGCCGTAGCCCCGCTCGTACCCGTCGCCCTCGCCGTCTCCGTACCCGTCGCCCTCTGCGTACCCCTCGTCGTAGCTGAGGTCGGTGACCTCCAGGGTGGGTCCGGCCTTGGTGTCCGCCCGGCCGGACTTGCGGCGGCGGCTCTCGCCGGGGCTGCCGCCGAGGGCCCAGCCGGTGGAGAAGCCGCGGCGGAAGGAGAGGGTCACATAGGTCTGGCCGACGGCGAAGACGACCGCGCCGATGACGATGATGACCGTCGAGGGGACCAGGACGCCGACCACGACGCCGAGGAAGCCGGCGAAGGCGAGCAGCCGCCAGCGCAGCCTCGCCTTGTACTGCAGCAGCACCTCACCCAGGAGCCACAGCGCCACGACCCCGAACGCGATGTAGAGGACCGTCCACCCCATGCCCGCCCCTCTCCTACGGCCTCCGCCGCGGGTCGGGGCGGGTGTGGCCGGTCACGACTGCTGGTGCAGTCCGAGATTCTCGTAGATCTCGAGCGTAGCCCTGGAGTTGTTCAGCGTGATGAAGTGCAGCCCGGGGACACCCTCGGACAGCAGCCGCGCGCAGAACTCCGTCGCGAACTCGATGCCCAAGGAGCGTACAGCGGCCGGATCGTCCTTGACGGCGAGGATGCGCTCTTTCACATGCGCCGGGAAGGCGGCGTTGCTCAGGGTGGGCAGCCGTTCCAGCGTCTTCACACTGATCACGGGCATGACCTCGGGGATGATCGGGGTCTCGCAGCCGGCCTTCTGCACGCTGTCGCGCAGCCGCAGATAGGCCTCCGGGTCGAAGAACATCTGGGTGATCGCGTAGTCGGCGCCGGCCCGGCACTTGTCGACGAAGTGGCGGACGTCGGTGTCCCAGTCCTCGGAGCGCGGGTGCATCTCGGGGAAGGCGGCGACGCCCACGCAGAAGTCGCCGGACTCCTTGATCAGCCGCACGAGGTCGGCGGCGTACCGCACGCCCTCGGGGTGGGCGACCCACTCGCCGAGCGGGTCGCCCGGCGGGTCGCCGCGCACGGCGAGCATGTTGCGGATGCCGACGTCGGCGTACTGGCCGAGGACGTTGCGCAGCTCGGCGATCGAGTGGTCGACGGCGGTGAGGTGGGCCACCGGGGTGAGGGTGGTGTCGGAGGCGATCTTCTGGGTGGCCTTGACGGTGCCGCCGCGGGTGGTGCCGCCGGCGCCGTAGGTCACGGAGACGAAGCTGGGGCCGACGGCTTCGATCCGCCGCATGGCGTTCCAGAGGCTCTGCTCGCTCTTCTCGGTCCGGGGCGCGAAGAACTCGAAGGAGTACGAGGTGTCACCGGACGCGAGGATCTCGCGCACGGTGCGTGCGTGGTCCGAGCGGACGGAAGCGGTACCAAGGGCCATACGGGCAGGTTAGACGGAGTCCAGAGAAGCGGTGAAGCGGTGTCCGCGTTGTGGACACCTTTCCGGACATCCGGCCGGGGCGTCCCGGCCCGGGTGTCCCGGCCCGCCCCTCCCCGGATCCCGGTGGCTCAGCCGAGGCGCTCGCGGACCCGCTTGGCGAGGGCGGCCGCGGCGGCGGCCGGGTCGTCGGCCTCGGTGATCGCGCGGACCACGACGATCCGGCGGGCGCCGGCGTCCAGGACCTCGTCCAGGTTGGTCTCGTCGATGCCGCCGATGGCGAACCAGGGGCGGTCCTGGGCGAGGCCCGCCGCGTACCGCACGAGGCCGAGGCCCGGGGCGTACCGGCCGGGCTTGGTGGGGGTGGGCCAGCAGGGGCCGGTGCAGAAGTAGTCCACGCCGGGCTCGGCGGCGGCCGCGGCGGCCTCCTCCTCGGCGTGGCAGGAGCGGCCGATCAGCACCTCGTCGCCGAGGATCGCGCGGGCGGCCGGCACCGGCAGGTCACCCTGGCCGAGATGCAGCACATCGGAGGCGATCGCATGAGCGACGTCGGCCCGGTCGTTGACGGCGAGGAGCTTGCCGTGCTGGCGGCAGGCCTCCGCGAAGACGGCGAGGTGCTCCAGCTCCTCGCCGGCCTCCATGCCCTTGTCGCGGAGCTGCACGATGTCGACCCCGGAGGAGAGCACGGCGTCGAGGAAGGCGGGCAGGTCGCCCTGGCGCTTCCGGGCGTCGGTGCACAGGTAGAGGCGGGCGTCGGCGAGCCGGGCGCGAGGCGTGGACATGTGGTTCCCCCCGTCGGGTGGTGCCGGTGCCGGGCCGGCCGGCCGCTCGGGGGACGGCCGGCCCGGCACCGCTGGTGGTGTCTGCGGTGCGTGCGGAGCGCTGTGTGCGGGTCAGACCCTGCCGGTCAGACCCTGCGGGTCAGAACCCGCCGGTCAGACCGCGAGCGCCTGGGCGCGGCGCTTCACCTCCGTGCCGCGATTCTCGCTCAGCGCCTGCGCCGGGGTGCCGGGCAGGCTCGGGTCCGGAGTGAAGAGCCACTCCAGCATCTCCTCGTCGGTGAAGCCGTCGTCCCGGAGCAGCGTCAGGGTGCCGACGAGGCCCTTGACGACCTTGTCGCCCTGGATGAAGGCGGCCGGCACCTGGAGGATCTTCTCACCGGGGCGCACTTCGCGGCGGACGGCGATGAGCTGGCCCTCCTTCACCAACTGCCGCACGCGCGTCACCTCGACGTCGAGCATCTCCGCGACGTCGGGGAGGAAGAGCCAGTCGGGGACGAGAGCATCGGTCTTTGCGTCAATCTCGGTCACGGGACAAGCGTGCCATCCCGGACTGACAGTCGGTAGTCGGGCCCTACCGGACTGCGGCCTTCAGAGGGACGGAGGGGTCCGCGGCCTTCGCCGGATCGACCGGAACGCGCTGCTCGATCAGCCTGCGGCCCTGGGCCAGATCGCGGGGGCGGCCGACGGCGAGCAGGGCGACCGGGGTCCCGTCGCGCAGCCACAGCACCGACCAGGCCGGCTCCGCCGGGTCGCCGCGCCACAGCAGGGTGTCGGCGGCGCCGTGGTGCCCGGCGTACTGGACGAAGCGCCCGAACTGCTCGGACCAGAAGTAGGGCACCGGGTCGTACGGCGCGGCCTCGCCGCCGGTGATGGCGGCGGCGACGGTGCGCGGGCCCTGGAGGGCGTTGTCCCAGTGGTGCACGAGAAGCCGCTCGCCGTAGCGGGCGGAGGGGAAGGAGGCGCAGTCGCCGACCGCGTACACGTCGGGCAGCGAGGTGCGCAGCCGGTCGTCGGCGGTCAGCGCGCCGCTCGGGTCGAGGGCGGCGCCGGAGCCGGCCAGCCAGTCGGTGGCGGGGCGGGCGCCGATGCCGATGACGACGGCGTCGGCGGGAAGGGCGGTGGTGGTGCCGTCGGGTCCGTCGAGGACGACCCGGCCCTCCTCGATGCGCCGCACACGCGCGTGGAGCCGGAGTTCGGCGCCGTTCTCGGCGTACCAGGCGCTCATGGGGTCGGTGACCTCGGCGGGCAGCGCGCCGGCGAGGGGGCGGTCGGCGGCCTCGACGACGGTGACGGCGCAGCCGGCCTCGCGGGCGGCGGTGGCGAACTCGGCGCCGATCCAGCCGGCGCCGACGACGACGATGTCGTGGCGGCGTTCCAGGACGGGCTTGAGCCGTGCGGCGTCGTCGAGGGTGCGCAGCAGATGGACGCCGGGGACGCCTTCGGAGCCGGGCAGGGTGAGCGGGTGGGCGCCGGTGGCGACGACGAGGACGTCGTACGGCACGGGGCCGGTCTCGGTGTCCACCTGGTGGTCGGCGGGGCGCAGCCCGGTGACCTCGACGCCGAGCCGGAGGTCGATGCCGAGGGCGGCGAAGTCGACGTCGAAGGCGGAGTCCTCGGCCTTGCCGAGCAGCACGGCCTTGGACAACGGCGGCCGGTCGTAGGGCTGGTGGGGTTCGGCGCCGATGAGGGTGACGGGGCCGGTGAAACCCTGTTCGCGCAGGGCGACGGCGGTCTGGACGCCCGCCATTCCGGCGCCCACGATCACGACGTGCCGCCCGGCCGGCTGCGGTTCCTGCTTCTGCTCGCTCACCCGTCCACCCTACGCACCTGACGGACCATCAGGAAGCGGGGGGCGGGGCCAGGGCCGGGGCAAGGGCCGGGTGGCCCTGTGGACCGGGCGGGGGCACGGGCTAGGGTGGCCCCTGAGCACTCGCGGGAGCCCGGACGGACCGGGCTGAGAGGGAGGCTGGCCGGCCTCCGACCGTACGAACCTGATCCGGGTCATGCCGGCGAAGGGAGGGGCTGGACGCCCATGTCGCATACATCCGACACGTCCGGTACATCCGGAACGTTCGACGTCCTCGTCATCGGGGGCGGAGTCATCGGCCTGGTCACGGCCTGGCGGGCGGCGCAGCGCGGGCTGCGGGTCGCCGTGGCCGACCCCGAACCGGGCGGCGGGGCCGCCCGGGTGGCGGCGGGCATGCTCGCCGCGGTCTCCGAACTCCACTACGGCGAGGAGACCCTGCTGGGCCTCAACCTCGCCTCGGCCCGCCGCTATCCCGGCTTCGTCGCCGAACTCACCGAGGCCACCGGCCACGACGTCGGCTACCGCGCCTGCGGCACCCTCGCGGTCGCGCTCGACGCCGACGACCGGGCCCATCTGCGCGAGCTGCACGCCCTGCAGACCCGCTGCGGACTCGCCTCCGAGTGGCTGAGCGGGCGCGACTGCCGCCGTCTTGAGCCCATGCTGGCGCCTGGCGTACGGGGCGGGCTGCGGGTGGACGGCGACCACCAGGTCGACCCGCGCCGGCTCGCCGACGCGCTGGTCCTGGCCTGCGAGCGGGCCGGGGTGGTCTTCCACCGCGCGCTCGCCGAGCGGCTCACGGTGGTACGGGACCGGGCGCGCGGCGCGGTCCTCGCGGGAGGCACCGAGCTGACCGCCGACCAGGTCGTGCTCGCCGCGGGCAGCATGAGCGGCCGGCTCGACGGCGTACCGGAGGAGGTGCTGCCGCCGGTGCGGCCCGTGAAGGGCCAGGTCCTGCGGCTGCGGGTGCCGCCCGCGTACGCGCCGTTCCTGTCCCGCACCGTCCGCGCGATGGTCCGCGGCAGCCAGGTCTACCTGGTCCCGCGCGAGAACGGCGAGCTGGTCGTCGGCGCCACCAGCGAGGAGCTCGGCTGGGACACCACCGTCACCGCCGGCGGGGTGTACGAGCTGCTGCGCGACGCGCACGAGCTGGTCCCCGGCATCACCGAGCTGCCGCTCACCGAGACCATCGCCGGGCTGCGCCCCGGCTCCCCCGACAACGCGCCGCTGCTCGGCCCCAGCGCCCTGCCCGGGCTCCAGCTCGCCACCGGCCACTACCGCAACGGGGTCCTGCTCACCCCGGTCACCGGCGACGTCATGGCGGAGGCCCTGACCACCGGCGCGCTGCCGGACGAGGCCCGCGCCTTCACCGCCCGCCGCTTCTCCCCCGCACCCCTGGAGCACGTATGACCGCGCCCCTGTCCGTCACCGTGAACGTGCTCGTGAACGGGGAGGTCCGAGTCCTGGAGAGTCCGCTCTCCCTCGCCGCCCTCGTCGCCGGCCTCACCAGCGCGCACTCCGGGGTGGCCGCCGCCGTCAACGAGACCGTGGTGCCGCGCAGCCAGTGGGCCGCGACCCCGCTCGCCGACGGCGACCGGGTCGAGGTCCTGACCGCGGTGCAGGGGGGCTGAGCGCGATGTCCGACGACCTGTTCTCGCTCGGCGGGACCGAGTTCTCCTCCCGTCTGATCATGGGCACCGGCGGGGCTCCCAGCCTCGACGTGCTCGAACGCTCCCTGGTCGCCAGCGGCACGGAGCTCACCACCGTCGCCATGCGCCGTCTGGACCCGCAGGTGCAGGGCTCGGTGCTCTCCGTCCTCGACCGGCTCGGCATCCGGGTGCTGCCCAATACGGCGGGCTGCTTCACGGCCGGAGAGGCGGTGCTGACCGCGCGGCTCGCCCGTGAGGCGCTCGGCACGAACTGGATCAAGCTGGAGGTCATCGCCGACGAGCGGACCCTGCTGCCCGACGCGGTGGAGCTGCTCGACGCGGCGGAGACCCTGGTCGACGACGGCTTCGTGGTCCTGCCGTACACCAATGACGACCCGGTCCTCGCCCGGAAGCTGGAGGACGCGGGCTGCGCCGCGATCATGCCGCTCGGCTCGCCCATCGGGTCCGGCCTCGGCATCCGCAACCCGCACAACTTCCAGCTGATCACCGAGCGGGCCGGGGTGCCGGTGATCCTGGACGCGGGCGCCGGCACGGCCTCGGACGCGGCGCTGGCCATGGAGCTGGGCTGCTCGGCGGTGATGCTCGCCTCGGCGGTCACCCGCGCCCAGGAGCCGGTCCTGATGGCCGCCGCCATGCGGCACGCCGTCGAGGCGGGCCGGCTCGCGCACCGGGCGGGCCGCATCCCGCGCCGCCACTTCGCCGAGGCCTCCTCGCCGCAGGAGGGCCGCGCGCGGCTCGATCCGGAACGCCCCGCGTTCTGACACCCCCGTTCAGACGGTCCCCCTTCCGTACGGCTCCGTGTTCCGTACGGCTCCGACGTCACAGCTGCGCTGCAGTCGGGGTCGTACGGAAGGGGGACCAGGTCACGGCTCGTAGACTCGTGGCCGTGGACACGACCCTTCAGGACCCCCTCGTCGGGCGGCTGCTCGACGGCCGCTACCGCGTCGACGCGCGCATCGCCGTCGGCGGGATGGCCACGGTTTACCGGGCCGTCGACACCCGGCTGGACCGGGAGCTCGCGCTCAAGGTGATGCACCCCGGCCTCGCCACGGACGCCGCGTTCGTGGAGCGGTTCATGCGCGAGGCCAAGTCCGTCGCACGCCTCTCCCACCCCAATGTGGTCGGGGTCTTCGACCAGGGCGCGGACGGCGCGTACGTCTATCTCGCGATGGAGTACGTGGCCGGCTGCACCCTGCGCGACGTGCTGCGCGAGCGCGGGGCGCTCCAGCCGCGCGCGGCCCTCGACGTGCTCGAACCGGTGCTCGCCGCGCTCGGCGCCGCGCACCGTGCCGGGTTCGTGCACCGCGACATGAAGCCGGAGAACGTCCTGATAGGGGACGACGGCCGGGTGAAGGTCGCCGACTTCGGTCTGGTCCGCGCCGTGGGGACGGCCACCGACACCACCGGCGCCGTCCTCGGCACCGTGTCGTATCTCGCCCCCGAGCAGATCGAGCACGGCACCGCCGACACCCGCGCCGATGTGTACGCGTGCGGGGTCGTCCTGTACGAGATGCTGACCGGCGCCAAGCCGCACTCCGGGGACACCCCCGCGCAGGTGCTCTACCAGCACCTCAACACCGACGTGCCCGCTCCCTCGGCCGCCGTGCCGGGCCTCGCCGTGGAGCTGGACGAGCTGGTGGCGAGCGCCACCGCGCGCAACCCCGAGGTGCGCCCGTACGACGCGGTCGCGCTGCTCGCGCAGGTCCGCGAGGCGCGCGCCGGGCTCACCGAGGAGCAGCTCGACGCGGTGCCGCCGCAGGCCCGGCCGGCCGCCGAGATGGGCGGCCCGGAGGACCGCACCAGCGTGATCCCGCGGATCCGGCCGCTGCCGGTCGACCACATGCCCGTCGAGCGGATGCCCGAGGAGCAGGTGCCCGGCGAGCGCATGCCGGTCGAGCACACCAGCGTGCTCCCGGCCTCGGCGCCGGAGCCGACGCCGACGGCCCCGCCCGGGCGGGGCGGCCGGCCGGCCGCGCCGCCGCGCCGCCGGATGCGCGGTCCGCTGCTGGTCGTCGCCGCCGTCCTGCTCGCCCTCGGCATCGGGACCGGCGTCTGGTACATCAACTCGGGCCAGTTCACGCGCGTCCCCGCGGTCCTCGGCCAGACCGAGGCGCAGGCCACCAAGCGCCTGGCGGACGCGGGGCTCGACGTGGGCACGACCAAGCGCGATTTCAGCGACGTGTACGAGCGCGGCACGGTCATGGCCGTCGACCCGGGGCCCGGCGAGCGGATCCGCGGCAACGGCGCGGTGATCCTGACGCTGTCCCGCGGGCCCCGGGTCGTGAAGGTCCCGAACCTGAAGGGCACCCCGCTCGCCGACGCCAGGAAGGTGCTGGCCGAGGAGGGCCTGGCGCCGGGCCTGATCACGTACTCCTTCAGCGACGACGTCGCGCAGGGCGCGGTGATCGGCTCCGACCCCGAGCCGGGCACGGAGCGCAGCCCCGACTCGGCGATCGCCCTGGAGGTCAGCAAGGGCCGTCCGATCGACGTCCCGGACGTGCGGGGCGACGCGGTCGCGAGCGCCACGGCCGAGCTCCAGGAGGCCGGTCTGAAGGTCGTCGTCGCGCCGGAGCGGATCAACTCCCCCGAGGCGGCCGGCACGGTCGCCGCGCAGTCCCTCGCCGAGGGCAGCCGGGCCGCGAAGGGCGACACGATCACCCTGACCGTGTCCAAGGGGCCGCGGATGATCGAGGTCCCGGACGTCGTCGGCTCGACCGCCGACGAGGCGAAGGCGGAGCTGGAGGGCGCGGGCTTCGCGGTGAAGGTCGAGAAGGACTTCCCGTTCCTCGGTGACACCGTCGTGCGCCAGTCGGTCAAGGGCGGCGGCACGGCGGCCGAGGGCTCCACGATCACCGTCACGCTCAAGGGGCTGTAGGCCGCCATGACCGACTCGACCGATCTTGTACGCGGCCGTGACCGCAATCCCGTCGGCGGCCATGTGCCAGTGGCCGGCGGGCTCGCGAAGACCGGGCTCGGTTACGCGCGGGAGCTCGGCGCGGAGACGGTGCAGGTCTTCGTGGCGAACCCGCGCGGCTGGGCCACCCCGGCCGGCAACCCGGAGCAGGACGAGCGGTTCCGCGCCGCGTGCGCGGACGAGGGCCTGTCGGCCTGGGTGCACGCCCCATACCTGATCAACTTCGGCTCGCACACCGAGGCCACCGTCGAGAAGTCGGTGGACTCGCTGCGGCACTCGCTGCGCCGGGCCCGGGAGATCGGCGCCCGCGGCGTGGTGGTGCACACCGGCTCGGCGACCGGGGGCCGGCCGCGCGCCGAGGCACTGGCGCAGGTGCGGGAGCGGATGCTGCCGCTGCTCGACGAGCTGACGCACCCGGACGACCCGGATCTGCTCCTGGAGTCCACGGCCGGGCAGGGCTTCTCGCTGTGCTCGCGGACCTGGGACTTCGGCCCGTACTTCGACGCGCTCGACCGGCACCCCAAGCTGGGCGTGTGCCTGGACACCTGCCACATCTTCGCGGCGGGCCACGACCTGGCCGGCCCGCACGGCGCGGCGCAGACCCTCGACCTGCTGGTGGAGACGGTCGGCGAGGGACGCCTGAAGCTGATCCACGCCAACGACTCCAAGGACGTCGTCGGCGCGCACAAGGACCGGCACGCGAACATCGGGGCCGGCCACATCGGGCAGGAGGCCTTCCGGGCGCTGCTGCGGCATCCGGCCACGGAGGGCGTGCCGCTGGTCATCGAGACGCCGGGCGGTCCGCAGGGGCACAGGGCGGATGTGGAGCTGCTGAAGAAGCTGCGCTGAGAAAACCGCGTTGAGGAATACCCTAGGGGGGTATACGGTTCCTGGAGTACGGAGGAACTGGTACCCGAGCTTGGGGGCACCCATGCAGCACGACGCGCACGCCCAGCACCAGCACCAGCACCACGCTCAGCACGAAACCCACCAGCACCACGAGGGGCACGAGGGGCACCACGAGCACCACGCCCACGGGCACGGCAAGGTGTCCTGGTCGATGGCGGCCCAGGCCACCCTCCACTGCCTCACCGGGTGCGCCATCGGCGAGGTGCTCGGCATGATCCTCGGCACCGCGTTCGGCTGGGGCAACGTCCCGACGATGATCCTCGCGATCGTCCTGGCCTTCTTCTTCGGTTACGCGCTCACCCTGCGCGGCATCCTGAAGGCCGGCGTCGACTTCAAGACCGCGTTCAAGGTCGCGCTCGCCGCCGACACGCTGTCCATCGCGGTCATGGAGATCATCGACAACGCCGTCATCGCGCTCTGGCCGGGCGCCATGGACGCACACCTGTCGGACTCGCTCTTCTGGATCGTCCTGGCGATCTCGCTCGCGGTCGCGTTCGTGCTCACGACCCCGGTCAACAAGTGGATGATCGGCCGCGGCAAGGGCCACGCCGTCGTCCACCAGTACCACTGACGCTAGAGCTCAGGGCCGTCGCCCGGCTCCTCCTGGTACGAGTAGCGCTGCTCCGTCCACGGGTCACCGATGTTGTGGTACCCGCGCTCCTCCCAGAAGCCACGCCGGTCGGCGGCCATGTACTCCACGCCGCGGACCCACTTGGGCCCCTTCCACGCGTACAGGTGGGGCACCACGAGCCGCAGCGGGAAGCCATGCTCGGCGGTGAGCAGCTCGCCGTCCTTGTGGGTGGCGAAGATCGTGCGCTCCGAGGCGAAGTCGGAGAGCCGCATGTTGGCGCTGTAGCCGTACTCCGCCCAGACCATCACGTGCGTGACGTTCGGCGCGGGCGGGGCGAGCTCCAGGAGCGTACGGGCGAGCACCCCGCCCCACTCGGCGCCGATCATGCTGAACTTGGTCACGCAGTGCAGATCGGCCACGACGGTGGCGAAGGGCAGCGCCGAGAACTCCTCGTGGTTCCAGCAGCGCTTGTCACCGTCGGCGGTCGCCCCGAAGACCCGGAACTCCCAGCGCTCCGGCTTGAAGCGCGGCACGGGTCCGTAGTGGGTCACCGGCCAGCCGCGCTGGAGGCGCTGGCCCGGCGGAAGCTCCGACGACACCGCCACTCCTGATTCCCGGCGTGCTCCGCCCTCCGCCTGACCCATGTTCTCCATGGTGACAGACCGCGAGGGGTGGTCATGACCAGCCATGCCCCGACATCATGGTGATATTCAGACCTTTGAGACAACTGTCGGTAAGCCTGCACTTACTGGACGCCACCCGGGTGCGCTGGAAGGATGCGGGCCATCCTGCCCAGTGGCGGCACCGACATGCGTTGGAAGGATCCTGAAGCGATGCAGGGCGACCCCGAGGTCCTCGAGTTCCTCAACGAGCAGCTGACCGGCGAGCTGACCGCGATCAACCAGTACTGGCTGCACTACCGCATCCAGGACAACAAGGGCTGGACGAAGCTCGCGAAGCACACGCGCGAGGAGTCCGTCGAGGAGATGAAGCACGCGGACACGCTCACCGAGCGCATCCTCATGCTGGACGGCCTGCCCAACTACCAGCGGCTCTTCCACGTCCGGGTGGGCCAGACGGTCAAGGAGATGTTCGAGGCCGACCGCCAGATCGAGGTGGAGGCGATCGACCGGCTGCGGCGCGGGATCGAGGTCATGCGGGGCAAGGGCGATGTCACCTCGGCCAACATCTTCGAGGAGATCCTGGCGGACGAGGAGGAGCACATCGACTACATCGACACCCAGCTGGAGCTGATCGAGCAGCTGGGCGAGGCGCTGTACTGCTCGACGCTCATCGAGCAGCCGAGCTGAGACCCGGCCGGAGGGGAGGCTAGGCGGCTTCCGGCAGCCGGACGACCTCGGCGGTCTCCATGAGCGCGCCGGTCTCGACGATCTCGACGGCCCCGACGGTCTCGGTGACCTCCGCCGCCAGCGCCGGCCGGCCCTGGTCGACCAGTTCACGGCGGGGGCAGTTGCCGCGCCCGAGAATGGCCTGGATACGACGTACGCACGAGCCGCAGTCCGTGCCCGCCTTGCAGGCCGAGGCGACCTGGCGGGGCGTGCAGGCGCCGGCCTCCGCGTGCTCCTTGACCTGCTTCTCCGTAACTGCGAAGCATGAGCAGACGTACACGCGGTTCACCTCCCGCCGAGTGATCGATAAGGCTAACCTAACCTTACCTGGCGGACGGGGTGGCGGGAAAGGGCTTCCTACGACGATGGGGCGCGGATCACAAGGATCCGCGCCCCATCGTCGTAGGAATCTACGAACACATCCGCTTACTGGTCGCGGTACATCTCGGCCACGAGGAAGGCCAGGTCGAGCGACTGGCTGCGGTTGAGCCGCGGGTCGCAGGCCGTCTCGTAGCGCTGGTGCAGGTCGTCGACGAAGATCTCGTCGCCGCCGCCCACGCACTCGGTGACGTCGTCACCGGTGAGCTCCACGTGGATGCCGCCCGGGTGGGTGCCGAGCTCCTTGTGGACCTCGAAGAAGCCCTTGACCTCGTCGAGCACGTCGTCGAAGCGGCGGGTCTTGTGGCCGGAGGCCGCCTCGAAGGTGTTGCCGTGCATCGGGTCGGTCACCCAGGCGACCGTCGCGCCCGAGGCGGTGACCTTCTCGACCAGCTCGGGGAGCCTGTCCCGGACCTTGTCGGCGCCCATGCGGACGATGAAGGTCAGCCGGCCCGGCTCGCGGTCCGGGTCGAGGCGCTCGATGTAGGTCAGCGCCTCCTCCGGGGTGGTCGTCGGGCCCAGCTTGATGCCGATCGGGTTGGCGATCCGCGAGGCGAACTCGATGTGCGCGTGGTCCAGCTGGCGGGTGCGCTCACCGATCCAGACCATGTGGCCGGAGGTGTCGTACAGCTTGCCGGTGCGCGAGTCGGTACGGGTCAGCGCGCCCTCGTAGTCGAGCAGCAGCGCCTCGTGCGAGGAGTAGAACTCGACCGCCTTGAACTCGGCCGGGTCGGTGCCACAGGCCTTCATGAAGTTCAGCGCGTTGTCGATCTCGCGCGCCAGCTGCTCGTAGCGCTGGCCCGACGGGGAGGACTTCACGAAGTCCTGGTTCCAGGCGTGCACCTGGCGCAGGTCGGCGTAGCCACCCGTGGTGAAGGCGCGGACCAGGTTCAGCGTCGACGCGGAGGCGTGGTACATCCGCTTCAGGCGCTCGGGGTCCGGGATGCGGGCGGCCTCGGTGAAGTCGAAGCCGTTGACGGAGTCGCCCCGGTAGGTCGGGAGCGTCACGCCGTCACGGGTCTCGGTGGGCTTGGAGCGCGGCTTGGAGTACTGGCCCGCGATACGGCCGACCTTCACCACCGGCACGGAGGCCGCGTAGGTGAGGACGGCGCTCATCTGGAGCAGGGTCTTCAGCTTGGCGCGGATGTGGTCGGCGGACACGGCGTCGAAGGCCTCGGCGCAGTCGCCGCCCTGGAGCAGGAACGCCTCGCCACGGGCGACGGCTCCCATCCGGGCGCGCAGCTGGTCGCACTCGCCGGCGAAGACGAGCGGAGGATACGACTCGAGGTCCGCGATCACATCGCGCAGAGCCTCGGCATCGGGGTACTCGGGCTGCTGCGCCGCGGGAAGGTCTCGCCAGGTGTTGCCACCGGTTGCGGTGGTCTCAGCGTTCACGGTCACAACCACCACATTACGGGGTCCGGCGCCCGGTCCAGCGCAGCGACCAGTTACTGAGACGGTGACCGAAATGCCCGCCATGGCGTTACCCCGAGACGGAGGGGTGTAACCCTCCCGCGCCATTCGACGCTGAGCGAAGTGACGACGAAGTAACAACCCAGACGGCAGAGAAACAATCCACAGGGGTGGGCGTGACCCAGGGGCACCGCAGGGACCGAAAGAAAAGACGGCTGCTTTACGGCGCGGCGGCGGCCGTCGTCGCCACCGCGACCATAGGGACCATCGCCGTGGCAGCGCCCGGCGTTCTGGGCTCCTCGGACGACGCGAACAGCGGCGCGACCGTGTCGCTGCAGTCGCAGTTCGCGGCGGCGGCGGACGAGTTCGACGTGCCGCAGAGCGTGCTGATGGCGGTGTCCTACCGGGAGACGCGCTGGGAGTCCCACGACGGCGAGCCGAGCGTGACCGGCGCGTACAACGTGATGGGTCTGACGGACGTCGATGCCGAGGACATCGAGTCGGAGGCCGACGAGCACCGCCTCGAGCACATGAACCGGAGCGGCGACCCGAACGTCGAGAAGCACTTCGACGCGAAGAAGGCCCTGCGCACCACGCCGAAGGAGACCGTCGACACCGACGATCCGCGGCTGCACACCCTCGACAAGGCCGCCGAGCTGGCCGACACCTCCGCCGACTCCCTCAAGGACGACACCGGGGAGAGCATCCGCGCCGGCGCGGCGCTGCTCGCCGAGTACCAGAAGCAGGCGACCGGCAACCTGCCGGACGAGGCCGGCGCCTGGTACCCGGCCGTGGCACGCTACAGCCAGGCGCCGGACAAGAAGGGCGCCGACCTCTTCGCGAAGCGCGTCTTCGAGTCGATCAAGACGGGTGAGCGGGAGCTCACCACGGACGGCGAGCAGGTCGTCCTGCCCGCCGACCCCGCGGTCGAGCCCGTGAAGCCGTCGAACGTCCCGCTCGCCGCGACCTTCGCGTCGACGACCGTGACGGCCGACTGCCCCGTGGGACTGAACTGCAACTTCGTTCCGGCCGGTTTCCAGCGGAACAGCACGACCGACCCGTCGGACTACGGCAACTACAACGTCGCCAACCGCCCCGAGGGCGGCTACGACATCCGTTACATCGCCATCCACGACACCGAGGGCGGATACGACGGCTCGCTCGCCGTCTTCAAGAACCCGGCGTCGTACGCGAGCACGCACTACCTGATCCGTGCCTCGGACGGTCTGGTCACCCAGATGGTCGAGAACAAGAACGAGGCCTGGCACGCGGCCAACAAGACCCTCAACATGCACTCGATCGGCATCGAGCACGAGGGCTACGCCATCAAGGCCGGCGCCTGGTACACCGAGCCGCAGTACGAGTCCTCCGCCGCGCTCGTGAAGTACCTGGCGGCCAAGTACTCCATCCCGCTGGACCGCCAGCACATCATCGGCCACGACGAGATCCCCGGCGTGCTCGATGAGAAGGTCCGCGCCCAGCACTGGGACCCGGGCCCGTACTGGGACTGGAACCACTACATGTCCCTGCTCGGCAGGCCGACGGGCGTCGGCGGCGCGGGCGGGCTGCTCCAGGCGGGCCAGATCGTCCGCTACGTCCCGCCGTTCACGACGGACAACCAGCCGAAGCTGACGTACGGCGGCGCGGCGGTCGACCCGCGGCCGTCGAACTTCAACTACCTCTACACCTCGCCGTCGACGTCCGCGACGACGCTGACCGACGCGTACCTGGGAACCCAGACGTCCACCGACGGTCCCAACTGGGCGAACAAGCTGGTCGCGGGCGGCGAGTACGTGGTCGCGGAGAGCCAGTACGACTGGACGGCTATCTGGTACGGCGGCAAGAAGGCCTGGTTCTTCAACCCTGGTGGCCAGTGGACCGTCCCGGTCGCCGCGGGCACCAGGACGGCGGTGACGCCGAAGGCCGGACTGAGCTCCGTCCAGGTGTTCGGGCGCGCCTACCCCGAGGACGCCGCCTACACCGGGACGGACGTGCCGGTCCAGGAGCGCGGCCAGGAGTCGCTGACGAAGTACAGCCTGACCGCGGGCCAGAAGTACGTCCAGGGTGGCGCCGCCGTCACCGGTGACTACTACTACGGCGGCACGTTCGACGGAACGGGCCCCGGCTCACGCACCCTCGTCACGGGCACGACGAACCAGTTCGTCCCGATCCGGTTCAACCACCGTCTCGCGTGGGTGAAGGCGTCCGACGTGGACATCGTCCCCGCCGCCGCCCCCGTGTCCGGTGCCAACCGCTACAACCTCATCGCCCGGGACAGCTCCGGTGTCATCTGGCAGTACCAGGGCACCGGCGACGCCAACTGGCAGTTCCTGCGGCGCTACCGGATGGGCACGGGCTGGCAGGTCTACAACCTGGTCACGCCGACGACCGCGCTGCGTGCCGACGGCACCGGCGACGTGGTGGGCCGCGACAAGGACGGCGTGCTCTGGTACCACCAGGGCAGCGGCAACCCGAACGCCGCGTTCAAGGGGCGGCTCAAGGTCAGCACCGGCTGGGGCCGTTTCGACAAGATCGTCGGGGTCCGCGACCTCACCGGTGACGGCAAGGCGGACCTCCTCGTCCGCGAGCCGAGCGGCGCGCTGTACCTCTCCAAGGGGACCGGAGTCCCGACCGCGGCGTTCGAGACCCCCGTCCGCATCGGCAGCGGCTGGCACGTCTACACCGCCATCATCGGCGCCGGCGACCTCACCGGTGACGGCAAGGCCGACATCCTCGGCCGCGACAGCTCCGGCGTCCTGTGGATGCACCAGGGCACCGGCAACGCCGCCGCGCCGTACACCGCCCGGATCAAGGTCGGCACCGGCTGGAACATGCACAACATCATCCTCGGCCCGAGCGACCTGAACCGTGACGGAAAGGTCGACATCCTGGGCCGGGACACCACCGGCGTCATGTACCTGTACCTGGGCACGGGCAACGCCACGTCCCCGATCGGCACCCGCATCCGCGTGGGCCCGGGCTGGGGCGGCTACAACATGATCTTCTGATCCGTCCGGACCGGTCGCTCGTGTGAAGCCGATCGCGTGAACAGGGGCCCGTTCCGCACCGCGCCGAACGCCGCGACGCCGTCGAGCGGGCCATCGGCGACGTCGACCTCGCCTCCCTCGCCGATCGCCCAGCCCAGGAACGAGCCGAGGGCGATGCCGACCA
>NZ_JBEZHV010000013.1:0-223325 GCF_040650755.1 Streptomyces sp. NPDC048623
GGCGCGCGGGGGGTCGAGGACGATGAGGTCGACGTCCGTGATGCCGGTGCGCGGGAGGACGGATTCGACCTTGCCCTGTTCGATGCGGACGCGGGCCCAGGAGTTCGTACGCCCCTGGCTCGCGAGCCGCTATCCGGCCGCTATCCGGCCGCCGGCCGGCCGGGCCACGCGCCGATCTCCGCCACCGCCTCCGGCCCGTACGCCCGCAGCAGCCGTTCCTCCAGGTCCCCGGGCGCCAGCTCGTACTCCTGCGTGCCGACGGACTCGAGGACGATCGTGGCCACGGCGCAGCCGAGTTGGGCCGCGCGGCTGCGCGGCAGCCCCCGGGACAGGCCCGCGAGGAAGCCGGCCCGGAAGGCGTCGCCCACGCCGGTGGGGTCGCTGGGCCGGTCCGTCGCGACGGCCGGGATGTGCTCGGCCGGTCCGTCGGCGGTCAGGATCGAGACCCCGTCGGCGCCCCGGGTGACGATCCACGCGCCGACGCGCGCGAGGACCTCGGCCTCGTCCCACCCGGTCAACTGCCGCAGCAGCGCGCTCTCGTACGTGTTGGTGAACAGATACCGGGCGCCGTCCACGAGCAGCCGGGCCGACTCCCGGTCGAGCCGGGCCAGTTGCTGCGAGGGGTCGGCCGCGACCGGGATGCCGGCGGCGTGCGCGGCCCGGGTGTGGCGGACCATCGCCGCCGGCACGTCGGGAGCGACCAGGACCAGACCGAGGGCGCCGACCCGGGCCACGACCTCGGCCAGGTCGATCTCCTCGGCCTCCACCATGGCGCCGGGGTAGAAGGTGGCGATCTGGTTGTGGTCGTCGTCGGTCGTGCACATGAAGCGGGCGGTGTGGCGCGTGGCGCTGAGCCGTACGGACTTGGTGTCCACGCCGGAGGCCTGCAACCGGGCGTCGTAGTCGGCGAAGTCCGTGCCGGCGGCGCCGACCAGGACCGGGGCGAGCCCGAGCAGGCCGAGGCCGAAGCAGATGTTCGCGGCCACGCCGCCGCGGCGCACCTGGAGGTCGTCGGCGAGGAACGACAGGGAGATCGTGGCGAGTTGCTCGGCGACGATCTGGTCGGCGAAGCGCCCCGGGAAGGTCGCCAGATGGTCGGTGGCGATGGAACCGGTGACGGCGATGCCCATGCCCAGGCCCAGGCCCGTGCCCAGGCCCATGTCGGCGTCCATTTCCGCGTCCATTTCCGCGTCCATGCCCGTGGTCACAGCCCGGCGGCCGTGCGGAGGGCCGTGGTGCGGTCGGTGCGTTCCCAGGTGAAGTCCGGCAGTTCGCGGCCGAAGTGGCCGTAGGCGGCGGTCTGGGCGTAGATCGGGCGGAGCAGGTCGAGGTCGCGGATGATCGCGGCCGGGCGGAGGTCGAAGACCTCGGTGATGGCGTGCTCGATCTTCTCGGTCTCGATCGTGTGGGTGCCGAAGGTCTCCACGAACAGGCCGACCGGCTCGGCCTTGCCGATGGCGTACGCGACCTGCACCTCGCAGCGCGAGGCGAGCCCGGCCGCGACCACGTTCTTCGCGACCCACCGCATCGCATACGCCGCCGAACGGTCCACCTTCGACGGGTCCTTGCCGGAGAACGCGCCGCCGCCGTGGCGGGCCATGCCGCCGTACGTGTCGATGATGATCTTCCGGCCGGTCAGACCGGCGTCGCCCATCGGGCCGCCGATCTCGAAACGTCCGGTCGGGTTGACCAGGAGCCGGTAGCCGTCGGTGTCGAGCTTGATGCCGTCCTCGGTGAGCTGCTTCAGCACGTGCTCGACGACGTACCCGCGGATGTCCGGGGTCAGCAGGCCCTCGACCGAGATGTCGGAGGCGTGCTGCGAGGAGACGACGACCGTGTCGAGGCGGACCGGCCGGTCGCCGTCGTACTCGATGGTGACCTGGGTCTTGCCGTCCGGGCGCAGGTACGGCACGGTGCCGTCCTTACGCACCTCGGTCAGGCGGCGCGACAGGCGGTGCGCCAGGTGGATCGGGAGCGGCATCAGCTCCGGGGTCTCGTCCGAGGCGTAGCCGAACATCAGGCCCTGGTCACCGGCACCCTGCGCGGCCAGTTCATCGTCCTCGTCGCCGTCGACCCGGGACTCGTACGCCGTGTCGACGCCCTGCGCGATGTCGGGGGACTGCGACCCGATGGACACCGACACGCCGCAGGAGGCGCCGTCGAAGCCCTTCACGGAGGAGTCGTAACCGATCTCCAGGACGGCGTCGCGCACCAGCGCGGGGATGTCGGCCCAGGCGGTGGTGGTCACCTCGCCGGCCACATGCACCTGGCCGGTGGTGATCAGGGTCTCCACGGCCACCCGGGACCGCGGGTCCTGGGAGAGCAGGGCGTCGAGGACGGTGTCGCTGATCCGGTCGGCGATCTTGTCGGGATGGCCCTCGGTCACCGACTCGGAAGTGAACAGACGCTTGGACACGGCGTGATGCTCCTGTCGTACGGGATGGGCGCGGGTGGAACCGGCGGGGGGCGGGTGGAACCGGCGGGGGGGCGGTAGGGGCCGCCCCGCCCCGGGAAGGGAGGGGGCGGCCCCGACGGAAGGCGGTACGGGATCAGGACAGGCGGTGCACCGTGAACTCGATCTGCTGGTCGAACACGGGCTGCGTGGTGGAGAAGACCACCTTGTGAGCGAAGCCCTCGTCGGCGACCAGCTTCTCGAAGTACTCCACGTCACCCATGGTGCTGAAGAAGAGGATCATGCGACCCTGCTCCGTCAGATGGGCGCGGGCCTCGCGGAAGAAGCGGGTCAGCGCCTGGTAACCGGCGTCGGTGCCCGCCACGTCCGCGTAGTCGGTGGCCGCGAACCACTGGAACGGCGGGTTGAAGACGATCAGGTCGAAGCGGCCCTCGACCGACTCGAAGACATCGCTCTCGCGCGCCTCGACCCGCTCGGCGACGCCGTTCAGCTCCGCGTTGGTCCGGACGGCCGCCACGGCGTGCGGGTTGAGGTCCACGGCGAGGACGTCGGCGCCCTTCTTCGCGGCGATCAGGGCCAGCGAACCGCTGCCCGTACCCATGTCGAGGACCCGGTCGCCCGGCCGGACCTCGGCGAAGACCGCGCCGCCGAGCATCGGGGACACCGGGCAGGGGGTCATGACCTCGGAGGGGACCCGCAGGGTCAGGCCCAGGAACGGGACCGTCTGCTCACCCTCCGGGCCGCCGCCGACGGAGGTGATGGCCTGGCGCAGTTCCTTGATCTCCTGCACCCGCTGCTGGTTGGCGAGCGGGCGGTAGGACTCGGCGTCGGACGTGGACTGGTGGTCGAGCTTCGTCATGACGTGCGTATCCGTTCTGGGAGTGGGGTGAGGAGTGGGGCAAGGGGGCGGGAATCTGTCAGGCGGTCGCGGTCGCGGTCCCGGACGTGGTCCCGGTGGCGGTCCCGGCGGCGCTGCTGGTCGCGGTCCCGGTCGCGGCCCGGAACCGGGCGTGCGCGGCGGCCAGCCGGCCGCCGACCTCGGCCGTGCTGACGAGCACGGCCATGTTGGCCCTGGACGAGCGGCCCTCCGTGGCCGCGTCGACCGCGCGCATCAGGTACTTGGTGATCGCCTGACCCCGGATGCCGTCCCGGTCGGCGGCGGCCATGGCCTCGGTGATCGCGGCGTCGACCTCGTCCGCGTCGATCGCCTCCTCCGGCCGTACCGGCGTCGTGATCAGGAACGAGCCGGGGTTGCCCAGCGCCCAGTGGTTCTCGATCGACCGGGCGATCACCTCGTCGTCGTCCAGCCGCATCGGGCTGCGGAAGCCGCTGGACGTGCAGTAGAAGGCGGGAAAGTCGTCCGAGCGGTACGAGACGACCGGTACGCACTGGGTCTCCAGGTACTCGAGCGTCAGCCCGAGGTCCAGGATCTTCTTCGCGCCGGCGCACACCACCGCGACCTTGGAGCGGGTGAACTGGATCAGGTCGGAGGAGACGTCCATGGTCCTGGCCGCACCCCGGTGCACCCCGCCGATCCCGGCGGAGGAGAAGAACGGGATGCCGGCGAGCTCGGCCGCGACCAGGGAGGAGGCGACCGTCAGGGCGCCCATCCGGCCCTGGGCCAGGACGACGGGCATGTCCCGGCTGCTGACCTTGGGGATGCCGGGCGTCGACGCGAACCGGTCGATGTCGGCGTCGGTCATGCCGACCACGATCCGGCCGCCCTCCACGGCGATCGTGGCCGGGACCGAGCCGCCCGCCCGTACGGCCTCCTCGACCTTCCTGGCGGTCGCGGCGTTGTCCGGGTAGGGCAGGCCGTGGGTGATGACGTTGGACTCCAGGGCCACCACCGGGCGGCCCTCGTGGAGCGCGTCGGCCACCTCCTCGCTGAAGACGAGGGGGATGTCCGGGTGGGCCGGGTGGGCCGGGTGGGCCGGGTGGGAATGTGCGGTCGTCGCGGCCACAGCCGCCTCCTCCGTACTCAGGGCTCAGAGCTCAGAGCTCAGCGGGCTCAGGGGGTGGTGTCGGGGCCGTAGTTCGGGACCTTGCTGAGGATGTGTCTGCGGTTGACGATCTCCGGGATGTAGACCTTCTCCTCCCACAGCCCCTCGTCGACCGGCTCGATCGCGATCGACACCACGCCCTCGTCGCAGCCGAAGGCGTCGGTGACGGCCTTGGTCACCGCCGACACCAGCGCGGACTGCTTCTCGTCGCTGAGCGCGGTCGGGAAATGCTTGATGTTGACATGGGGCACGACGGTGTCCTTCCCGATGCACAGGTCCCGGTCCGGGCCGAGGCGCCGGCGGATGGCGGTCACGAGTTCGTCGACGTCCGGCTCCCGGAGCAGGGAGTAGTGGTCGGCCGCGAGCTCGACGACGGTCGGCGGGGCGGAGGAGTAGCCGCTGCTGCTGTCGAGGAACGAGTACTCGTCCCCCTGCGCCTTGAAGATCGTGATGGGCGCCGAGATCCGCCGCTCCCGCAGTTCGCGGAAGGTGTAGCTGAACTCGAAGGTCAGCGCGACGACCCGGATGATCCGCAGGACGAAGTCGCGGTCGGTGCCGGGCACCCGCTCGGCGACGAAGTCGGCGAAGGCGAGCTCGCCGCCGGGCCCGGCGACCGCCAGGCACTGCGCCGCCATCTCCTCGTCGATCCGCCCGGTGAAGACCGAGAGCAGGATCGAGACGAAGGTGCGGTCGGTGTACGAGGCGGTGCGCCGCTCCGGTCCCTCCGTGCGCACCTTCGGAGAGCCCGGCGCGATCAGGAAGACATGGTCGACGGTGTGGCCGGCCTGCTCCAGCTGGTGCGCGGCCTCGAAGGCGACCCGGGCGCCGAAGGAGTAGCCCCAGAGCGTGTACGGCCCCTCCGGCTGCTGCCTGGTGAGGGCCTTGACGTCCTCGGCGGCCATCTCCCTGATGGTCTGGTACGGCGTCTCGCCCGGGTTGATCCCGTACGCCTGCACCCCGAGGAACGGGCGTTGCGTGCCGAGCCGTTCGCCGAGCAGCCGCAGGTTCATCGGGTAGCCGCCCAGGCCCGGCCAGCAGTGGACGGGGCGGCCGGCGCCCTCCGGCTGGAGGGGGACCAGGCGCGAGGTGTCGCTGGTCGCCTCCTCGCCGGTGATCCGGCGGGCCAGGCCCTCCACGGTCGGCGAGGAGAAGATGGCCTCAAGGGGCAGGTCGGCCCCGAACGTGCGGTTGATCCGGTTGATCAGGGAGACGGCGAGCAGGGAGTTGCCGCCGCAGGCGAAGAAGTCGTCCTGCACGGAGACGCTCTCGCGCTTCATCGCCTGCTTCCACAGCGCCGCGACCCCGCGCTCGGTCTCGTTGCGGGGAGCGACGAAGGGGCGGTCGGCGGCGCCGACGTCCACCTTGTCGGAGGCGGCGAGCGCCTTGAGATCGATCTTGCCGTTGGCGGTGGTCGGGAGCGCGTCGAGCACCACGACCTTGTTCGGGATCATGTAGTCCGGCAGGTAGTTGACGAGGTCGTCGCGGATCAGCTCCGCGGGCCCGCGCATGTGGACCGAGTCCTCCCGCATGCCCTCGTGCCGCCGCTGCTCCTTGCTCACCCGGCCGCCGACGAAGAAGTACGAGGCGCCGCCGGGCCGGCCGAGCTCGCGCAGGACGCCGTCGATCCGCCGGGCGGAGGGCAGGTCGTCGCCGCTCTGGGAGCTGTAGCCGGAGGACATGAAGCCGATGTCGAGGTCGTTCATCGACAGGCGCTGGAGCGTGCGGCCGAGGTCGATGTAGCGGCGCCACTCCTCGGGGCTGCGGCTGATCACCGAGATCCCGAAGCCCGCCCGGTCGTACACCGCCTGGTTGATCGCGATGACCTGCTTGCGCAGGACCACGTCCGGGGAGACGAGGTGCAGCCGGCCGCCGTCGTAGTGGTACTGCCCGGCCGCCAGGTCCGACCCCTTGCCGGGGTGGATCTGGACGTACAGGTCGATGTCGTTGCCGTTGCCGTTGCCGTTGTCGTCTCCGTTGCCGGCGTCCGTACGGGGTCCCCGGTGCGGCACCAGGTCGAAGGCGCCGAGGTAGTGGTCCTCGTCGGCGACCCGCAGCCGGTCCTTGACCTCGGGGGTGAACGGGGCCGCCTGGATGTCGAGTCCGTGCTGCGGGAGGACCTCTTCGAGGAGTCCGACCATGTGGCCGGCCTCGATCTCCAGGACCTCCTTGATGTTCTTCTTGTAGACGGGCTCGATGGCGCGGTGGCGGCCGAGGAAGTGCAGCCGGACGCGGGGAGCGGCACCGGGAACCTCCGGTGCCGGGGAGACCAGCACCAGCTGGTGGTGGACCGGGTGGTGGTAGTGGATGCCCGCGGGGATACCGGGGAAGCCGCTGATCTCCACGTACACCTGGGTGGCGTACAGCGAACCGGGCGACGCGTAGGCGTACTTGGGGAGCAGTCGCTCCGGGCTCTGGTGCGGCCCGAGGGTGCGCAGGATCGTGCCGAGCTCGTCGGCGCCGAGCGCGGCGAGTTCCCGGCCGGGCGCGCTGGCGGGGCGGCGGGCGAGCAGGTTCAGCAGGTCGGCCTCGACGACCGGGGCGTCGCCCTCGTAGAAGCGATAGGTCTTGCGCGCGAAGGCGAGCGCGCGCTGGGCCGGCGTCGGCGTCCGACCGGGCAGGTCGAGGGCGGGGAGGCCGGCGAGCTCGGTCCCGGACCGGATGCCCGGGTTGGACAGCTGGGCCTTGACCTGGAGCTTGCTCTCCTTGGACTGGTGGTGCGCGCCCGCGCTGCCCTGGTCCATCAGGGCGGCTTCCTTCGGGTCGAGCTCGACGCAGGCGATCAGGTTCTGGAAGCCCGTCTTCAGGTCGTCCTTGACCAGGACGGCCGCGTGCCGGACCCAGTCGTGGGTCTCGATGGCGAGCCTGATCTCGTCGAGCTCCACCCGGAAGCCGCGCAGCTTGACCTGGTTGTCGGCGCGGCCGGTGAACTGCACGGTGCCGTCGGCGTTCCAGTACGCGAGGTCGCCGGTCCGGAAGAGCCGGCCGGGGCCGAACGGGTTGTCCGTGAAACGCTCTTCGGTCAGGTCGGGCCGGTTGAGATAGCCGCGGGCGACCTGGACGCCGCCGATGTAGAGCTCGCCGATCTCGCCCACGGCCAGCTCGCGCCGATCGTCCGGACCCTCGGGGCCGTCGGGATTCTCGGGATCCGCGGGCTTCAGGATGTGGTACTCGGTGGCGTCGACCGGGGTGCCGATGGAGATCGAGTTCGGGCCCTCGCCGAGGGTGGCCGGGGACACGGTGAAGGACGAGGCGTTGATCGTGCACTCGGTCGGCCCGTAGAGGTTGATCAGGGCGCAGTCCGGGAGAGCGTCGAGGAAGGCGCGCGCCAGGGGCTTGGAGAGGGCCTCGCCGCCGGTGAAGACCTGGTCGAGCGAGGTGCAGGAGTCGAACTCCTCGGTGTCCAGGAGGGCTTGGAGCAGCGTCGGGACGCACTGGAGCGTGGTCACGGAGTGGGTCCTGATCGCCTGCAGCAGCCGTTCGGCGTCCCGGTGGATGCCCGTACCGCCCACCACGACGACGGAACCGACGGCCGGGGCGAGGATCTCCCACTGGGCGGCGTCGAAGCTGACCGGCGTCTTCTGCAGGATCACCCGGGTGTGGTCGATGCCGTGGGCGGTGCGCAGCCAGGACATCTGGTGGGCGATGCTGCGGTGCTCGATCATGACGCCCTTGGGCCGGCCGGTGCTGCCCGAGGTGTAGATGACGTACGCGAGGGAGTCGGGCGCGATGTCGGCGTACGCGGCAACGTCCCCGTCCACGTCCGCGCCCGCGGCAGCGTTCACGTCCGCGCCCGCGTCCCCGTCCGCGTCCGTGCCCGGGGCTTCCCCGTCGGCGGCGTCCTCGACCCGTACGATCACGGTGCCGGCGGGGGCGAGCGCCGTGAGACGCTCCACGAGATGGCCCTGGGCGACGATCACCTTCGTACCCGAGTGCTCGATCATGTAGCGCAGCCGCTCTTCGGGGTACTCCGGCGCGAGCGGCAGATAGGCGCCGCCCGCGAACAGGATCGCCCAGACCCCGGACACCAGCTCGGACGAGGGCTCGGCGAACACCCCCACGCACTGGTCGGCGGTCACGCCGAGGTCCCGCAGACGTCTGGCCAGGCCTCGGCTTCTTCCGACGAGCCCGGCGAAGGTCACGGTCTCGTCGCCGCTGATCACCGCCGGGTCGGCGGGGCGTTCGGCGGCGGTGCGCAGAAGCAGTTCGGGCAGCAGCGGGCGGTGGGTCGGGCTCCGGTCGGGCGCGTCGGTGGTCATGTGAGTCCCCCTGGGGGTGCGTGTGTGCCGTGTGGTGGGCGGGTACGGCGGTGGTCACCCGTCCGTGGCGGACACCCGGCCGACGCGCGGACCGGCCGGGTGTTCCGTGTTCCGTGGCGGTGCAGCGTGGTGTGCTGCGGTGCGGTGCGGTGCGGTGCGGTGCCGAGTCGCTGAGCGGGGGTCAGCGGTGGGGCGTGGCCTGCCGGCCCCGGCGCAGGGCGTCGGCGACGTCGAGCATGCGGCGGGTCTGGTGCGCGATGGCGGCGAGGTTGTCCTCGGTGACGTTCTCCGCGAGCCGGCCCGGGATCGCCTGCCGGCCGGAGACGGAACTGACGCCGTAGGGGTTGCCGTTGCTGGGCGCCGTCATGATCTCGTCGGTGATGCCGGGCGGCACGATGA
Source organism: Streptomyces sp. NPDC048623 (assembly GCF_040650755.1). Classification (NCBI taxonomy): domain Bacteria; kingdom Bacillati; phylum Actinomycetota; class Actinomycetes; order Kitasatosporales; family Streptomycetaceae; genus Streptomyces; species Streptomyces sp. NPDC048623. The sequence continues at coordinate 9,072 of NZ_JBEZHV010000013.1, forward strand.
TCCCGCCCCAGTGGTAGAAGACGGTGTTGAGCGACAGGATCGTCGCCTCCTGGCCGCCGTGCGGGGCGCCCGTCGAGGTGAAGGACGACATGACCTTGCCGGCCAGACCGCCACGTGCGTTGAGCGGCCAGGCGAGGTCGATGAAGTGCTTGAGCGGCGCGGCGATCATCCCGAACCGGCCGGGGCCGCCGAGCAGGATCGCGTCGGCCCACTCGAGGTCGTCGGCGCTGCCGGCGGGGACGTCCGCGATGGCCGCGGTGTTCTCCCGCCACGCCTCGGTCCACTCGGTGAACTCGGGGGCCAGGGAGGCCTCGACGTACTCGGGGACCCGGCGGAGCCGGACCTCGGCACCCGCCTTCACGGCGGCCTCTTCCGCGGCCACGGCCAGCTTGTGGATGTTGCCGGTGCCCGAGTAGTAGACGATCGAGATCTTCGTCGTGGTGGACACGGGGAGTGCTCCTTCTCAGTTCGTCCTCAGTTCGAGGGGATGTCGGTTCCGAAGTAGCGGTCACCGAAGTCGCCGATGCCGGGGAGCATGAACGCCTGCTCGTTGAGGCGCTCCTCGATGGACGAGGTCACGATCCGCACCATGGGGTGACGGTCGTGGACGGCCTTGATGCCTTCGGGGGAGGAGAGCAGGTTCACGAAGACGATGTGCTCCTCGGGCACGCCGTGGTCGAGCAGCACACCGATCGCGGCGAGCGCGGTGCCGCCGGTGGCGAGCATGGGGTCGAGGAGCAGCACATGGCCCTTGTCGATGCCGGCGGGCAGCGCCGCGTAATGCAGATGCGGGAGCTTGGTGACCTTGTCCCGCTGGATCAGGATCTTGCCGAGGCGCGTCTCGGGCGCCATCAGGCGCAGTTCGGACTCCATGCTGTCGCCGGCCCGGGCGATGGAGACGCCGTACACCTGCGAGGCCAGGGACAGACCGTGGTAGATCCGCCCGACGGGGGTACGGACCTCGCGGGGCTGGTACGGGAGCAGGTCGAGCGCGGCGTCGAGGAGGCCGCGGATGATCCGGTTGGCGGTGGGGACGAAGTCCTCCCGCCGGGCCTGGTGGTCGCGGACGACGGCGTGCAGGGCGCGCAGCCGGTTGGTCTGGGGCAGCAGATGGGTCACGCCCCGGGGCGGCTCGGTCCGCGCGGTCTCCGTGGCTCCTGCGGATCCTGCGGATCCTGCGGTTCGCGTGGTCATCAGGACCCGCTCCGTCCGTCCTCCGCGGCCACCCGGGCGAAGGCGGCGCGCGCCTCCTGCACGAAGGTGCGCACCTTCTGGCGGTCCTTGCGCCGGGTGGCGGGGTCCTCCAGGCCGGTGTGCGCGTCCACGGCGGCGGGGCGGACGGCCAGGATGGCCGCGGCGACGTTCTCCGGGGTGAGCCCGCCGGCCAGCATCAGGGGCTTGGGGGAGATCCGGACGAGCTCGGCGCTGATGTCCCAGTCGTGGGTCAGGCCGGTCGCGCCCTTGGCGCCGGTGGCGGGGTTGAAGCTGTCGGTGATGAACATGTCGACCCACTCGGCGGAGGTCGCGACGACCTTGCGGAGCTCGTCGATGTTGTCCGTCTTCACCACGAGGCTCTTGAGGACGTAGAGGTCCGGGGCCAGGGTGCGCAGCCGGCGCAGCTCGGCCGGTTCGACGTCGCCGTGGAGCTGGATCGCGCCGACGCCCATCTCGGCGCAGAAGGCGGCGATCTCGTCGGCGTCGGTCAGGTACGTGATGATGACGCCCTTGGTGGCGGGCTGGATCGCCTTGACGATGGCGGCGGCCTCGGGCTCTGTCAGGTCCTCGTTCTTGGCCGGCAGGCGCAGGGCGAAGCCGAGCCAGTCGGCGCCCTCCTCGATGATGAGGTCCGCCTCGGCCTGGTCGATGACGCCCGCGACCTGGATCAAGCCGTACATGTCTGCCTCCTTGGGCCGCGGCGGTCCGAGCCGGGGCCGATCTGCGGTGGGATTCGTCCGGTGACGACGGGGTGTTACGGGGCCGGGGCCGGGGCCGGCCGGTGCGACGGGCCGGCTCAGCGCTCGCCCGCGCCCGCGCCGACGCCGGCGGACCGGTCGAGCTCGGCGACGACGAGCCGCGCCACGGGGGCGGCGGAGGCGGGGTTCTGCCCGGTGATGACCCGGCCGTCGCTCTCGGTGTGGGCCTCGTACATGGGCGCCTTGGTGTGCAGGGCGCCGGTCTCCTTCAGCCGGTCCTCCAGGAGGAAGGGCATGACGTCGACGAGGCCGAGCGACTGCTCCTCCTCGTTGCTGAAGGAGGCGACGCGCTTGCCGCGTACGAGCGGGGTGCCGTCCGGCAGGCGCAGCTCGACGAGGGCGGCCGGGCCGTGGCAGACGGCGGAGACGACGCCGCCGCGGCCGTGGATGTCCATGGCGATGCGGGCCAGGTCCGGGGAGCCGGGGAAGTCCCACATGGCGCCGTGGCCGCCGACGTAGAAGATCGCGGAGTACGGGGCCGGGTCCACGTCCGCCGCCCGGCGGGTCGCGACCAGCTTGGCCTTGACGGTCTCGTCGGCGAGGAAGCCGGTGATCTCCGGGTCGTTCTCCTCGCCGTCGAAGACGACGGCCGGCGGCTCGCCGCCGCGCACGGAGACGAAGTCGACCTCGTGGCCGGCGCCGATGAAGACGTTGTAGGGGTGGGCCGCCTCGGAGACGCTGTAGCCCGTTCTGTTGCCGGTGTCCCCCAAGGTGTCGTGGCTGCTGACGGCAAGCAGGATCCTGGCCATGCTTCCTCCTGGCTGGCTGGCTGGCTGGCTGGCTGATGGGACTGGGCTGCGTGGAGTACTTCGTGGAGAGCGGGGCGCCGGGCCCGGGTGGGACCGGTCCGGGTGGGACCGGTCCAGCCGCGGCGGCGCCGGGGTGCGGGCGTCAGGCCTTGTGGATGAAGTCCTGGACGAGCTTCACGAATTCGACCGGCTTCTCGAAGATGACCATGTGGCCGCTGTCGATCTCGGTGTACTGCGCGTTCGGGATGGCGGCGGCCAGCTCGCGGGAGTGCTCGGCGGGCACGGCGGAGTCCGGGTACGGGGCGAGGACGAGGGTCTCGGCCTGGACCTTGCCGACCAGGTCGCGGATGTCCACCTGGACGAGCAGTTCGAGCTGGCGGATCCGGCCGCTGGAGGGGCTCAGCTCGGCGCCGAGGTTCTCGACGTCCTTCAGGCTGGGCTGGCTGCGGACGAAGCGCGGGCTGAAGGCCGTGGTGCTGAGCACGCGGCCGAAGGCCAGCGGGTCGTGCTTCTGGCTCAGGGTCAGACCGATCAGGTTCTCGATGTAGAGGTCCGCCTTGACCAGTCCGCCGACGGGGATCAGCCGGCGGACCTGCTCCGGGTGGAGGGCGGCGGTGGCGGCGACGATGGCCCCGCCGAGCGAGAAGCCCACCAGGTCCACGGGGCCGAGGCCGGCGTCCTTGATGACGGCGGCGCACTCGTCGGCGAGCTGCTTGACGGTCAGCGGAGTGCCGTCGTCCGTGGCGGTCTCGCTGCCGGACAGCTCGGGAAGGATGACGGTGTTGCGCCGGGCGAACTCCTCGAGGAGGTGGCCGAAGGTGACCTGGCCGCCCTTGCCCACGCCGTGCACCAGCATCAGGGCCGGACCCGAGCCCGTCACGGTGTAGTGGACACGCGAATTACCGACGGAGATCGTGGGCATGACGGATCGCCTCCTGTGACGACGTGAAGAGGAATGCCTGGGGATGCTTGAAGTACGTGAGGTACTGGGACGCGCGAAATCGGAAGCGCCGGCCGGGAATTGCGAACGCCGCGGATGGTGCGAACGCTGTGGACGGCGACTTCTGCCGTCCTGACTGTCGGCCGATACACCCGAGAGGATCCGGCGTTGTGGCACGCGGCCTTCGGGGCGGAGCGCGGTGCGGTCGAGATGCGGACAGGATCGGTCGGGGACCTGGGAGGAGGTGTCTCCCTGAGCTAGGCTCTGCTCCCCAGCCCCGATCACTCGAAGGTGAATTTATCTACTTCTGGCGATCCAGTCAAGCTCCGGGATCGCTCAAGGGTGGGTTGCCTCCGGGCTGCCGCTGAGTCATCCCTGGGCCACCCTGGGGCCGCCCCTGGGTCCCCCCTGGGTCGTCACCGCGGGATGGCCGGCGCCGGGATGCCGGCAAAGGCGGGCAAGCCGGGCAGTCCGGGGGGTGGGGTGGGCGCCGATCACAGGAGGCGGGTACAACTCCGGCGACGGTGGCAAGTGTCTGCCGATATCACTGATTTCAACATCCTCTGCCGACCCGCCCCCTACAATCCTTTCAACCCCCATCTTGTGGAGCATGCCTATGCCCGACCGAGTGTTCGACGGCGGTGAGTTGCGTAACCGTCGTGTGATGAAAGGCCTGTCGCAGAGCAGTCTGGCCATGGGGCTTCACGTGAAGGTGAATGCCGTCTACCGCTGGGAGAACGGTCTGGCGTCTCCGCCTCCGGAGCGATTGTCGGCAATTGCCGCATTTCTGGATGTCGGGCTCGACGAGCTGTTTCCGCGCACGGAATTGCCGAATCTGGCGGACCTGCGCTGCGACGCGGGGATGACCCAGGCGGACACGGCGAGCTACACGAACACCCGGTCCCCCATGCCGGTGCGGGCCGCCGAGCAGGGCAGGCGGCCGCTGTCCGACGAGGCCGTGACGGCGCTGGCCGCCGCCTACAAGGTGACCCGCGCCGAGCTGCTCGCGGCGCAGCGGCGTTCCTTCGGGCAGCCCGAGGAGCCGAAGGAGAGCCCGGCGCCCGCCGCCGCGCGCGTGGCGCACAAGCTGGAGTCGCTCCGTACCGAGGTCTACGGAGGGGTGGCGCCCTCGGACGCGCACCTGGCGTCCGAGGGGAACCGCAGGAGCGGCTCCGCGGCGCTCACCGAGACGACGGTCCGGGCCCTGCGGGCCGGTGAGATCGCCGAACCCGAGGACGCGGCCCTCGACGCCCTGGCACGCGCCCACGGGGTGCCGCCGGTCTACTTCCGGCAGGACGACCCGGAGATCGACGCGCTGATCCTGCAGGCACGGGCGCTGCGCGACAGGTTCACCGTGATGGTCGCGCGGGGCGCGGGCCAGGACATGCCGAAGGAATCCTGGGACCAGCTCCGCGACTTCATCAGCGAGACGATGGAGGAGATCCTCTCCGACGACGACGGGAGCGGTGACGGCGGCGACGCCGACAGCGGAGACAGTGGCGACAGCGGCGACGACGACGGAGACGCCCACGCGGTGTGAGACGCCCGGCGTGGCGTGCCCGCTCTCACGGCCGGCAGGGGGCTCCGTCGAGGTACGGGACGGAGCCCGGCGGCCGCGCCCCGTCGGCCGGGCCGGGTCTCTGCGCCCGGCCGATGAGCCGTACGACGTTGTCGGCTCGCAGCTCGACGAGCGCGTCACGCACCCCGGGTACGGGGAGGGGGAGGGCGCCCCCGGGTACCGGACCTGCGGGGCCTACCGGGCCCATGGGGCCTGCGGGACCGCCTCCGGCTCCGGGATCGGGCACGGGCCCGGCCACGGGGTCCCCGGCATCCGACGGTCTCACGAGGCCGGTGTTGTCCCCGGCCCAGAGATGCACCAACTGGTGGACCTTCAATTCCAGTTCATGGGACGGGGAACGGCCCTCGCGGTGGAGTATCAGATCGACCGGGCGGGAGTGGTGTCTGACGAGAAGCCCACAGGTGCCGTCGAGTCCGGTCAGATGGCTCGGAATCGGCTTCATGACGATCCGCCGGCCGTTGGCCTCCGCGATGTTCCCGACCAGCTGGTCGAAATCGAAGGGATCCGGGAGTGGCATGGAAGCGATGAGGCGTTCGCTTTCCTTCTCGGCCTGAAAACGCAGACGGTCGGCGCTCAACTCGCGATATAACCCGGAGAATGCACTGGAGGTGGGATTCTCGCGACGAGGGATCCGGTTCATTCCGTGGATCCTGTACCGCCGATCCCTGTATGCGTATTCCGTTGCCGGGTTTGTGAGCGGCCTAACCTGGGCATTCTCTCTTCCCCCTTCTGTGCACGGCTGCTTGCGGCGTCGTGCTCGGAGCACGCACCTGGGCGCGAGTACGTGGACACTCCTACGTGTCGCACCTGCCGGTAACGCGAGCATGGGCTCCGCATGGACGTCGCGTGTTGATCGGGTTGTGCTCGCGCTTTTGGTCAGGTTTTTGCTCGTGCATTGCTTCGCGCCCGGCTCGGCGTACTGAGGCTCGAACGTGCCGCAGTCACGATAATTGTCGGACATCCCCCATGGCGAGGCGTTCCGAGATCTGGCCGAAACCGGATGCGCACCCTTGCCGAAACACGATCATGAGGGAGTGCCGGCTACTGGCGGGTTTAACGGCGGCGGAATTCCGGTATTGACGGGAGTTCTCAGTCGCCGAACCGGTCCAGGTAGTCCGCGTTCGCGATCGGCGCCGTCGCCAGGAACTCCGGCGGGAGGTCGAAGGCGTCCACCAGGGGCATCAGGTGCGGGGCGAGCGCGGCGATCGTGCGGTCGGTCGTGGGATGCAGGTCCTCCACCTGGGCCGGGGTGAGGTGGCCCGCGGCGAGCAGGTCGCCGGTGTGGGGCCGCAGTTCGTGGAGGAGGAAGAGGCGGGCCAACTGCTCCAGGAGCAGGCGCGCTTCCGGGGTGGCGGCGCGGTCGACGGCGGCCAGGAACGCGTCGGCGGCCGCGACGCGCGCGTGCGCGGCGACCATGTCCAGGGCGGCGCCCGAGGTCTCGTTCCAGCGTCCGACGGGGTCGCCGGAGGGTCCGCCGCGCAGGGCGGCACGGGCGCGGGTCTGCCAGCCGCGCTCGACGCAGGCGTGCAGGTCGCGCAGGAAGCGCAGGTCGGTGAGGTCGCCGGCGGGCGTGTGGTCGGGGCCGGGGCCGGCCTCGTGGGCGAAGACGAGCTCGGAGCCGGCCTTGGCCCAGATCACCAGGTTGTCGCCCTCGGCGGTGATGCCCCCCTCGACGTTGAACAGCAGGTCGGAGATGCCGTTCGCGGGGAACAGGCCCTGTGCGCCGCAGCGTTCGCGCGCCTCGACGGTGAGGTCGCGGGCCTGCCAGGTGATCCAGCCCTTGGCGACGGCGATCAGCCGCTCGGCCTCCTCGCGCTGCCGCGGGTCGGTGGGCTCGTGGGCGCACCAGCGGTCGAGGACGGCGCGGTGCAGGAAGGTCATGGCGTACGCGGTGGCGAGGGAGCGCAGCAGTCGCCCGTGGTGGGTGCGGTGTGCGCTCAGGGGTATCCGTTCGCCGGCCCGGGGCGCGGCGACCTCGCGGTGGTGGGCGTAGCGGACGGCGATGGCGAGCGCGGCGCGGGCCATCCCGAGGGTGCCGCCGCTCATGCAGAGCTTGCCCATGGTGACCCGGCCGACGGAGCGCAGGAACCGCTTGCGCCGGTTGCCGAGGTTGCTGACGAGCTGCCCGTCCTTGTCCAGCCGGCCGTGCGCGGCCTCCAGCATGGCCTCGCGGGGGAGTCGTACGTGCTCGAAGGAGGTCATGCAGTGGTCGACCGGCGTGCCGGTGCGCTCGGGCAGCGCCCGCACGTGCACGCCCGGCAGATGCCCTCCGGCGTCGCTGAGCGGGGTGAGGAAGAGGAAGACGCCCTGGTCCTCGCCGTCGACGAGCAGCCGGGCGGCGACGAGCGCGGTCTTGGGGCCGCCGGTGAGGCTGGTGTTGGGCATGAACTTGCGGGCCCCGGGGTTCGGGGTGTGCAGCACGAAGCCGCCGGTCTCGGGATCCGGCGTCGCGGTGGTCTCCAGGACGGCGACGTCGTTGCCGTGTGCCAGCTCGGTGCACAGGAAGGTGCCGAGGCGCTCCATCGACGTGTAGTCCGTCAGGTCGCGGCGGTAGCCGTCGTGGTCGAGGAGGCTGCCGAGGAAGAGGTTGTAGTGGATGCTGGCGAGCGTGCACACGCCGCCGTCGACGAATCCGGTCCACTCGTGCAGGGCGGCGAGCCGGCGCGCGTCGTAGGCCAGGGCCTCCGCGGCGGGGCCGGTCACCGTGTCGTTGACCAGCCGCAGGCGCTCGTACGAGAGGGCGGCGCGCTCGGCGTGGGCGAGGCCGGGCCGGTGCGCGAAGTCCTCGGTCGCGATCAGCCGGCGCCAGGGGCGGTGCACCCGGTCGCGGTCCTCCCCGTCGAAGAGGAGCCGGGTGAGCTCCTCCACGGTCTCACCGCCGATGACTCTGCCGTCGACGAGCGTGCCGTCGGCGCCCGCGTCGACGACCGTGCCGACCGTACCGACGTTGTCGTGGACGGCGTCGACGACGCCGTGTCCGAGTGGTGCCTCCGCGTGCTGGAGCATCGGCTCCCCCGTAAGAGTGTGACCGGCTGGGAAGAGGTGACGACCTTGTCCCACAAGATACGTACCAACCGGTTTTGTTTCAATTCCCCTTGTCAAACCGGCTGGATGGTTTTATTCTTCAAATGTGGACGTGTGAAGAAAGCCGGGCTCGCCGGGCTCACCCTACTGTCGACGGGGTCGCAGTGGCCCGGTCGTCGACTCATCGCTCCATGCGAGCCGTTGGAATACCAGCCTCCCGGTCTCCTTGCGGCCGTGAGGTACGGAGGATGTAGTGGCACAACAGGAACGAGCCATCCGCACACGTCAGAAGATCGTGCTCGCGGCAGCGGAGCTGTTCGACGAGGTCGGATACGAGGCCGCCACGATCTCCGAGGTCCTGAAGAGGTGTGGCGTGACCAAGGGAGCGCTCTACTTCCACTTCGCCTCCAAGGAGGAGCTCGCCCAGGAGGTGCTCGCCGGGCAGGTCGCCGCCCTGCCCGCGGTCCCGGAGCGTGAGCTCTTCCTGCAGCAGCTGACCGACGAGGCGCTGGTCCTCGCCCACCTGCTGCACGTGGGCGACCCGATGGTGCGCGGCAGCGTCCGCCTCACCGTCGACCAGGGTTCGCCGTACGACGGACTCGACCGCGGCGTACCGATGCAGGGCTGGATCGACCACAACACGGAGGTCCTGGCCCGCGCGAAGGCGGCCGGCGAGCTGCTGCCCCATGTGGACGTCGCCTCCGCCGCCACCCTGTTCACCGGCAGTTTCACCGGAGTCCAGGTGCTGTCGAAGATCATGACCCGGCACGCCGACATGGTGGAGCGGGTCGCCGACCTCATGAGGACCATGGTGAGCGCCCTCGCCGTACCCGGCGTGCTCGTCCGCCTCGACTTCAGCCCGGCGCGGGCGAAGCCGGCCTACGAGGAAGCCGTACGGGCGCGCGAGACCGGCACCACCGCGTTCGCCGCCACGTCCGACTGACGTCCGTACCGACACGTCCGGACCGGCGGCCGGACAGGCGGTCGGACCGGCGATCGGGTTGACGAACGGACCGTTCGAACTCGTCAATCAGGGGGAGGGGACGTCCTGTTCTCCTCGGTCGCGCGTGCGGGTGGGGGCACGCGCGAGACGTACCCGCCACCTGAAGACGGAGAACACCGCATGGACGAGCGCACCGACGCCCGGCGCGACGAGCGCACCGACAGCCCCGTCACCCTCGCGGCCACCGGGACCGGCAGCGGCACCGGCGCCGGCGCCGGCACCGGCACTGGCCTCAGCGCCGGCGGCTGCCCGTACGCCCTCGATGTGACCGGCCGCGACCTGCCCGGCGAGGCCGCCGCCCTCCGGGAGCAGGGTCCCGCCGTCCCCGTGGAGCTGCCCGGCGGCGTCGCCGCCTGGGCCGTCGTCCGTCAGGAGCACGTCGAGCGGCTGCTCGTCGACCCGCGCGTCTCCAAGGACGCCCGCCGCCACTGGCCCGCCTTCGCCGAGGGCAGGATCACCCCCGAGTGGCCGCTCTACCCCTGGGTCGCCAACGAGAACATGCTCTTCTCGTACGGTGCCGAGCACGCCCGCCTGCGCCGCCTGGTCGCCGCCGCGTTCACCGCCCGCCGCACCGCCGCGCTCCGCCCCCGTATCGAGGAGATCAGCGCCGGGCTCCTCGACGGCCTGGCGGAACGCCTCTCCTCCGGTGAACCGGTCGAACTGCGCACCGGCTACGCCGAACCGCTGCCCCTACAGGTCATCTGCGAGCTCTTCGGCGTCGCCGAGGGCGCCGGGCGCGCCGAACTCACCGCCGCGCTGCGCACCGTGTTCAGCTCCAGCGTGTCCGCCGAGACCATGGAGGCCGCGCGCGGCACCGCGTTCCGGCTGCTCGGCGGCCTGGTCGCGGCCCGCCGCGAGGTGCCCGGCGACGACCTGACCTCCTCGCTCATCGCCGCGCGCGACGGCGACGGCGACGACGCCCTGACCGAGAACGAACTCCTCGGCTCCCTCTACCTCCTGATCGCCGCCGGCCAGGACACCACCGCCGCGCTCATGGTCAACGCCGCCGCCGCCCTGCTCGCCCACCCCGAGCAGCTCGCCCACGTCCGGGCCGGCCGCGCGACCTGGGACGACGTGGTCGCCGAGGCCCTGCGCACCCACGGCCCGGCCGCCTGGTCGCCGCTGCGCTTCGCCGTCGAGGACCTCGAACTGGACGGGGTGAAGATCACCCAGGGCGACCCGATCCTCGTCAACTTCGCGGCCGGCGGCGTGGACCCCGACCGCCACGGCCCCGACGCGCACCGTTTCGACGTCCTGCGCACCGACCGCGACCCGCTCGGTTTCGGCCATGGTGTGCACCGTTGTCTCGGCGCTCCGCTCGCCACCCTGGAGGCGACGATCGCCCTCGAAGCCCTCTTCGAGCGCTTCCCCGACCTCGAACTCGCCTGCCCCGCCGAGGAGCTCGCGCCGCTCCCGACCTTCCTCCTGAACGGGTACGGGGCGCTGCCCGTACGGCTCCCCGTACGCGGCTGAGCCGGCCGCGGACGAGGGCCGTCGGGGGCCGTCAGAGGCCTCGGCGGTCTGTTTTGTTCACTCAGAAACCGCTGACCCGGTTTGTTACAGTCAAGGAAGTGTGACGTACGGCGTCGGTATCGCCACAGTCGGTGACGGAGGTCCCTTGGCCAAGCAGGAGCGGGCGATCCGGACCCGCAACGCCTTAGTCGAGTCGGCGGCGGCGCTCTTCGACCGGGACGGTTTCGAGGTGGCGTCGCTCGCGACCATCAGCGCACGCGCCGGAGTCAGCAGCGGAGCCCTGCACTTCCACTTCCCCAGCAAGGCGGTGCTGGCCGACGCGGTGGTCGCGGCGGCCGGCGACCGGCTGCTGCGGATCACCCGGGAGCGCGAGGCGCTGCCGCTGCAGATCCTGATCGACGCCAGCCACGAGCTCGTCCAGGGGCTGCGCTCCGACCCGGTGCTGCGCGCCGGCTTCGCGCTGAGCACCACACCGGACCGGGACCTGCGCCGGCTGTGGTGCGAGTGGGTCGAGGGCATCGTGCTCCGCGCGGAGCGCGCGGGACTGCTCGCGCCCGATGTCACCTCCCGCGACGTCGCGTCGGCGGTGGTGGCGGTCGCGGCGGGCCACGAGGCCCTGGGCCACCAGGACCCGCGCTGGCTGGAGCGCGCCCCGCTCACCCGCTTCTGGGCCTTCCTGCTGCCGCGGGTGGTGGGCGCCGCGCGGGTGGGCCTGTTCGTGGCGTCGGGCGACCAGGAGTCCGTACGGGACGACCAGGAGTCCGTACAGGCGGAGCTTCGTTCCTGACCACATGCCCCTGATAGCGTCGCCGGGCTCGGAAAACGGGGTCCAAGGACAAGGACGCAGGGAGGGGCGCGGTGGCAAGCGCGCACATGGATCCGTCCGCGGCGGCGCTCACCGCGCCCGGCGCGCCCTTCGTCGTCGCGGACGGTGTGTACACCGGCGGGCCGCGGACCCTGCGTGAGTTCGTCGAGGCCACCTGGGGCTACGGCGACCGGCCCTTCCTCGTCTCCGAGGACGGCGTCCTCGGCTACCGCGCCTTCTTCGACGCCGCCTGCGGCCTCGCCCGCCGCCTGGTCGACGTCCACGGACTGCGCCCCGGTGACCGCGCGGTCGTCGCGATGCGCAACCACCCCGAGTGGATGATCGCCTTCTGGGCCGCCCAGCTCGCCGGCCTCGTCGCGGTGCCGCTCAACGCCTGGTGGACGGAGGAGGAGTTCGCGTACGCCCTGGACGACTGCACGCCGCGCGTGCTGCTCGTCGACGGCGAGCGGGTGCCCCAGGTCGCCGCCTGGGCACGCGCCCACGCCGTACCGGGCATCGTCTTCCACGGCGAGGGTCTCGTACACCCCGACGGCTCCGAAGACCCCGGCGGCTTCGAGAGCTTTGACAGGATCGGGAATCCCGGCGGCTTCGAGGCGTACGTCCCCGACACCGACCCGCACCTCGGCCCGCCGCCCGTCGACGTGCTGCCCGAGCAGGACGCCACGATCATCTACACCTCGGGCACCACGGGCCGCCCCAAGGGCGCCGTCGCGACCCACCTCGCGCAGGCGGGGGCGGCGATGCACCCGCGCTGGTTCGCCGCCGCGTCCGCGCTGCGGCGCGGCGAGCGGCCGGGCGCCGGGCCGGTGCCGGTCTCGCTCACCACGTACCCCCTCTTCCATGTCGCCGCCTTCACCTCCTTCTACGGGGTCATGGCGGCCGGCGGCACGCTCGTCCTCATGCGCAAGTGGGACCCGGCGAAGGCTCTGGAACTGATCCGGACCCACGGCGTCACCCACTACGCGGGCGTGCCCACCACCGCGCTCCAGCTGCTCGACCTCGCCGAGCGCACCGGCGACCCGCTGACCAGCCTCACGATGTTCAACACCGGGGGAGCGGCGGCCCCGCCGCAGATCGCGGCACGGATCACCGCCGCGTACGGGGAGCGGATCGAGCCCCGCAACGGCTACGGCCTCACCGAGACCTGCGGCGGCGTCCTCGCCAACTTCGGCGCCGAGTACCGGGCGCATCCGGACAGCGTGGGCCGGCCCGCGCCCGCCGTGGAGGCGCGGATCGACCGGCCGGACGCCGAGGGCGTCGGCGAGCTGCTGCTGCGCGGCCAGTCGCTGATCCGCGGCTACTGGGGCGACGAGGCCGCCACCCGTGCCGCCTTCACCCCCGACGGCTGGTTCCGTACGGGCGACCTGGCCCGGGTGCGGGACGGCCGGGTCACGGTCGTCGACCGGATCAAGGACATGGTCATACGGGGCGGCGAGAACGTGTACTGCGTCGAGGTCGAGGGCGTGCTCCACGCCCACCCGGACGTCGTCGAGGCCGCCGTGCTCGGCGTGCCGCACCCGGTCCTCGGCGAGGAGGTCGCCGCCGTGGTCCGGCTCCGGGCGGGCGCGACGGCCGGTCCGGAGGAGCTGCGGGCGCATGTACGGGCCCGGCTCGCCGCCTTCAAGGTGCCCGCACGCGTGCGCGTGCGGGTGGCGGAACTGCCCCGCAACGCCGCCGGCAAGATCCTCAAGCGCGAGCTGCGGGTGCCCGAGTAGGCCCCCGCCTCAGGAACGAGTGATGCGGATCCGGTAGCCGCCGGTCGCCGCGTCCTCGTCGAGGACGCTGATCCGGATGCCGCTGGTCCGGTCGGTGAAGGTCTCGCCGGGTCCGAAGGGCGCGTCGGACAGTTCGGCGTGCACATTGGGGCGCCGGGTGCAGCCGCCGCTGGAGTGGTCGCTGTCGGCGACGGTGACCGGGCCGTGCCCGGTGTCGACGTCGGTCTCGACCCGGTAGACGAGGACGCCGCTCTTGCAGACCGCCTCGTCGTTGCCCTCCCGGGTGCGGGCCTCGACCGCGTAGCCGGAGGTGCCGGAGAGCGGGACGAAGGCGAGCTTGTGGCCGCCGCTGGTGGCGAGCGGGGTGAGGGTGTACTCGAAGTCGCCGGGCCGGGAGGCGCAGCCGACCTGGTCGTTGTCGAGCCAGCCCAGCTTCCACTTGTGCCAGCCGAGCAGGTCGTTGTTGGCGCCCCAGTCCTCGGACATGATGTCCCAGTGCCCGACGGTGCCGCCGCCGTCGGCGGTGTAGAGGTCGGGCAGCCCGAAGACGTGTCCGTTCTCGTGCGGCAGGACCCGGTAGCCGGTGTCCGCGTAGCTTCCGGAGCCGTCGTCCTGGCGGCTGTAGACGAAGGACGTGTTGGAGAGCGGGACGCCGTCCGCGTAAGGGGCGTCGTCGTTGCCGGAGAAGGTCACGGACAGCACGGTGTCGAGGGCCGAGGGCCCGGCGTTCGGGGTGACCAGGATGTTGACCAGGTCGTACAGGCTGAAGTCCACCCGTGCGTCGGCGGCCTTCACGATGTCCTGGACGAGCCCGCGGTAGCCCGGTTCGTACGGTGAGCCGCGCTCGAGGCCGTACGAGGAGAAGGGGCGGGGCATCCGCAGCCAGTCGGGTATCGGGGTGTCGGGGTCGTAGCGGAGGCGCCCGTAGGAGCTGACCCGGAACCAGTCGGAGGTCTTCGGGAAGAACTCGCGGAAGCGGCTCATCGCGGTGCCCTGACCGGGCGCGTCGGGGAAGTCGACCATCAGGGTGAGGGCCCTGATCCGGCCGGTGGAGCGGGCGTAGCCGGGGGCGGTGGGCAGTCCCTCCGACATCTGCACACCCATCGTCGTGGCGATCCGGCACGGTCCCAGCGGTGCTTCCCCGGAACCGGCGGCCACCGGGCCCGCCGAGGCGGGGGCCGGTCCGGGCAGGGTCGTGCTGGCCGTTGCCAGGGCGGCGATCGCGAGGGCGGCCGCCGAGGCCAGGGCGATGGGTCTGCGTATCCGTCGGCGGGTCTCCTGCATGCGGTGGCCTCTCCGATCTGCGCCGATGGGGGGAGCGGCGCCGTGTGATCAGCCTGTGGCGGGTGATCGGGAGGCGCGCGCCGGGTGGCCCGACCGGGGGATGTGACGCAGGTCACAACCGCGTGGGGAAATAACCGGGGAAGCAGTCCCCGTTTACCCCTGTGTTCGACGAAGTGGGGACTCGTTCCCCGGATCGCTCGGGATCGCTCGACATGACTTGGGAGAGGTACGGCAGTGAGCACCAGCCCCGCTGAAACGGCAGTCGCCGACGCGCTCGCCGCGCCCGTCGCCCCGGCCCGCCGGATGCCCCGGCCCCGGGCGGACGCCCTGCGCAACCGCGAGCGGATCGTCACCGCGGCCCGCGAGATGTTCGTGGAGTTCGGCGCGCAGGTGCCGCTCGACGAGATAGCCCGCCGGGCCGGCGTCGGCAACGCCACGCTGTACCGCAACTTCCCCGAGCGCGCCGACCTCTTCCGCGAGGTCGTCCTCTCCCTCACCGCCCGCGTCACCGAGCGGGCGCACGAGGCCGCCGAGGAGGAGAGCGATCCCTTCGACGCCCTCCGCCGCTTCACCCATGCCGCCGCCGACGAGCGGGTCGGCGCCCTGTGTCCGATGCTCGACGGCGACTTCGACAAGCACCACCCCGATCTGCTGGCCGAGCGCTCGCGTCTTGAGGAGGCCGTCCAGGGCCTCGTCGACCGGGCGCAGGCGGCCGGCCGGATGCGCGCCGACGTCGGCGTGGGAGACCTGATGGTCGCGGTCTCCCAGCTGACCCGGCCGCTGCCCGGGACGGGCTGCCTCACCATGGACCGCTTCGTGCACCGCCATCTGCAGGTGTTCCTGGACGGTCTTGAGGCGCCACGGCGTTCCGAGCTGCCGGGTGCCGCCGCGACCCTGGAGAGCCTGAGGAGTGATTCCTGCAACGCCCGCGGGTGAGGCGGTGCCGGTGACGTCCCGCCCGTGACGCCGGCCTCCCGCTCGTGACCCCGCCGTCTGCCCCGTAACCCCAGTGCCCCGCGTTACCTACGTCCTTTTTTGATCATTTCGCGCCAAGAGGTGGCTACCCCCATGTCAAAAATCGCCCCCGCCCCGCCCGTGCAGGCGGACCCGAGCCGCTGGAAGGCCCTGGTCTTCATCGCCCTCGCCCAGCTGATGGTCGTGCTCGACGCCACGATCGTGAACATCGCGCTGCCCTCCGCCCAGCAGGACCTCGGGATATCCGACGGCAACCGGCAGTGGGTCATCACGGCCTACGCGCTCGCCTTCGGCGGTCTGCTGCTCTTCGGCGGCCGTGTCGCCGACCTGTGGGGCCGCAAGCGCACCTTCGTGGTCGGTCTGATCGGCTTCGCCGCGGCCTCCGCCCTCGGCGGCGCGGCCACCGGCGAGGCGATGATGCTCGGCGCCCGCGCGCTGCAGGGCGCGTTCGGCGCGCTGCTCGCGCCCGCCGCCCTCTCGCTGCTCGCGGTGATGTTCACCGACGCCAAGGAGCGCGCCAAGGCCTTCGGCATCTACGGTGCGATCGCCGGTGGCGGCGGCGCCGTGGGTCTGATCCTCGGCGGCTTCCTCACCCAGTACCTGAACTGGCGCTGGACCTTCTTCGTCAACATCCCGTTCGCGGTCGTCGCCGCGCTCGGCGCCTACTTCGTGATCCGCGAGCCGGCCGGCGGCCGCAACCGCTCGCCGCTCGACATCCCCGGCGTGCTGCTCTCCACCCTCGGCCTGGTCTCCCTGGTCTACGGCTTCACGCGCGCCGAGTCCGACGGCTGGACCGACCCGGTCACCCTCGGCCTGTTCGGCGCCTCGATCGTGCTGCTCGTCGGCTTCGCGGTCACCGAGTCGCTCGTGAAGTCCCCGCTGCTTCCGCTGCGCGTCGTCACCGACCGCAACCGCGGCGGTGTCTACCTCTCCCTCGGCCTCGCCGTCATCGCGATGTTCGGTCTGTTCCTGTTCCTGACCTACTACCTGCAGGTCGTGAAGGGGTACTCGCCGGTCACGACGGGCTTCGCGTTCCTGCCGATGATCGTGGGCATGATCACCGGTTCCACCCAGATCGGTGCGCGGCTGATGACCCGGGTCGCCCCGCGCTGGCTGATGGGCCCCGGCTTCCTGACCGCCGCCGTCGGCATGCTGCTGCTCACGCAGCTGGAGATCGGCTCGTCGTACGCCGGTCTGATCCTGCCGGCGCAGCTGCTGCTCGGCCTCGGCATGGGTACGGCGTTCATGCCGGCCATGTCCCTGGCCACGCACGGCGTGGACCCGCGTGACGCCGGTGTGGCCTCCGCGATGGTGAACACCTCGCAGCAGGTCGGCGGCGCCATCGGCACGGCCCTGCTGAACACGATCGCCGCCTCGGCGACCACCGCCTACCTGGTGGACCACGCGGCGGGCGCCACCACCCCGGCGGCGCAGAAGCTGCTCCAGCTCCAGGGCATGGTCGAGGGCTACTCGGCCGCCATCTGGTGGGCGGTCGGCATCCTGGCCGTCTCGGCGACCATCGCCCTCACCCTGATCACCACGGGCAAGCCGGGCACCGGTGTGGTCGCCGCCTCGGGTCCGGGCGCCGGCGCCGAGGCCGAGGACGAGGTGAAGATCCCGGTCATCGCGCACTGACGCACCACCCCCGGGGGACGCCGTCCCCCGGGGGCCACCTCTCGGCGCACCCTGCCCTGCCTGCCCTGGTTCCGCTCGGCGTTCTCGCTCAGCGGAGCCAGGGCAGGTCCGCGTCCGGGCCCGTGGGCTCGAGCCCCTCGGCGACGGTGCGCATGATCGCGCCCAGCTGCTCGACCTGGTCGGGGGAGAGGCGGTCGAAGAGTGCCTGCCGTACGGCCCCGACGTGCCCGGGCGCGGTGCGGCGCAGCACCTCGTACCCCTCGTCGGTCAGCGCGGCGAACTGGCCGCGCTTGTCGGAGGGGCAGTCCTCGCGGCTCACCCAGCCGTTCTTCTCCAGGCGCGCGACGGCGTGCGAGAGCCGGGAGCGGGTGATCTTCGCGTCCTTGGCCAGCTCCGTCATCCGCATCCGGCGGCGGGGCGCCTGGGAGAGCTTGACGAGCAGTCCGTAGTAGATGTGGGGCATCCCGGCGTCGCGCTGCAACTGGCGGTCGAGATGGTCCTCCAGGAGGGTGGTGGCGTGGAGGTAGGAACGCCAGACGCGCTGTTCCTCGTCGCTGAGCCAGCGGGGTTCGGTCATGGGATCCATGGTACGGACCGATTCTTGAATGTTGAACTAGATGGGGTCTAGGCTGTGCGTGAGCACTGAGCTTGAAACTTCAAGAATCACCCTCTCCGGGAGTCCCCTCTCCGGGGATCGTGCTCCCGCTATGTGCCACGCAGCAAGGAGGCGGACGCCATGAACGACGCGACGCTCGAACGGACCCCGGCCCCGGAGCGGATGCCCGCCCTCTATCTCTCGCACGGCGCCCCGCCGCTCGCCGACGACCCCGTCTGGCCCGGCGAACTCGCCGCCTGGTCCGCCGGTCTGCCCCGCCCCAAGGCGATCCTCATGGTCTCCGCGCACTGGGAGGAGGCTCCGCTCGCCCTCGGCGCCACCGAGCCCGTCCCGCTCGTCTACGACTTCTGGGGCTTCCCCGAGCACTACTACCGCGTGCAGTACGCCGCGCCCGGCGCGCCGGAGCTCGCCGAGTCGGTCCGCAAGCTGCTGCGCGCGCCCGGCACGCCCGTGCAGGACATCCCGGACCGGGGCCTGGACCACGGCGCGTACGTGCCGCTCGTCGAGATGTACCCCGGTGCCGACATCCCCGTGCTCCAGATCTCCCTGCCCACCCTCGACCCGCGCCGGCTGATGGACCTCGGCCGCAAGCTCGCCCCGCTGCGCGACGAGGGCGTCCTGATCGTCGGCAGCGGCTTCTTCACCCACAACCTGGCCGCCCTGCGGCACACCGGCCCCGGCGTGCCCGGCTGGTCGGCCGAGTTCGACGCCTGGGGCCGCGAGGCGCTCGCCGCGCACGACGTCGACGCCCTGCTCGACTTCGAGCGCAAGTCCCCGGCCGGCCGTCTCGCCCACCCGCGCACCGAACACTTCGCCCCGCTCTTCGTCACGATGGGCGCGGCGGACGCGGCCGGCGACCTGGACGAGGAGCGCAGCGTCATCGACGGCTTCTGGATGGGTCTGGCGAAGCGGTCGGTGCAGTTCGGCTGAGCGGGGTCCTCCGGGGGCGGGGGCAGGGGCGGGCAACCGGGAAGCCGGTGGCGGCGTCTTCGGGAGTGGAGCGGGGCCGAGGGTGTCCCTGCTCCGGGTGTGACGGCCGTCTCGTCGCGGCCGTGGTGACATCGCGGCGGCAAGCCCCGCGGGCGGCCCGGAACACCCGCTTCGCCCGCCCTGACCTGCACGTCCGTGGGTCGCGGCGGCTGGTGGGACAACATGCCGACGACGTGTCGGCGGCGCAGGATACTGCATGATCGCGAAAATCCATGAGCCGGGTGGGAATTCTGTCCTGATTCCAGTCGTTGTTTCCGTCGGATGCAGGGCACCCGCGAGGGTGTCGCGACCTACTCAGCAAGGGAGCACGCATGGCAACCCGTGCCGTCGCCCGTCGTCAGTCGTCCGCCGCGAGCGGAGACGGCCGGGCAAGCAGCGTTCGCGCCGTGGGCGGGGAGATCGCCGACCGCGACCTGGTCGGCATGTACCTCGACGAGATCGCGCGCACGCCCCTGCTCGACGCCGCCAAGGAGGTCGAGCTCTCCCAGACGATCGAGGCGGGCGTCTACGCCCGGCAGATCCTCGACGGACAGAGCGAGAGCGAGACCGGGGCGACCCGCGAGGAGCTCGAGGCACTGTATGCCGAGGGTGAGCGGGCCAAGGACCTCTTCATCAAGTCCAACCTGCGACTCGTCGTCGCCGTGGCCCGGCGCTACCCGCGCAGCGGCCTGCCGCTGCTCGACCTGATCCAGGAGGGGAACGCGGGCCTGGTGCGCGCGGTCGAGAAGTTCGACTACGCGAAGGGCTTCAAGTTCTCCACGTACGCGACGTGGTGGATCCGCCAGGCCATCACCCGCTCCATAGCCGACCAGTCCCGCACCATCCGGCTCCCCGTCCACCTGGTGGAGGAGCTGGGCCGCATCCGCCGGGTCCAGCGCGAGTTCAACCGCGAGCACGGCCGCGAGCCGGAGCCCGCCGAGATCGCCACCGAGCTGGGCTCGACCCCCGAGCGCGTCACCGACGTCCTCGACTGGGCCCGCGACCCGGTCTCGCTCAACATGTCCGTGGACGACGAGGGCGAGACCCAGTTCGGCGACCTCCTGGAGGACACCTCCGCGATCTCGCCCGAACAGTCCGTTCTCACCCTGCTGCGCAGTGAGGAGCTCGACGACCTGATCGACAAGCTCGACCACCGCACGGCCTCGATCATCCGCATGCGCTACGGCATCGAGGACGGCCGCGAACGCACCCTCACGGAGGTCGGCAAGGAACACGGCCTCACCCGTGAACGCATCCGCCAGATCGAGAAGCACGCCCTCCTGGAACTGAAGAAGATGGCCCGCGACACGGGCTTCGACGCGGTGGCGTAGGGCGTATGGCAAGGGGCGGCTGCCACGGTCACCCTCGCGTGGCCGCGGCCAGCCGCTCCGACAGGTCCCGCATGTACGCGATGAGCGGATCCGGCGCCCGCACCACGAGCTCGACGTCCATCAGCGCGAGCCGCACCGCCAGCCACTCCACCGAGTCCGTCACCCGCGCCCGCAGCCGGCACCGGTCCGGCCCGGTGGCGACCGGCACCAGATGGGCCGGCAGCCGCGCCACGACGAACTCCGCGGGCGCGGCGAACTCCACGTCGAGCTCCACCTCCACCTCCCCCCGCGCCCGCGCCATCGACCGCGCCATGTACGCCGCCGCGTCCCCCGCCGGCAGCTCCCGCGGCGCGAACCGCGCCCCCGTCGGGAACGGCTCGGTCACCCGGTCCACCCGGAACGTCCGCCAGTCCTCCCGCCCCAGGTCGTACGCGACGAGGTACCAGCGCCGCCCCGTCGACACCAGCCGGTACGGCTCCACGAGCCGCCGGCTCTCCGTCCCGTCCCCCGCCCGGTAGCCGAAGCGCAGCTTCTCCTGCCCGGTCACCGCGCCCGCCAGCGCGGTCAGCGTCTGCGGCGCGACGGTCGCGCCGTCCCCGCGGGTGAGCGGGATCGTCGCGTTCTGGAGGGTCGAGACCCGGTGCCGCAGCCGGGACGGCAGCACCTGCTCCAGCTTGGCGAGGGCCCGTACGGACGCCTCCTCGACGCCCTCGATGGCGTGCCCCGCCCCCGCCCGCAGGCCGACCGCGATGGCCACGGCCTCCTCGTCGTCGAGGAGCAGCGGCGGCATGGCCGTGCCGGCGACGAGGCGGTAGCCGCCCACCGCGCCCCTGCTCGACTCGACCGGATAGCCGAGACCGCGGAGCCGGTCGATGTCCCTGCGGATCGTGCGCGGCGAGACCGAGAGCCGCTCGGCCAGCTCGCTGCCGGGCCACTCGCGCGGGGTCTGCAGGAGCGACAGCAGATTCAGGAGTCGTGCCGGTGTGTCCGTCATGTCGTCCAGCATGAGGGTCAATGAGGACGTGAGCTGACCTATATGGCCTCTACTTTTCTCGCATGAGTTCACACGACGCCGCCCCCGCCGCCGTACCGACCGACCCGCAAGCCGCGGAAGCCGCGGAAGCCGCGGACACCGCAGACAGACGACGCTGGATCGCCCTGGCCATCGTCATGACCGCCGCCTTCATGGACCTGGTCGACGCCACGATCGTCAACATCGCGATCCCCAGCATCGAGCGGGACCTCGGCGCCTCCTTCGGGGCGATCCAGTGGATCACCGCCGGCTACGCCCTCGCGTTCGCCGCCGGCCTGATCACCGGCGGCCGCCTCGGCGACATCTACGGCCGCAAGCGCCTCTTCCTCACCGGCACCGCCGGCTTCACCCTCGCCTCCGCGCTGTGCGGCTTCGCCGCCAACCAGGAGATGCTGGTCGGCTCCCGCCTCCTCCAGGGCGCGGCGGCCGCGATGATGGTGCCGCAGGTCCTGTCGATCGTGCACGTCACCTTCCCGGCGCACGAGCGCGGCAAGGTCTTCGGCATGTTCGGCGCGATCATCGGCCTCGGCGCGGTGTCCGGCCCGCTGCTCGGCGCGCTGCTCACCCAGTGGAACATCGCGGGCCTGGAGTGGCGCCCGATCTTCCTCATCAACCTGCCGGTCGGCATCGCCGCCCTGCTCCTCGGCCGCCGCTTCATCATCGAGTCCAAGGCCCCGAAGGCGCTCAAGCTCGACATGGTCGGCGTGCTCCTGGTGACGGTCGCCCTGCTGATGCTGATCTACCCGCTGACCCGCGGCCGTGAGCTCGGCTGGCCGCTGTGGGGCCACCTGATGATGGCCGGCAGCGTCCTCGTCTTCGGCGCCCTCGTCGCGTACGAGAAGCACAAGACGCGGAAGGACGGTTCGCCGCTCGTCGAGCTGTCGCTGTTCAAGGTGAAGTCCTTCGCCGGCGGCATCGCCGTCCAGCTGACCTTCGGCGTCGTGATGGGCATCTTCTTCCTGGTCTGGACGCTCTACATGCAGATCGGACTCGGCTGGACCCCGCTCAAGGCCGGTCTGACCGGTGTGCCGTTCTCCATCGCCGTGTCCACCGCGGCGGGCCTGTCGGTCCAGCAGCTCGTGCCGCGCTTCGGCCGCAAGGTCCTCCAGGCGGGCGCCCTGACCATGGGCGCGGGCATCCTGCTCTACTTCTTCCTGGCCGGCCGCTACGGCACCGACATCCACCCCTGGCAGATGATCCCGGCCCTGGTGATCATGGGACTCGGCATGGGCCTCATCGTGGCGCCGCTGACGGACGCGGTGCTGTCCGAGGTGCCGCGCGAGCACGCCGGATCTGCTTCGGGCCTGATCAACACGACCGGCCAGATGGGCAACGCGCTCGGTCTGGGTCTCGTCTCCGTGGTGTTCTTCGGGACGATCGACGAGAAGCGGCTCAAGGCGTTCCCGCAGGAGACCGGCAAGGCCTTCACCGAGGCCTTCCAGAACTCGCTGGGCTGGGCGGCCGTGGTGCTCGCCGGCATCTTCCTGGTGATGTTCGCACTCCCGGCGAAGCCGAAGCAGCACCTGGAGGGCGGCGGCGAAGAGGACGCCTCGGACACCGCGGACGCCCCGATGACGAAGGAGCCCGAGCTGGTCTCCTGACCCCGGCGAAAGACGTCGAAGGACTCTAGGGGTACGAGAAGGGGCGGCGCGCAGACCTTGCGCGCCGCCCCTTCGTCGTGCGGTCATGCCGCCCGGGACCGTCAGCGGACCCGGGCGCGGGTCTCCATCGCGTCGCGCGCGGCGCGCTCCTCCTCGTACACCTCGCACATGTGACGCCCGTCGGGGGTCGCCGTGTGCTCGACCTCCCACAGGCTGAGCTCGCTGCCGTCGATGAGCAGGAACTGGTGCTCGTAGAGGGTGAAGCCGGCGTCCCGGCCGCTCTCCACGGGGCAGTGGCGCCCGAGGGCCTGCGTGATGTGGTGCGCGAACGCGAGCTGCAGCCGGCGCGCCGTGGCCTCGCCGGGCCGGTCCGCGTTCTCCGCGCGGCGCAGCACCCGGCGCGCGTGGTCGGCGGAGTTGTCCGGCACGTACATCCTCGGCTGGGCCGGTATCGGACGGGCGAGCAGGGTGCTCAGGACCTCCAGGTCCTCGTCCTCGTCGAGGGGCGTGCCGTCGGCGCGCTCCACGGTCCAGCCCAGCGACGGCCCGGCCGGCAGCCGCGTCGCGGCGAGCCGCGCCTCGGCCTCCTCCAGATACAGCTCGTGCTGCTCCGCCCCGTCCCGGCCGGAGTTGTGGACCAGCTCCCACAGGCTCGGCGCCGTGCCGTCCGGGAGCAGATAGGTGTGGCGGTAGGTGGTGCGGTGCAGCGACGCGCTGTGGTGCGAGGAGTACAGCGCGGTGGAGTGGGCGAGGGCCGTCTCCAGGCGTTCGATCGTGGAGTCGGGCAGGTCGAAGGAGTTGAGCGCCCGGCCGAGGAGTCGCTCAAGGTGGGTCTCGGTCGTCTCGTACGGATCGTGTGGCTGATCCTGCGGATCGTTCAAGAGGGTCTCCAGGCCGTCGCCGTCGCCGCATGTCACGTGCTGCTTGCTAAACGTAGTCCCTGGGTCTGACATCGTGTCCGGCGTTCAGGAAAACGTACGGGGGCGCGCAATCGGTTCCCACGCCCCTGTGGCATATTCCCCAACTCCCCCCGGTATACCGGCAGTCAGCGGTGCGGGCTAGTCGTCGTGCGGGCCGCCGTACAGCTCCCGGTACGCCGGGAAGTCCCCACCAGGACCGTAGGTCCCGGTGGCAGGCGCGAGCACCGCCCGCACGATGGCCCGGGTGACGGCGTCCGCGCCCGCCGCGAGGATCTCGTTGAGGGCGAGCGGCCCCGGCGCGGACGGCAGTTCGCGCGCCCCCGTCGCGAGGGCGAAGACGGTGTCGCCGTCGTTCAGGAGATGCACCGGACGGACGGCGCGTGCGATGCCGTCGTGCGCGGTACCCGCGAGCTTGTGCGCCTGAGCCCGGGTCAGCGCCGCGTCCGTCGCGACCACCGCGAGCGTGGTGTTGAGCGGCGGCGGGGCGAGCTTCGCCCGGGCCTCGGCGAGCCGCCGCTGCGCCGCCTCGTGCACGGCTGGCTCCGGGTGGACGGGACGCCCGCCCGCGAAGTACGCGCCGTACGGCACACCCGTCGCCGGGTCGACCGCCGACCCGACCGCGTTGACCACGACGAGCGCGCCGACCGTGATCCCCGACTCCAGGACGGTGCTCGCCGTCCCCACCCCGCCCTTCAGGCCGCCGACGACCGCCCCGGTCCCCGCCCCCACCGCACCCGTCTCCACGCGCGCGTGCGACCCGCTCGCGGCGGCCGCCGCCACCGCCGCCCGCCCCGTCGCGGCGTCGGGCCGGGCCGCGAAGTCCCCGCCCCGGCCCAGGTCGAAGACACAGGCGGCGGGCACGACCGGCACCACGTGCGCCGGATCGGGCCCCACCCGCACCCCGCGCCGCTGCTCCTCCAGCCATGCCATCACCCCGCCCGCCGAGTCGAGCCCGTACGCGCTGCCGCCGGTCAGGACCACGGCGTCGATCCGCTGCACCACATTGCGCGGATCCAGCGCGTCCGTCTCCCGCGTGCCCGGCCCGCCGCCCCGTACGTCCACGGCGGCCACCGCCCCGCCCTCGGGCGCGAGCACGACCGTGGTGCCGGACAACGCGTTCTCCCCCACCACGCGCGCGTGGCCGACCCGGAGGCCGGCCACGTCGGTGAGGGCGTCGAGCGTTCCCTTGCGCTGCTGCTCAGTCATGCGTCCTGCGTAGCACGGATCCGGCTCAGGGACCGGGGGTGGGACGCGGGCGCGGCCGGGTGGCCGGATTGGTCGCGGTCAGGGTCACGCCCACGGCCACGGTCGCGGCGGCGACGAGACCGGCGGCGAACACGGCCCAGTGCCCGGCGAAGGAGCACATCAGGATCGCGAGGGAAGCCACCGGCAGCACGGCCTGCTGGGCGAGCCCGACCTTGAAGTAGCGGGCGTGCAGCAGCCACACGCTCATCAGGAAGACCGCGGTCGGGATGGTCACGGCGGAGGACGCGGCGAGGGTGGTGATGTGGGCCTTCCCGACCGCCTGCTCGACCGCGATTTCGATGCCCGCGCCGATCGCGGCGGCCGAGGTGAAGATCAGATAGTGGCCGTAGCCCCAGAGGAAGCCCTGCCGGTTGGACGCGAGCCGGTCGTGGGCGGGCACCACGAAGTAGATCCACCAGGCGGCGAAGACGATGAGCAGCCCGCCGGCGGCGATGGGCAGTACCTCGGCCAGGGCGTCGTTCTCGGTGACCCCCGACTTCACGGCGACGGTCGCGGCGGCGATCGACTCGCCGAGCACGATGATGGTGAACAGGCCGTAGCGCTCGGCGATGTGGTGCGGGTGCCACTGCGTGTTGATGTCCTTCTCCGCGTACACCGGCACCGCCATCTCGGCCAGCGCCATCACCAGGAACACCCACGGCCGTGTGTCCTCCGGCACGATCAGCAGCGCCGTCCAGCCGATCTGACAGGCCACGACCCCGGCGGCGTAGCGGCGGCACATCGTGCGCTCGGCGGGGTCGGCGGCGTGGTGCGCGGCGCGCAGCCACTGCGAGGAGAGCGCTAGCCGCATCACGACGTACCCGATGTACACGACCAGGAAGTCATGGTCCTCGAACGCCCGAGAGACCCCGGCGGAGAGGATCAGCACACCGGCGATCTGCACGAGGGTGACGACCCGGTAGAGCACGTCGTCGTTGTCGTACGCCGAGGCGAACCACGTGAAGTTCATCCAGGCCCACCACACGCCCCAGAAGACCATCGCGTAGTTCAGGATCCCGGACCCGGTGTGCCCTTCCGCGACGGCGTGCACGAGCTCGGCCCCGGCCTGCGCGACGGCCACGACGAAGCACAGGTCGAAGAACAACTCGAGCGGCGTGGCGGCCCGGTGCGCCTCGTCACGCGACCGCGCGATGAGCGGAAGAAGGGGAGTCGTCATACCGGACAGCACAGCACGCCCGCGCGCCCCTCGAACAGCAGCGACACCATCCGCCTCAGCCTCGGGGCCTCGGCCTCCGGGGAGGTCCCCACCCCCCAGGGGTCGGTGTGCCCCTTCCCGACGTCCCTAGGGCCCGGGGAGGAAGGGACCTAGGCCCACTCGCTCCCCCGACCATCGGCACTCACGCGGGCCCCGGGTGCGAGCGGAGTCTGGAGGGGCAGCGAGGAAGCCCCACACGGGCCCCGCGCACCGGTGCGCGGGCAATTTCAGGCCGGTTCAGGCACGTTCGAGGAAGCTCGGGGAAGTCAGGGAAATGCCATGGGTTCCGTAGTCCAGGACAGCAGAGCGACGGGCGGGTCGTCACCCGTCTCGTACGACACGGAGCAGTACAGGCCCGGCAGGCCGATCACCGACTGGGAGCCGGAGAACGAGCTCTTCTGGAAGTCCATCGGCAAGAAGGTCGCCGGCCGCAACCTGTGGATCGCGGTGCCGGCGCTGCTCGTGGCGTTCGTCGTCTGGCAGGTGTGGTCGGTCACCGCGACTAATCTGAAGGACGTCGGCTTCACCTTCTCCACCTCCCAGCTGTTCTGGCTGACGGCCATCCCCGGTCTGACCGGCGGCACGGCCCGGATCTTCTACACCTTCCTCGGCCCGATGATCGGGCAGCGGCGCTTCACCGCCCTGTCCACGGTGGTCCTGGTGATCCCGCTGATCTGGCTGGGCATCGCCATCCAGGACTCGTCGACGCCGTACGGGGTGATGGTGGGCATCGCCGCGCTGTGCGGCATCGGCGGCGCGAACTTCGCCTCCTCTCTCGCCAACATCGGCTTCTTCTTCCCGAAGGCCAAGAAGGGCAGCGCGGCCGGCATCAACGGAGGCCTCGGCAACCTGGGCGTCTCCGTGGTCCAGTTGCTGACCCCGATCGTGATCACCTGGTCGACGATCGCCATCGGCTCCGTCCAGCACAAGGCCGACGGCACCCCGGTCCACCTCCAGAACGCCGCCTTCGTCTGGGTCCCGATCGTCCTGGTCCTGGCCGCCGTCGCCTGGTTCGGCCAGAACGACCTGAAGGTCGCCTCCACCCCGTTCAGCAAGCAGAAGGTCATCTTCAAGCGCAAGCACAACTGGCTGATGACCTGGCTGTACGTCGGCACCTTCGGCTCCTTCATCGGCTTCGCCGCGGCCCTGCCGATGCTGATCAAGACCACCTTCCCGGACTACTCCGTCGCCACCTACGCCTGGATGGGCCCGGCGGTCGGCGCCCTCGCCCGGTGGGCGGGCGGCTGGATCGCCGACAAGTGGGGCGGCGCACGGGTCACGATCCTGTCCTTCGTGGGCATGGCGGCGGCCATCATGGGAGTGATCACCTTCCTTCCCTCGGGCGGTGACGGCGGTTCCTTCTACGGCTTCTTCTTCTGCTTCCTCGCGGCCTTCTTCTTCTCCGGCATCGGCAACGGCTCGACCTTCCGCCAGATCCCGGTGATCTTCCGCGGCACCCAGCTGAAGGGCCTGACGGAGGGCACCCCGGAATACGCCCGGGCGCTGAAGCAGGCGGAGATGGAGTCCGGTGCCGTCACCGGCTTCACCTCGGCCATCGCGGCCTACGGCTTCTTCTTCATCCCGGCCCTCTTCGGCTCGGTGGCCGTGACCAGCGCGATGTGGGGATTCGTCGGCTTCTACGCCAGCTGCGTCGTCGTCGCCTGGTGGTTCTACGCCCGCAAGGGCGCCGAGGCCCCCAGCTGACCGGCCCCGCGCCCCTCGGCGAAGGCCCCGCCCCGGCGGGGCCTTTCCGCATGCCGGGGCCGGGACCAACGGCCGTCGAGTCGTGACCATTGCCGACCCATTTGATCGATCAGAGGGAGTGCAATGGAAGCAAGCGACAACGCGATCGATTGATTCGAACAAAGGTGGTGCGGGCAGTGACTGCGACCCCTGCTGAAGCAACGGTGAACGACGGCGCCTGGAAGGGCTTCAAGGGCGGCCTCTGGCGCGACGCCATCGACGTCCGCGACTTCATCCAGCAGAACTACACCCCGTACGAGGGCGACGACTCCTTCCTCGCCGGCCCCACCGAGCGGACCACCGCCGTGTGGCAGGCGATCACGGACAAGTTCCCGGAGGAGCGCGCCAAGGGCGTCTACGACGTCGCGTACGACATCCCCTCCACGATCACCGCCCACGCCCCCGGCTGGATCGACCGCGACAAGGACCTGATCGTCGGCCTCCAGACGGATGCCCCGCTCAAGCGCGCGATCATGCCCTTCGGCGGCTGGCGCATGGTCGCCGGCGCCCTGGAGACCTACGGCTATCCGGTATCGGTGGAGCTGGAGAAGGTCTTCACCGAGTACCGCAAGACCCACAACGCCGGTGTCTTCGACGCCTACACCCCCGAGATCCGCGCCGCCCGCAAGGCCGGCATCGTCACCGGACTCCCCGACGCCTACGGCCGCGGCCGCATCATCGGCGACTACCGCCGGGTCGCCCTCTACGGCGTCGACCGCCTCATAGCCGTGAAGCGGGAGGAGAAGGAGGAACTCAACACCCTCCCCGCCGACCGCCGTTCGCTGGAGGAGACCATCCGCCTCCGCGAGGAGCTCGCCGAGCAGATCCGCGCCCTCGGCGAACTGAAGACGATGGCCGCCTCGTACGGGTACGACATCTCCGGCCCGGCCCGCACCGGCCGCGAGGCGATCCAGTGGCTGTACTTCGCCTACCTCGCCGCCGTGAAGGAGCAGAACGGCGCCGCGATGTCCCTGGGCCGCACCTCCACCTTCGTCGACGTCTATCTGCAGCGCGACATCGAAGCCGGCCTCCTCACCGAGGAGCAGGCCCAGGAGCTGGTCGACGACTTCATCATCAAGCTGCGCATCGTCCGCTTCCTGCGCACCCCCGAGTACGACGAGCTGTTCTCCGGCGACCCCACCTGGGTCACCGAGTCCCTCGCCGGCATGGGCGAGGACGGGCGTCCTCTGGTCACCAGGACCTCCTTCCGCTACCTGCAGACCCTCTACAACCTCGGGCCGGCCCCCGAGCCGAACATGACCGTCTTCTGGTCGCCGCAGCTCCCCCAGGGCTTCAAGGAGTTCTGCGCCAAGGTCTCGATCGACACCTCCTCCGTGCAGTACGAGTCGGACGAGCTGATGCGGCCCCGCTTCGGCGACGACACCGCCATCGCCTGCTGCGTCTCCGCGATGCCCGTCGGCAAGCAGATGCAGTTCTTCGGTGCCCGCGTGAACCTCGCCAAGACCCTCCTCTACGCGATCAACGGCGGCCGCGACGAGAAGTCCGGCGCCCAGGTCGGCCCTGACACCGGCGCCGTCACCGCCGACGTGCTCGACTACGCCGAGGTGATGCGCAAGTTCGACGAGCAGATGGAGTGGCTGGCCGGCGTGTACGTCCACGCCCTCAACGTCATCCACTACATGCACGACAAGTACGCCTACGAGCGCCTGGAGATGGCCCTCCACGACCGCGACGTGCGCCGCACCATGGCCTGCGGCATCGCCGGCCTCTCGGTCGCCGCCGACTCGCTGGCCGCCATCAAGTACGCCCGGGTCACCGCCCTGCGCGACGAGACCGGTCTGGCCACCGACTACGAGATCGAGGGCGACTACCCGGCGTACGGCAACAACGACGAGCGGGCCGACGAGATCGCCGTGTGGCTGGTCGAGGAGTTCATGAAGAAGGTGCGCAAGCACCCGACCTACCGCAACGCCGAACACACCCAGTCCGTCCTGACCATCACCTCCAACGTCGTCTACGGAAAGAAGACCGGCAACACCCCCGACGGGCGCCGCGCCGGCGAGCCGTTCTCCCCGGGCGCCAACCCGATGAACGGCCGCGACACCCACGGCTACGTCGCCTCGGCCCTGTCGGTCGCCAAGCTCCCGTACGAGGACGCCGAGGACGGCATCTCGCTGACCAACACCGTCACCCCCGACGGCCTGGGCCGCACCCCCGAGGAGCGGATCAAGAACCTCGCCGGAGTCCTCGACGGCTACATGGCCAGCGACGGCTTCCACATGAACGTCAACGTCCTCAACCGGGACGTCCTGCTCGACGCCATGGCCCACCCGGAGAACTACCCGCAGCTGACCATCCGGGTCTCCGGATACGCGGTGAACTTCGTCCGGCTCACCCGCGAGCAGCAGCTCGACGTCCTGAACCGCACCTTCCACGGTTCCCTGTAGCCGTCCGCGGGCCGGCCGCCCTCACCGGCCGGCCCCCGGCCGCCCGCGCGGCCCGGGGTCTGTCCCCTGTCCCTCACCACCCCGGCGCCGCGCGAACCCTCTCGCCCCATCAGCTCGTCGACCCCCGGGCGCTCGGTTCCCCAGGCCCCACCCCCTTTCTTCGCTCCTCCCGGACAGGAGGCCCTGCCATGGCCGTACTCCTCGGCTCGGACACCCCGAACCTTCCCGTCACCCCGGCCGCCGCGGCGACCCACCGCCCCGCCGAGGGCTCGGTGCACTCCTGGGACCTGTCCACCGGCGTCGACGGCCCCGGCACCCGCTTCGTCACCTTCCTCTCCGGCTGCCCCCTCACCTGCCTCTACTGCCACAACCCCGACACCTGGCGGATGCGGAACGGCAAGCGCACCTCCGCCGACGCCGTCATCGCCGAGGCCGGCAAATACACCCGCTTCATCTCCGCCTCCGGCGGCGGGGCCACCATCTCCGGCGGCGAACCCCTGCTCCAGCCCGTCTTCACCGGCGAGCTGCTGCACCGGATGAAGCACGAGCTCGGTCTGCACACCGCGCTCGACACCTCCGGCTTCCTCGGCGCACGGGCCACCGACGCCCTGCTGCGCGACACCGACCTGGTCCTTCTCGACATCAAGTCCTGGGACGCGGACACGTACAAGAAGGTGACCGGCCGGCCGCTCCAGCCGACCCTGGACTTCGCCCGCCGCCTCGCCGACCTCGGCCAGGAGGTCCACGTCCGCTTCGTGCTCGTCCCCGGGCTCACCGACGCCCCCGCCAACATCGAGGGGATCGCCGCCTTCGCCGGGGGCCTCGGCAATGTCTCCCGCGTGGACATCCTCCCCTTCCACAAGCTCGGCGAAGCGAAGTGGCAAGCACTCGCCAAACCGTTCAGGCTCCACAACACTCCGTCGCCGACCGCGGAACAGCTCGCCTCGGCCCGCGAGATCTTCCGCGCCCACGGGCTGTACGCGGTCTGAGCCGAGGCGCGCCGAGGGGACTCACCCGCCGACCTCGCAAAACGGGCGTAGGGGTTTATTCGGCCCTATGGTGGCCGCGTGACCGAGCCACCGCAGGCCCCCGCCGCGCCGCCGCCTGTCGCCGCCGCCCGGCCGCCGCAGACCCCCGCCCAGGTGCGTCGCCGAGCGGCCCTCGCGGGGGTGGCCGTCGCCGTGCTGCTGATCCTCGCTATCGTCTTCGGCAGCCGGCTGCTGAGTGACTTCGACTCGGCCCTCCTCCCGTACGCGGTGGCCACCGTCTTCCTCGCCTTCGGCGTCGCCTACCGCTACACCGTGTGGGTCTCCGCCCCCGGCGCCCGGCGCCTCTTCAGACAGGGCTGGCGCGCCTTCTTCTCCGCCGAGAACTTCCGCAGGGCGCCCACCGCCCTGCCCCGGATGATCGCGACCTATCTCGGCTTCCAGAAGTTCCTCGGCGCCCGCTCGCACGCCCGCTGGGCGGCTCACCAGCTGATCTTCTGGGGCTGTGTCCTCGCCGCCCTCATCACCTTCCCGCTGACCTGGGGCTGGTTCACCTTCACCTCCTCCACCGGCTCGGGACCCGGCTACGAGATGCGGATCTGGGGCTTCAAGATCATCGGATTCGACGCGCTGAACGCCGTCGGCTGGCTCATGTTCCACGGCCTGGACATCGCCGCCGTCCTCGTCATCCCCGGCGCCTCCTACTTCCTCTGGCGTCGCATGAAGGACCGCGGAGCCATCACCGGCCAGCGCTTCGCCTACGACCTCGTGCCGCTGATCGCCCTCATCGTCATCTCGGTCACCGGCCTGCTGCTCACCTTCTCCTCGATCTTCCTGCACGGCGGCGGCTACCAGTTCCTGGCGATCCTGCACATGGTGTCGGTGGTCTTCACCCTCATCTACATCCCGTTCGGGAAGTTCTTCCACATCGTGCAGCGGCCCGCCGCCGTCGGCATGCAGCTGTTCAAGTACACCGCCCGCCGCAAGGGCGAGCCGGCCGCCACGGCCGGGGCGGTGACCGGCGCCGCCGCCGCGGCCGGAGTCCCCGGCGAGGTGAGCACCGACGGGCTGCTCGGCTGCCGCCGCTGCGGCCGGCCCATCGACACCGCCCCCTATGTCGAGAACCTCCGGGGGACCATGCGCGATCTCCGGCTCGACTTCGACGAATGGGCCGAGTACTGCCCCCGCTGCAAGCGCGTCCTGCGGGGAACCGCCTACCTCACCCACGTCAAGAAGGGCTTCAAGTGACCTCCCCGCTGCCTCTTGACCCCTCCGTCGCCCCGCCCGGCACCCGCAACTTCCGGGACGCCGGCGGTATCCCCGCCGACCGCTGGCACGCCGACCAGAACGGTGAGACGCTCGTCCCCACCCACTGCTGCTTCTGCGGCGTGCAGTGCGGCATGTATCTGCGGGTCGACCGCGGCGGCAAGGTCTTCGGCGTCGAGCCGCGCAACCACGACATCAACCGCATGCGGCTCTGCCCCAAGGGCATCAACGCGTATCAGCAGGTCAACCACCCCGACCGGCTCACCTCCCCGCTCATGCGCCGCAACCGCGACGAGCCCTTCCGCGAGGTCGGCTGGGACGAGGCGCTCGACTTCACCGTCTCCGAGATCCGCCGCATCCAGACCGACTACGGCAACGATGCCTTCGGCCTGCTCGGCGGCGCCAGCCTGTTCTCCGAGAAGACCTATCTCGTCGGCAAGTTCGCCCGGGTCGCCCTGAAGACCCGGCACGTCGACTACAACGGGCGCCTGTGCATGGTCTCCGCCGCCGGAGCCAACAAGCTCGCCTTCGGCATCGACCGGGCCGGCAACCCGTTCTCCGACATCCTCCTCACCGACTGCCTGCTCATCGCCGGCTCCAACGTCGGCGAATGCTTCCCCGTGATGACCCAGTACCTCTGGGGAGCCCGGGACCGCGGCGCCTCCCTCATCGTGATCGACCCGCGCGAGACGGCCATCGCCCGCACCGCCGACATCCATGTCGCGCTCAGACCCGGCACCGACTCCGCCTTCTTCAACGCCGTCCTCCACGTCGTCGTCGCCGAGGGCCTCACCGACGAGGCCTACCTCGCCGCCCACACCACCGGCTGGGAGGAGGTGAAGCAGACTGTCGCCGAGTACCCGCCCGCCCGCGCCGCCGAGATCTGCGGCGTCCCCGAAGAACAGATCGTCCAGGTCGCCCGCATGTTCGCCACTGCCGACAGGGCCATGGCCTGGCACGCCCGCGGCGTCGAGCACCACTCCCAGGGCGTCGAGAACTGCCTGACGATCATCAACCTGTGCGTGGCCACCGGGAACATCGGCCGCCCCGGCGCCGGCTACGGCACCATCACCGGCCAGGGCAACGGCCAGGGCGGCCGCGAGCACGGCCAGAAGTCCGACCTCCTGCCCGGCGGACGCTCCATCTCCAACCCCGAGCACCGCCGCCAGATCTGCGAGATCTGGGGCATCGAGGAGTCCGAACTCCCGCCCGCCGGCACCTCCATGATGGAGATGGTCTGGCAGATGCAGCGCCGCGAGATCCGCGGCCTCATCGGCATCTGCAACAACCCCTTCGTCTCCCTCCCGAACTACGCCACGGTGAAGGACGGCTACGACACCGTCGAGTTCCACGCCCAATTCGACTTCTTCCTTTCAGAGACCGCCGCCAACGCGCACGTCGTCTTCCCCGTCACCGTGTGGGCCGAGGACGAAGGCGTCATGGCCAACGCCGAGGCCCGCGTCGTCAAGCACAACAAGGCCCAGGAACCCCCGGTCGGCGTCCGCACCGACACCTGGGTCATCTGCGAACTCGCCAGACGGCTCGGCGCCGGCGCCAAGTTCGCCTTCCCCGACTCCCGCGCCGTCTTCGACGAACTGCGCACCGCGTCCGCCGGCACGGTCAACGACTACTACGGCATCACCTACGAACGTCTGGAGGAGACCGGCGGCATCGCCTGGCCCTGCCCCTCCACCGACCACCCCGGCACCCCCCGCCTCTTCGAGGACGGCCGGACCTATCACCCCGACGGCAAGATCCATCTGCAGGTCGTCGAATGGCACCCGCCCATGGACCCGTACAGCGAGGAATACCCCCTCTCGCTCACCACCGGCCGCACCGTCGCCCACTTCCTCTCCGGCAACCAGACCCGCCGTCTGGGCGCCCTCGTCGAACAGACCCCGCGCCCCTGGGTCGAGGTCCACCCCTCCCACGGCTTCCGCAACGGCGACCCGGTGCGCGTCGTCACCCGCCGCGGCAGCGAGGTCTTCCCCGCCCTGGTCACCGAGGCCATCCGCCCCGACACCGTCTTCGTCCCCTACCACTGGCCCGTGCCCACCGCCGCGAACGCCCTGACCATCGACGCCCTCGACCCCCGGTCGAAGATCCCCGAGTACAAGGTCTGCGCCGCCCGCATCGAGGCCGCCGAACGGATCGACGAGGTCCCCGCACCGCCCACCGCCCCCGGCCACGTCGCCTACCCGGAGACCCAGGTCTCCCGCGACGACCCCCTGCCGCCCACGTCCCCCCAGGGCCGTGGCACCGCGGAGAGGAGCTGACGCCGCGATGATGGGCCGCACGATCTTCATCGACCCCGGCCGCTGCATCGGCTGCCAGGCCTGCGTCTCCGCCTGCCGTGAATGCGACTCCCACCGCGGCAAGTCGATGATCCACCTCGACTACCCCGACGAGGGCCACTCCGTCGCCTCCCTACCCACCGTCTGCATGCACTGCGAGGACCCCGTCGCCCCCTGTGCCGAGGTCTGCCCCGCCGACGCGATCCTGGTGACCGCCGACGGCGTGGTGCAGCAGGCCGACACCACCCGCTGCATCGGCTGCGCCAACTGCGTCAACGCCTGCCCCTTCGGTGTCCCGAAGATCGACCTCCAGGCGAAGCTCCAGATGAAGTGCAACCTCTGCTACGACCGCACCGCCTACGGCCTCGCCCCCATGTGCGCCACGGTCTGCCCCACCGGCGCCCTCTTCTACGGAACCCTCGATGAACTCCGTGCCGAACGCCCCGGCGTCGAGGTCGCCGACTCCTTCACCTTCGGGTCCACCACCATCTCCACCGGCGTGGCGATGGTCGTCCCCGCCGACCGGGTCCAGTGGCCGGTCCCCGGCGGTCTGCCCATCGTCGAAGTCAACGGAGTGGATGTCCGATGAGCCTCACCGAACCGCCCCCGGACAACGGCGCCGGCACGGCCACCGACCCGGACGACCAGAACCGGCCCGCCGACGCGGCCCACGCGGCCCTCCACGACCGGATCGCCGCCGACTCGCTCACCAGCCGCCGCGACTACCTGCGGATCGTCGCCACCGTCTCCGGCGGCCTTGCCGTCGGCGGCATCGGCGTCGCCTCCGGCATCCTGCACCGCCACGGCGACAGCGACGACGGTGCCCCTGAGCCCAGGAAGATCGCCGACCG
Organism: Streptomyces sp. NPDC048623; assembly: GCF_040650755.1. NCBI lineage: Bacteria > Bacillati > Actinomycetota > Actinomycetes > Kitasatosporales > Streptomycetaceae > Streptomyces > Streptomyces sp. NPDC048623. The sequence continues at coordinate 44,727 of NZ_JBEZHV010000013.1, forward strand.
GCTGCTCCCCGGCGACTCGATCGCCTTCCGCTACCCCGACGAGGAGGACCGTGCCGTCGCCGTCCGCCTCGCCGACGGCACCCTCGCCGGCTACTCCGCCGTCTGCACCCACCTCGCCTGCGCCGTGCTCTGGCGCAAGGACCGGGGGAGCGAGGGAGAGCTGTACTGCCCCTGCCACGAGGGCGTCTTCGACGCCCGCACCGGAGAGGTCACCGCGGGCCCGCCGCCCCGCGCCCTGCCGAAGGTCCTCCTGGTCGAGGAGGTCGACGGCAGCGTCTGGGCGGTCGGCACCACACGCTCCGGCGAGGGAGTCCGCGAGGGCCTGTGCCGCCAGCTCGGTGACGAACGCCCCGGTCTCGCCGAGCGCCTCGGCTGCCCGGGCGCCGCCGGTGCCCCGGCGGAGAGGAGCCGACGGACATGACCGACGCTCCGTTCCCCAAGGACCCGGCCGCCCCCGGCGATCCTGCCGGGACTCACGAGAACCTGCCGCCCCGCCCCGACTACACCCCCGGCAGCGCCCAGCCGCGGCTCAACCGCCCGGTGCACGAGCGCTACCCCCAGATCCGCCCCACCAGCGGCTACGGCGACCCCCGTATCCGGCACACCGGCCCCGGCCCGGGCGCCGGCACCGAGCAGGAACCCGAACGGTCCTCCAAGCTCTCCGCCCGCCTCGCCCTGGCCCTCACCGTGGTCATCGGCCAGCTGTGGGGCCTCACCGTCGTGGTCGACGAGTGGATGGCCGGCGACACCGGGACCGCCTGGTGGGGCGCGGGCTTCCTGGCCCTGTCGTTCCTCGTGGTCCTCGGCCTCTGGCTGCTCGACCCGAAGGACCGCTGAGCGGAATCGCGCTGATCAGACCCCGGATCGGAGGGGTACGGGGCGGTGCTCCGGGCGTACCCTGAAAACATGAGCACCGCCCCCGCCCACGGACCGCGAGCAGCGAAGCGGGCCGACAACGACACCGATTCCCGACCCAGGCCGGCCCTGATCTTCGACGATCCGCTGGACCAGCAGTCCGCGGACGACACGGACCGCGGGTGGGGCGAGCGGCCTCCGGCCGGCGGCAGCGCCGCCGACCTCGCGCGCTTCCTCGACGAGAAGCCGCCGCACCACCTCTGACGCCGGCCAGGACGGTCGGTCAGGAGGTGGGGTGCGCCCCGCCGCCTCCGCCGGTGCCCGAACCCGCCGTCGAGCCCGAGCTGGGGCCGCGCTGGGCGACAAGGTGGTCGCGGATCTCCTTGAGCACCTCCAGCTCGCTGACCTCCAGGGTCTCCTGCACACCCTCCTTCACCCGGTCGTGCGCGGCACGCTTGGCGAGGATCTTGGCCATCGGCAGGACCATCATGAAGTAGACGACGGCCGCCGTGATCAGGAAGCTGAGGACGGCGCTGAGGACCAGACCCCACTGGATCTGGATGCCCTGCATCTCGCCGTTCACGATCTTGCAGGGGTCCTTGAGGCAGGAGGCGTAGCCCTCCAGGTTCTTCGTGCCGAAGGCTCCGACGAGCGGGTTGATGATGCCCTTGACCACCGAGTTCACGATGTTGGTGAACGCGGCACCGATGACGACTGCCACCGCCAGGTCGATCACGTTCCCGCGCATCAGGAAGGCCTTGAAGCCTCCCAGCAAGCTTTCCTTCTTCTCGGCCACCAAGGTGCCTTTCGTCGCGTGTGCAGTGTGCGGAGCCATTACGCCGCGCCCGGCGCGAACGCGTCCAATCCGTACACACGGGACGGTGACTTGACAGTCCGTTCGTGCGAATCAGCACAGTGTCACCGCCAATTGGGACGTCATTCCCGCTCCGGCGAGTGCTGTCGCCGTCGACCGCGGAACGGACAGGACGACGAGAGCCCCGCCGTCCGGACGGGTCTTGCCCGCCCGTGGCACTTCGGCAACCCGAGCGCCCGAGGCCACCACCCGGGCCTCTCCCGCCACACCCGCCACGGAGTTGGGCGCGGCGATCACATCCACCCGGTCGCCGGGCCGCAGTAGCCGCACGGTCGCCGCGTCGGCGATCCGCACCGGAGCGGCCACGAGCGGCACGGCGGCCGGCCGGTGCGTCTCGCGCACCGGTGACGGAGGGGGCTGGGGAGCCGGGTCGTCGGCCCCGGCCACGCCGGCCGCCGCGAGCGCGGCCGCCGTCATCGCGAGTACCGCGGCGGGCGCTCGGCGCCTGCGGCGCAACGCCCGCCGCAGCCGCAGCCGCGCGCCGTGCACTCGCAGGGGATCGAAGGCGGGAACCCCGCACGGCGCGGGCACCGAGGCCGGGGTGTGGGTGAGGCAGGAGTTCGTGGTCATCGCGCAACCGCCTGTCGTGACACGTCCGTTCGCCGGACCGTCCGGCGAGCGGGGCCCGCCGTGCGGCGAACCGGGTCCACCGTCCCGCACCCGCCGCGATCCCGCTCGGGCCTGTGGACAACCAGGTGATTGTGGATAACTTCCTCACCCCGGCGAGCGATTGCCGCCGGGGCGCGAGGCGAGGACGCTGGAACGAGTCAGAGCTTCGCGGGCGGCCGGCCCTCACCCGGCCCGACCCCCGGCCCCGAGGCTCAGGGCAGTTCGATCCCCAGGTCCCACCCGTCGTGGGCCCGCTTGCACAGGCAGTCCCGGTCGAGCGTCGCGGGGAGCGCGCCGACCGCGTCGAAGAGCACGTCGCGCAGCCGGCCGACGTTCTCGCCGAACACACGCAGAACCTCGGTGTGCGAGACCCCGTCCCCGGTCTCCGCGCCGGCGTCCAGATCCGTCACCAGTGCGAAGGAGGTGTCGCAGAGTCCCAGTTCCCGGGCGAGGACGGCCTCGGGGTGGCCGGTCATGCCGACCACCGACCAACCCGCGGCCGCATGCCACCGCGACTCGGCGCGTGTGGAGAAGCGGGGCCCTCGACGACGACCAGCGTGCCGCCGTCGACCGGCTCCCAGCCCCGCCCCCGGGCGGCCTTCAGGGCACCCGCCGCCCGTCGGGGCAGTAGGGATCGGCGAAGGTCACGTGAACCACGTTCGGCACGGCCCCCGCCCCAGGCGCCGGGCAGGGGCGTCCCGTCGAAGTAGGTCTGCGCGCGGGTCTTCGTCCGGTCGACCAGTTGGTCGGGCACGACGAGGGTGCCGGGTCCGTACTCCTCGCGCAGCCCGCCGACCGCGCACGGCCCGAGGACCTGGCGCACGCCCACCGAGCGCAGGGCCCAGAGGTTGGCGCGGTAGTTGATCCGGTGCGGTGGCAGCCGATGGTCGCGGCCGTGCCGGGGGAGGAAGGCGACCCGCCGGCCGGCGACCTCACCGAGGAAGAGGGAGTCGCTATCGACGAGCCCCGGCCGCCCGACTCGCCTGAGGACGTCCGAAAAACGCCGGTGCCCCCGTCGCGCGAGGCGGCGGGGGCAGCGGGAAGAACGCGAGAGACGGAGGTCAGGCCGCCGACGTGGAGCTTGAGGACGACGCGGGCTTCGAGTCCGAGGAGGACGAGGAAGACGTCGCCGTCGAAGACGACGAGGAGGACGACGAAGCCGAGGAGGACTTCGACGAGGCCGGCGTGCTGCTGGACGACGAGCCGCGGCTGTCGTTGCGGTAGAAGCCGGAACCCTTGAACACGATGCCGACCGCGGAGAACACCTTCTTCAGGCGTCCCTTGCAGTTCGGGCACTCGGTCAGGGCGTCATCCGTGAACTTCTGCACCGCCTCGAGGCCCTCGCCGCACTCGGTGCACTGGTACTGGTAGGTCGGCACTTGTCTTCCTCCTGGCACTCACACTCATCGAGTGCTAACGACGATCCATAGTGACGTATTCCGCGGGTTCAGTCCACCGGCACGGGAACTCGGTGACCGATACCACGTGCCGCGACCCGGCTCGCGGCGTGGGGTGCGAGCCGTGCGCGGAGGGCGACCAGGGTGATCAGAGCGAGCAGAGTGCCGGCCATCGGCACCAGGAATCCGGTGCTCGCGCCGTGCGCGTCGGCCAGCCGGCCGGCGACGGTGACGGCCGCGGCCTGGCCCAGCGCCACGGCACCGGTCAGCCATGTGAAGGCCTCGGTGCGGGAGGTCGCCGGGACCAGGGTCTCGACGATCGTGTAGCCGGTGATCAGGGCCGGGGCGATGCACAGGCCCACGACCAGGCCGAGGGCGCCGAGCAGCAGGACGGAGTGGACGGACCACAGAAGGGAGGCGGCGACGGTGAGACCGGCGTAACCGAGGATCAGCCGTCGGCGCGGGCCGATGTTCCAGGCGACGGCACCCATGGCGATGCCGGCGAGCATGTTGCCGGCGGCGAAGATGCCGTACAGCAGGCCGTTGGCGCCCGGGTTGCCGATCTCCTCGGTGAAGGCGGTGAGCGAGACCTGCATGCCGCCGAAGACCGAGCCGATGCCGAGGAAGGCGACGATCAGGACCCGCACGCCGGGCACGGACAGGGCCGAGCGGCGCGGCTCGCCGTCGGCGAGGCCGGCCGCGGCAGCCGCGCCGTGGGCGGGCTGGGTGCGGCGCTGGGCGGCGAAGAACAGGCCACCGACCAGGGTGAGCGCAGCCTCGGTGATCAAACCGGCGGCCGGGTGGACGCCGGTGCACAGGGCGGTGGCGAGGACCGGGCCGACGACGAAGGTGAACTCGTCGGTGACCGATTCGAAGGCGGCGGCGGTCGGCATCAGGGGAGTGCCATCCAGCTTGGCGGCCCAGCGGGCCCGGACCATCGGGCCCACCTGGGGCACCGAGGCGCCGGAGGGGATGGCCGCGAGGAACAGGGCCCACATCGGGGCGCCGGAGAGCGCCAGTGCGACGAGGAGGGAGACGGAAGCGGTGTGGATCAGCACACCGGGGACGAGGACGGCCCGCTGGCCGAAGTGGTCGGCGAGCTTGCCGCTCTGCGGGGCGAATAGCGCCATCGAGACACCGGTGACGGCGGCGACGGCACCGGCGCTGCCGTAGGAACCGGTGGTGTGCTGGACGAGCAGAACGATGCCGATGGTGAGCATCGCGAACGGCTGGCGGGCGGCGAAGCCCGGCAGCAGGAAGGAGAGCGCACCGGGGGTACGGAGGAGCTGTCCGTAACCGGGACGCTTCTCGGTGACGACCGTGGATGCCACGGTCCATGCCTTTCTGCCACCTGGTAGCGGGCCCGGGCATGGTGGTGCGGGCGTCGCCGAGAGCTGTCCTCTTGCGCGGAACTGCGGTAGATACCGGGCTCCACTGAGAGGGGCGCCCCGGCCGCCATACGGTCGCGCCAGCTCTGCGTCAGGCAGAGTTGGTTCGATCTGGGTGCCTTCATGGTACAGGGAAGGGCATCTTCCCGCCTGTGAAAACGTTCGCCGGTCCGAAATGATGCCTGGGATTAACCGGATGTTTGCCGCGGTGGCTTTCGGAAGGGGCGGCGGAAGGCGGTCGGGGCGTGGTCTGGGGCGGCGACGACCGTACGGCCGGTGCCGAGCCAGCCGGCCAGCTTGCCGCCCTGGCCGACCGCCCGGAGCCGGCGTTCGGTGGCGTCGCGGACCGGGTCGGTAGCGACCACGAGCAGTTCGTCGCCGCGCCGCAGCACGGTGGCGGGGCCGGGGACGAAGCTCTGCCCTTCGCGGACGATCAGGGTGACGGCGGCGCCGTGGGGCAGCCGGAGCTCGGCGACCTCGACGCCGTGCATCCGGGAGCCCTTCGGGATCGCGACGGAGAGCAGATGGCCGCGCAGTCGCTCCAGGGGTGCGGACTCGACGCCCAGGTCGGCGGCCTCGCCCTGGTCGCCGAGCTTCAGGGCCCTGGCGAGCCAGGGCAGGGTCGGGCCCTGGACCAGGGTGTAGACGACGACCAGGACGAAGACGATGTTGAAGATCCGCTCGCTGCCCTCGATCTCGCCCACCATCGGGATGGTGGCCAGGATGATCGGGACGGCGCCGCGCAGGCCGGCCCAGGACATCAGGGCCTGCTCCTGCCAGGGGATACGGAAGGGAAGGAGGCTGACCAGGACCTCCATGGGGCGGGCGACCACGGTGAGGACGAGTCCGATGACGACGGCCGGCCAGAAGTCGTGGACGAGGTCATGGGGGGTGACGAGCAGACCGAGCAGGACGAACATGCCGATCTGGGCGATCCAGCCGAGGCCCTCGGCGAAGCCGCGGTTGGCCGGGGCGTGCGGCAGCTTGGCGTTGCCGAGCACCATCGAGGCCAGGTACACGGCGAGGAAGCCCGAGCCGTGGGCCAGGGCGCCGGCGGCGTAGGCGACGACGGCGATGGCCATGACGGCGATCGGGTAGAGGCCGGAGGCCGGCAGGGCGATGTGGCGCAGCCCGTAGGCGCCGATGAAGCCGACGGCGAGGCCGATGGCGGCGCCGATCGCGAGCTCCAGGGCGATCTCGCCGACCAGGATGTACCAGGCGTCGACCGGCCCGGCGGTGGAGAAGGCGACGACCAGGATGACGACGGGGGCGTCGTTGAAGCCGGACTCGGCCTCCAGGACGCCGGTGACCCGGGATGGCAGCGGCACCTTGCGCAGCACGGAGAAGACGGCGGCGGCGTCGGTGGAGGAGACGACGGCGCCGATGATCAGAGACTGCTGCCAGCCCAGGCCGACGAGGTAGTGCGCCCCCGCCGCCGTGATGCCCACGCTCACCGCGACGCCGACGGTCGACAGCATGACCGCCGCGGGCAACGCGGGTTCGATCTCCTTCCACTTGGTGCCCAGACCACCCTCGGCCAGGATCACCACCAGGGCGGCATAGCCGATCACCTGGGTGAGTTCGGCGTTGTCGAAGGCGACGTTGCCGATGCCGTCCTGCCCGATGGCGATCCCGATCCCGAGGTAGAGGAGCAGGCTGGGGAGCCCGCTGCGGGACGAGATCCGCACTGCCGCGACAGCGACGAGCAGTACGAGCGAGCAGACGAGCAGGAGTTCGTTGAGCTGGTGGACAGTCAGTGGCCGTTCCTTCCCCTCAAGGCGATCCGGGCATCCGCGCGGCGGGCGGGTCGTCGGCCGGATCGTCGTCGGCCGGATCGTTCCTCCGGCGCCGGTACTTCGTTACCTTACCTAATCTTTAACGCATTCTTGACGCCCTCTTGGTATGTGATCGCACAACAGTGCGTATAGGAACGGATCTCTTCCTGACACCGCGTCCAGGCCCTCCGGACGCTGCGCCTAAGGTTGCTCCCGTACTCCCAGGATCACCCTGCCCCTCGAAGGACAGCGATGCCCTCCAACACGACCGCGCCCCCTGCCAAGAAGAAGAAGGGACGGCGAGCCCGCCTGATCGTCCTCGTCCTGGTGCTCGCGCTGATCGCGGGCTTCGGATACGGGGCGTACTGGGGCGTCAGCACTGTCCGTGCCTCGTTCCCGCAGACCACGGGAACGATCCGGCTCGACGCACTCTCCGGCCCCGTCGACGTCAAGCGCGATGCCAACGGCATCCCGCAGATCTATGCCGACAACGAGGCCGACCTGTTCCGGGCCCAGGGCTATGTCCAGGCGCAGGACCGCTTCTACGAGATGGACGTCCGCCGCCATACGACGGCCGGCCGCCTCTCCGAGATGTTCGGCAAGAGCCAGGTCGACACCGACGCCTTCCTGCGCACCCTGGGCTGGCGCCGGGTCGCGCAGGAGGAGTACGACAAGGTCCTCTCGGCGGAGACCAAGAAGAACCTCCAGGCCTACTCCGAGGGCGTCAACGCCTACCTGAAGGACCGGGACCCGTCCGACGTCTCCGTCGAGTACGCGGCCCTCGCCTTCACCAGCGACTACACCATCGAGCCGTGGACCCCGGTCGACTCGGTGGCCTGGCTCAAGGCCATGGCCTGGGACCTGCGCGGCAACATGCAGGACGAGATCGACCGCTCCCTGATGACCAGCCGGCTGAAGCCGCAGCAGATCAAGGACCTCTACCCGGGGTACCCGTACGACCTGCACCAGCCGATCGTCGACCGCGGCGCCGTCGACAAGGTCACCGGCAAGTTCGACCCCGAGGCCGAGCCCAAGAGCGGCGGCGACACGGCCGCGGGCGGCACCGGCAGCGGGCAGAACGGCATCCAGTCCCAGCTCGCCGCCCTCTCCGACACCCTCGACGAGATCCCGGCGCTGATCGGCCCCAACGGCAACGGCATCGGCTCGAACTCCTGGGTCGTCTCCGGTGACTACACGACCTCCGGCAAGCCGCTGCTCGCCAACGACCCGCACCTCGCGCCGATGCTGCCGTCCCTCTGGTACCAGATGGGCCTGCACTGCCGCTCGGTCTCCGCGACCTGCCGCTACGACGTCGCCGGCTACACCTTCTCCGGCATGCCCGGCGTGATCATCGGCCACAACGACTCCATCGCCTGGGGCTTCACCAACCTCGGCGCCGACGTCACCGACCTCTACCTGGAGAAGATCGGCACCGACGGCTACGTCGTCGACGGCAAGACCAAGCCGTTCATCACCCGCGACGAGGTCATCAAGGTCGCCGGCGAGGACGACCGCCCCATCACCATCCGCTCCACCGAGCACGGCCCGCTGGTCTCCGACCGCTCCACCGAGCTGGAGAAGGTCGGCCAGACCGCCCCCGTCGGCAACGCGGCCCCCGACCGCGGCACCGGCTACGGCGTCTCCCTGCGCTGGACCGCCCTGCAGCCCGGCAAGTCCATGGACGCCGTCTTCGCGCTCAACCGCGCCAAGGACTTCACGAGCTTCCGGGCCGCCGCCAAGGACTTCGAGGTCCCGTCCCAGAACCTGATCTACGCCGACACCGCCGGCAACATCGGCTACCAGGCGCCCGGCAAGATCCCGGTCCGCACCAAGGGCGCCGCCTACGACGGCACCCTGCCCGCGCCCGGCTGGGACTCCTCGTACGACTGGAAGGGGTACGTCCCCTACGCCGAGCTGCCCTACGAGTACAACCCCAAGCGCGGCTACATCGTCACGGCCAACCAGTCCGTCATCGACGAGAAGAAGTACCCCTACCTCCTCACCCGGGACTGGGGCTACGGCTCGCGCAGCCAGCGGATCAACGATCTGATCGAGTCCAAGCTCAAGGACGGCGGCAAGATCTCGCCGGACGACATGCAGACCATGCAGATGGACAACCGCAGCGAGATCGCGACCCTGCTCAACCCGCTGCTGCTGAAGGTCGACATCTCCGACCCGCAGGTCCGCGAGGCACAGAAGCTGCTGGAGGGCTGGGACTACACCCAGGAGCCGGATTCGGCCGCTGCCGCGTACTTCAACGCGGTGTGGCGCAACGTCCTCAAGCTCGCCTTCGGCAACAAGCTGCCCAAGGAGCTGCGCGTCGAGGGCGAGTGCATCAACGTCCGCGTCTCCGACGCCACCGGCCCGGTCGACGAGCAGAACAAGCTGGTCGCCGAGTGCGGCGAGCGCGACCCCGACACCGCGCAGCCCGACGGCGGCGACCGCTGGTACGAGGTGGTCCGCCCGCTCCTCAAGGACGAGAAGAGCGAGTGGTGGAAGACCCCGGGCGACCGGCTGAACGCCGCCACCGAGACTCGTGACCAGCTGCTCGCGCAGGCCATGAAGGACGCCCGCTGGGAGCTGACGGCCAAGCTCGGCAAGGACGTCTCCACCTGGAGCTGGGGCCGGCTGCACCAGCTGACCCTGAAGAACCAGACCCTCGGCACCGCCGGCCCCGGCGCCGTGCAGTCGCTGCTCAACCGCGGCCCGTGGAACCTCGGCGGCGGCGAGGCGGCCGTCGACGCCACCGGCTGGAACGCGGCCGGCGGCTACGACGTGGTCTGGGTGCCGTCCATGCGGATGGTGGTCAACGTCGGCGACTGGGACAAGTCCCGGTGGATCAACCTCACCGGCGCCTCCGGTCACGCCTTCGCCGGCCACTACACCGACCAGACGGACAAGTGGGTCAAGGGCGAGCTGCTCGACTGGTCCTACGGGCAGGCGGCCGTCGAGGCCACCACCCAGGACGCCCTGAAGCTGGAGCCCTAGCCCCGGCCCTCAGGCCCTGAGGGCCTCAAGGCCTGAAACGCCGGACCCCCTCCGGGGTCACCACCGCGTGCACGGGGTGGTCGTGCGGTTCCTCCGGGACCCGCGCGGCCACCTCGTTCGCGTACAGGAGCACGACGAGGGCCGGGTCCGCACCGGCCCGGACGAGCCGGGCGAGGACCCGGTCGTACGAACCGCCGCCGCGCCCGAGCCGCATGCCCCGCCCGTCGACCGCGAGGCCCGGCAGCAGCACCGCGTCCGCCCCGCACACCGCCTCCGGGCCGAGCCGCTCGCCGACGGGTTCGAGCAGCCCGCGGCCCGCCTTCGCCAGCCGCTCCGGACCCTCGTACGGCGCCCAGTCGAGGTCGTTGTCGGGCTGCAGGACCGGCAGCAGCACGCGTACGCCCCGCGCGCGCAGTACGTCGAGCAGCGCGCGCGTCCCCGGTTCGCGCCCCACCGAGACATACGCGGCGACCGTGCCCGCCTCCGCCAGCTCCGGGAGGTCCAGCGCCGTCCGCGCCAGGGCGGCGGCGGCGTGCTCCCGCTCCTCGGCGGTCAGGGCGGCCCGGGCGCCGAGCAGCGCCCGGCGCAGAAGCGCCTTCTCGGTGGCGTTCTCCGTCACGATCTCCGTCAGGACCTCCGTCACGTTCTCGGCCGGGTTCTCAGGCGGTTCGGTGCGCACAGTGGCTCGTATTCCTCTTGTATCGGGCGGTAGCGGTACGAGAGTTGAGAAAGCTCATGTGATCCTTACCTTCCTCCCATAACCGAACGGCTAGGGTGCAGCGCATGACTCAGACGCCGTCCCTCACCAAGGCTGTCATTCCGGCCGCCGGTCTCGGCACCCGGTTCCTGCCCGCCACCAAGGCGACGCCCAAGGAGATGCTGCCGGTCGTCGACAAACCGGCCATCCAGTACGTGGTGGAGGAGGCGGTCTCCGCCGGCCTTTCGGACGTCCTTATGATCACGGGCCGCAACAAACGCCCTCTTGAGGACCATTTCGACCGGAACTACGAGCTGGAGGAGGCGCTCGTCCGCAAGGGCGACGAGGAACGGCTCGCCAAGGTCCAGGAGTCGAACGACCTGGCCACCATGCACTATGTGCGCCAGGGCGACCCGCGCGGCCTCGGCCACGCCGTCCTCTGCGCCGCCCCGCACGTCGGCGAGCAGCCGTTCGCCGTGCTCCTCGGCGACGACCTGATCGACCCGCGCGACCCGCTGCTCGCCCGCATGGTCGAGGTCCGCGAGCGCTTCGGTGGCAGCGTGATCGCGCTGATGGAGGTCGAGCCCTCGCAGATCCACCTCTACGGCTGCGCCGCCGTCGGCCCGACCGGGGAGTCGGACGTGGTGAAGGTGACCGGCCTGGTGGAGAAGCCGGAGCCGGCCGAGGCGCCCAGCAACCTGGCGATCATCGGGCGGTACGTCCTCGACCCCGCCGTCTTCGCCATACTGCGGGAGACCGAGCCGGGCCGCGGCGGCGAGATCCAGCTGACGGACGCGCTGCAGAAGCTCGTCCAGGACGAGCAGGCGGGCGGGCCGGTGCACGGCGTCGTCTTCAAGGGGCGCCGCTACGACACCGGCGACCGCGGGGACTATCTGCGTGCCATTGTCAGACTGGCGTGCGAACGTGATGATCTGGGGCCGGACTTCCGGTCCTGGCTCCGCAGTTACGTCAGCGAGGAGATGTAGCACCTTGAGCAGCAGCGGTACGGCACCGTCGGACCACGGCCACGGTCCCGGCGGCGACCACGGCCACGGTCCCGGCGACCCCTGCGCGGGCCCGGCCGCGGGCCTGTGGTCCGTCGACGAGCACCTGGCCGACGTCCTCGCCGCGGTCTCCCCGCTCGAGCCCATCGAGCTGCAACTGGCCGACGCCCAGGGCTGCGTGCTCGTCGAGGACGTCACGGTCCCGGTCGCGCTGCCGCCCTTCGACAACAGCTCCATGGACGGGTACGCGGTGCGGGTCGCCGACGTGGCGGGGGCGAGCGAGGAGTTCCCCGCCGTCCTGACCGTGATCGGCGACGTCGCGGCCGGCGCCGGCGGCCTGCCCAAGGTCGGCCCCGGCCAGGCCGCCCGGATCATGACCGGCGCCCCGCTGCCGCCCGGCGCCGAGGCCGTCGTCCCCGTCGAGTGGACCGACGGCGGTACGGGCGGGGGCGTCGCCGGCGGGATGCGTCCGGCCAGCGCGGCTCCCGAGGGCGCGTCCGGCGAGGTCCGCGTCCACCGCCCCGCCGAGGCCCGCGCCCACGTCCGGGCCCGCGGCAGCGACGTCACCGCCGGCGAGCTCGCGCTCGCCGCGGGCACCGTCCTCGGCCCGCCGCAGATCGGCCTCCTCGCCGCGATCGGCCGCGGCACCGTGCGGGTGCGCCCCCGCCCGCGCGTGGTCGTGATCTCCACCGGCAGCGAACTGACCCAGCCCGGCGAGCCGCTGGCCGAGGGACAGATCTACGACTCCAACAGCTTCCAGCTCGCCGCCGCCGCCCGTGACGCCGGAGCCCTCGCCTACCGGGTCCCCGCCGTCGCCGACGACGCCGAGTCGCTGCGCGCCGCCATCGAGGACCAGCTGATCCGCGCCGATCTGATCGTCACCACCGGCGGCGTCAGCGTCGGCGCCTACGACGTGGTCAAGGAGGCGCTGACGGCCGACGGCGAGGTCGACTTCCGCAAGCTCGCCATGCAGCCCGGCAAGCCGCAGGGCTTCGGCATGATCGGCCCCGACCACACCCCGCTGCTCGCGCTGCCGGGCAACCCGGTCTCCTCGTACGTCTCCTTCGAGCTGTTCGTCCGCCCCGCGATCCGCGCCCTGATGGGTCTCCGCGACCGCCCCGACGCGCACCGGCCCCGGGTGCGCGCGGTGCTCAAGGCCGACCGGGCGATCTCCTCGCCGGCCGGCCGGCGCCAGTTCCTGCGCGGGACGTACGACGCGGAGTCCGGCGCGGTCAGCCCGGTGGGCGGCGCCGGCTCCCACCTGATCGGTGCGCTCGCGCACGCGGACGCGCTCCTCGTCGTACCGGAGGAGGTGACCGCGGTCGAGCCCGGTACCGAGCTGGAGGTGCTCCTGCTGGGGTGACCGCAGGCCCGGGCGGGCGCGGACCCGGCCGACCACCCGTTTCACCGGTCGGGCCTCGTCCGGTGCACCCGCGCCGGTGGGGGTACCGTGTCGTCCCACACAGCGACCGGGAGTGTCACCGCCATGAGCACGCAGCAAGGACTCACCCACATCGACGAGGCGGGGGCGGCCCGCATGGTCGACGTCTCCGGGAAGGACGTCACCGCCCGCACCGCCCGCGCCAGCGGCCGGGTCCTCGTCTCGCCGCGCGTGATCGAGCTGCTGCGCGGCGAGGGCGTGCCGAAGGGCGACGCGCTCGCCACGGCCCGGATCGCCGGGATCATGGGTGCCAAGAGGACCCCGGACCTGATCCCGCTCTGCCACCCGCTGGCGGTCTCCGGCGTGACCCTCGACCTCGCGGTCGCGGACGACGCCGTGGAGATCCTCGCGACGGTGAAGACCACCGACCGGACGGGCGTGGAGATGGAGGCCCTGACGGCGGTGTCGGTGGCGGCGCTGACCGTCGTCGACATGGTGAAGGCCGTCGACAAGGGCGCGGTCATCTCCGACGTACGGGTGGAGGAGAAGACCGGCGGCAAGTCCGGCCACTGGACGCGGAGCGAACGGAGCGAGGCGTGACGCGCGCGGGCAGGGTGACCGGCGCCCACGAACACGAGGGGCACGAGGCGCACGAGGGGCACGTGGCGCAGGCCGCCGCCGGGCTGCGGGAGCCGGGCGCCCCGTACGCCGCCCTCGTCGTCACGGCCTCCAACCGCGCCGCGGCCGGCGTCTACGAGGACAAGGGCGGCCCGCTGATCGCGGCGGCGCTGCGCGGTCTCGGTTTCGCCGTGGACGGCCCGCAGGTCGTCCCGGACGGCGCGCCCGTCGAGGCGGCGCTGCGTGCGGCCGTCGAGGCCGGTTACGACGCGGTCGTCACCACCGGCGGTACGGGCATCTCGCCCACCGACGAGACCCCCGAGGTCACCCGGCGCGTCCTGGACCGGGAGATCCCGGGCATCGCGGAGGCGATCCGCGCGTACGGCCGGGAGAAGGTGCCCACGGCGGCGCTCTCGCGCGGCCTCGCCGGGGTCGCGAAGGGCACGCTGATCGTCAATCTGCCCGGTTCGGCGGGCGGGGTACGGGACGGGCTCGCCGTCCTGGAGCCGTTGCTCGTCCACGCGGTGGACCAGATACGGGGCGGCGACCACCCGAGACCGGCGGCGGAAGCGGGCCCGGCGTCATGATTCCGTCCTGGCCCGTCGTCCTGGTCGACGGCGACGTGGTGCTCCGCCCGATAAAGATGCGCGACCAGCGGGCCTGGCGCGAGGTGAACCGGCGCAACCGCGATTGGCTGCGCCCCTGGGAGGCGACCGTCCCGCCGCCCGGCCCGAGCGGACCGGTGACGCAGCGTCCCACGTACCGTCAGATGGTGCGCCATCTGCGGGCGGAGGCGAACGCGGGGCGGATGCTGCCCTTCGTGATCGAGTACCAGGGGCGTCTGGTCGGGCAGTTGACGGTGGCGGGAATCACCTGGGGCTCGATGTGTTCGGGCCATGTGGGCTATTGGGTGGACCGCGACGTGGCCGGCCGCGGCGTCATGCCGACGGCGGTGGCGCTCGCCGTCGACCACTGTTTCCGCACGGTCGGACTGCACCGGATGGAAGTCTGCATTCGTCCGGAGAACGGGCCCTCGCGGCGGGTCGTGGAGAAATTGGGATTCCGGGAGGAGGGGCTGCGTCCGCGCTACCTCCACATCGACGGCGCCTGGCGTGACCATCTGGTCTTCGCGCTGACGGCGGAGGAGGTGCCGGAGGGCTTGTTGCGGAGATGGCACCAGGCACGTCGCCAGCACCAGTAATTGCAATAAGTGTTCGAATTTAATCGGCAGTTGGGTGCCAATCGATCGGAACAATCACAAAAAAGTTCAGTGATATCAGCCAGATCGTGCGACACACCGGGCCGATTGGCCGATGCCCTCACCCGAATCCCTCTACCGTGTGAGGCGTGAGCAGCAGCGGCCTCATCTACGCAGTCATCGTCGGGGCCTGGGCCGCCTACTTGGTGCCGATGTGGCTCCGCAGGCAGGACGAGCTGAACGAGGCCCGTCCGACGGAACGCTTCAGCACCGCCATCCGGCTGCTGTCCGGACGGGCGGGCATGGAGCGCCGTTACGCCAAGGAGCTGAGGGACCGGGACCGCGCGGCCGACGACCCGGCGCCCGACGTCGACCCGGACGCGGTGACCGAGCATCTGAGCTCGGTCGACGTCCGGGGTTTCTGCGCGCCCGCGACCAGAACGGAAGCCCGTCTGGAGGTGCCGGAGGCGGGGCCCAAGGCCGCCACGCCCAAGGCCCCGGCCGCCAAGGCTCCCGCCCCCAAGGCCCCGGCCCCCGCGCCTGCCCCGGCCCGGCGTGCGGCCGGCGTGTCGGCCGAGCGGGCCCGCCGAAGCAAGGTCCTCGCCCGGCGCCGGCGCACCACCGTGCTCCTCTTCCTCGCCTTCACGCTCGGCGCGGTGGTCGCGGCCGTCGGCGGTATCGCCTTCCTGTGGGCGCCCGCCGTCCCGGCCCTGCTCCTGAGCGCGTACATCGTCTATCTGCGCGTCCAGGAGCGGCGGCGCTTCGTGTACGTGATGGACCGCCGCAACGCCGAGGAGGCCGCCGCCCGGCTGCGCGAGAGCCGCCGCCCGGCCCCGAAGCCCGAGCCGGAGCCCTCGTCGGCGCCGGCCGCCGAGCCGGCCGTCTCCCCGCAGGAGGCGGACCGCCGGGCGCTGGTCGAGCAGACGGATCACGCGGAGTGGGTCGACCAGCAGCGTGAGCGCGGCCCGGCCCGCGGCGACAGCTGGGACCCGGTCCCGGTCCCGCTCCCCACGTACGTCACGGCCCCGGTCGCCCCGCGCGCCTCGGGCGGCGTCGACATCACGGACCCGGAGACCTGGAGCTCGGCCCGCTCCTCCACGGCGGCCGACCCCGCTCCGGCCCCCGCCCCGGCCCCGCGCCAGCGCACCGGCCAGCCCCGCCCCCGCCGCGACCACGGCCGCACCCCGCTCTTCGACCAGTACGCGGACGACGACCGCCCCCGCGCGGCCAACGAATGACCGGCTCGTTGACCTGCGGGGGAACGGATTTCCTCGTACTGCGGTCGGGATGCTAATGTTTCACACGTCGCAGGGGCCTGTGGCGCAGTCCGGTAGCGCACCTCGTTCGCATCGAGGGGGTCAGGGGTTCGAATCCCCTCAGGTCCACAGACACGAAGAGCCCGTCCGATCATCAGATCGGACGGGCTCTTCGCTGTATGCGAGGAAGGCCCGCTGTCAGTGAGGCTCGCTAGCGTGATCTTCCATGGACAGGGAACTGCTGATCGCGTCGCTCTCCGGCTCCTGGAAGCGCACTCGGGCGGCCCGTGATGCCCTCGTGGCGCAGGGGGCGGAGGCCGTGGGGCCGGTGCTCGCCCTGCTGTGCGACGAAGAGTCGCCCGTGGACCGGGTCCTCTGCGCCGATGTGCTGCGGAGGATAGGGGAGCCCGCGCTGCTGCCGCTGGCCGAGGCGGCCACGGTGACCGCGTCGCCCGAGGTGGCCCGGGAGGTGGCGTGGACGCTGCGGACCCTGGAGGTCGACGGGCCGGAGGCCTACGCGCCGCTGCTGTCCCACCCCCACCCGAAGGCGCGCGAGCAGGCCCTCGACGCCTTCCGGTGCCGTGACGAGGAAGAGGAGTACACCAGGCTGCTGATCCCACTGCTCGGCGACCCGGACCCGGAAGTGCGGCGGCGAGCGGTCGTGACGTTCCGGGCGATCGGTGCCGCGGCCGTGCCCGAGCTACGGCGCGCACGGCGTGGGTACGCGCCCGCGCCCGCGCCGAGAGTGCGGGCCGGAGCACTGGAGGCGCTCGCGGAGATAGCCGGCCCCGCCGGCCTCGACGCCGAGGACCTCGCGGCCTGGCACCGGCTGACGGGCATCAGACTCCGGGACGAGGTGCCGGAGGGCATGCATCTGTGCGGCTCCTGGTACGCGGTGCCCACCGACGACCAGGACGCGGTCCTGGCCGCATTCGACCTGGCGGACCCGGTGCCGGTCACCCTGCGGACCGGCGCGGCGGCGTGGAACCGGGACCAGCACGACTTCGATCGCAACCGCGCACACCAGGGCTGCTCCCGGGTCTTCGTCAGTCCCGCCCTGGACGGCTGGACGCTGGTCTTCGGCGACCCCTCGCAGGACGCCCACCGGATCACGGCGGTGTGGGACGCCGCTGACGACGAGGATGACGAGGGTGAGGCGAGCGAGGTCCGTGCCGAGGTCGTACGGGAGCGGTGCGCGGCCCTCAGCCGCCGCTTCGGGGCCGCCCAGTGGTACGGCATGAGCTGCGGCGACGGCTGGACCGCGTGGTGCATCGCGGAGGACGGCGAAGTGGTGCGGTACTACGACGCGTTCGAGGCGGAGGAGGACGGTGAGGACGAGGGCGACGGCGCGCGTCACCCCGCCGAGGCCGGTTTTCTCCTCCCGCACGAGGACGGCTTCCCGGAGGACGCCTTCGACGACCTGGACCCCGGCTCCGAGGACTTTCCCGCCCGCTGCGAGCAGATTCGGCAGGAACTCGGCATACCCGAGACCTGTTACGCCGACGACATCGCCGCCCGCCTTTCGGTCGACCCGGGCAGCCTCGGCCCGGCCACCACGGTCACCGGCCACGGAGTCCTCGCCCTGACCGCCTGCGGCCGGGAACACGGCCATCCCGTGGGGGCGTTGCCGGTGTGACGGGCGCGGGTGCCGGGCCGTCAGCTCGTCATGAGGCCTGAAGGCGGGGGCCGAGGGGCCGACGGTCGCCGTGCGGGGCTCGCGGGGGGAGCTGTCGCGTCACAGCGCCTTCGCGAAGCAGCGGCTGTTCGGGTAGTCCCGGTAGAAGCCGAACTTCTCGCACGGCTCGTAGCCGCACGAGGTGTAGAGCGCGATGGCCTCCGGCTGGGCGGTGCCCGTCTCCAGGACCATGCGGATCCGGCCGGCCTCGCGGGCGTCGGCCTCCAGGGCGGCCAGGATGCGCCGCGCGAGGCCCAGACCGCGGGCCTCGGGGATCACGTACATGCGCTTCAGTTCGGCGTCGCCGTCGGAGTAGCCCTCGTGGTTGGCGTCCTGGGTGCGCCAGCCGCCGGTCGCGACGGGGCGGCCCTCAGGGTCGTACGCGAGGAGGTAGAGGCCCTGCGGCGGGGCGAACATGGACGCTTCGAGGTGGGTGAGATCCCCCTCACCCTCGCCGTCGTCGTCCGCATAGCGCTCGGCGTATTCCAGCTGAACGGCGTCGTTGAGCTTGACGGCGTCGGGGTGGTCGAAGGCGGTGGGGCGAATGTCCATGCTGTCCATCGTATGTCTGTGCGATGCGGTGCAGGGATGCCGACGTCGGTTGTCGGTATTCTCCCGGGATGCTCACTGTGACGACCGCGAATGTCAACGGGATCCGTGCCGCCGCCAAGAAGGGCTTCGTCGAATGGCTGGCGGGGTCCTCGGCCGATGTGGTCTGCCTCCAGGAGGTGCGCGCCGAGGAGGCGCAGCTGCCCGCCGAGGTGCGTGCCCCCGAGGGCTGGTTCACCGCGCACGCCCCCGCCGCCGCCAAGGGGCGCGCCGGGGTGTCGCTCTACACGCGGCGTGAGCCCGATGCCGTACGCGTCGGCTTCGGCGTCGCGGAGTTCGCCGACAGCGGCCGGTACATCGAGGCCGACCTGCCCGGCGTCACCGTCGCCAGCCTCTATCTGCCCTCGGGTGAGGTCGGGACCGAGCGGCAGGACGAGAAGATCCGCTTCATGGACGCCTTCCTGCCGTATCTGAAGGAGCTCAGGGAGCGCGCCGCCGCCGACGGCCGCGAGGTCGTCGTCTGCGGTGACTGGAACATCGCCCACCGCGAGGCCGACCTCAAGAACTGGAAGGCCAACCGGAAGAGCGCCGGCTTCCTGCCCGAGGAGCGCGAGTGGCTGGGCCGCGTCCTCGACGAGGGCGACGGCGGGTACGTGGACGTCGTCCGCGCCCTCCACCCCGACCAGGAAGGTCCCTACTCCTGGTGGTCCTACCGCGGCCGCGCCTTCGACAACGACAGCGGCTGGCGCATCGACTACCAGGTGGCCACGTCCGGGCTCGCCGCCAAGGCGGTCAAGGCGTACGTCGAGCGGGCCGCCACCCACGCGGAGCGCTGGAGCGACCACGCGCCCGTCACCGCCGTCTACGAGCTCTAGCCCGCGCCACGCGCCTACACGGCTGCGGGGCAGGGCGGGGGCAGGGCGGGGGCAGGGTGGCCCGGGCTCAGGGCGTGCCGTGCATCCGGCGGTCCAGGGCGAGCGAGAGTTCCGCCTCCACCACGCTCTTGGCCAGCGGGCGCAGCCGCTGCACGTCCTGCTCGCCGGCGTACTTCCCGAGCAGCTCGGTGAAGAGCTCCGCCATCGCCTCCACGTGCTCGCGGACCCGGCCGCCCGCCTCCAGGACGGCGGCCAGCGGGATGCCCTCCCGGACCAGCGCGGCGGAGACGTCGAGCAGGCGGCGGCTGACATGGACGATGTCCTCGCCGTCGGTGGCCAGATAGCCCAGGTCGAGCGCGGCGGCCAGATTCTCCGGGGTGACCTCGCCGGCGAAGGTGTCGGCGAGCTCCTCGGGGGTGAGGCGGACCGGTTCCTCCTCGGTGGGGGCGCCCAGCTCCAGCACCTCGCCGACGTTCCGGCCGGACTCGAAGGCGGCGGTGAGGTCGGCGATGCCGTTGAGGGTGTGGCCGCGTTCGAGGAGCGCGGAGATGGTGCGCAGCCGGGCCAGGTGACGCTCGTCGTACCAGGCGATCCGGCCCTCGCGGCGGGGCGGCGGGATCAGCCCGCGCTCGCGGTAGAAGCGGAGGGTGCGGACGGTGATCCCGGCGGCGGCGGCCAGGTCGGCCATGCGGTACTCGTGCGGCGCGGGCCCGTCCGTGACGCCCGCCGACCCTCCGGGCGTACCCGTGTGCTCCGCCGCGTCCGCCGCGTCCGCCGTCTGCACCCTGTCCGCCCGGTCCGTCTGGTCTCCCGATCGTTCTGCCACGCACGCCAGCCTATGTTGTACCGCCGGTAACTTTCCCCGGCCTTACCTCTACCGCTCGGTATGCCGCTGCT
Source organism: Streptomyces sp. NPDC048623 (assembly GCF_040650755.1). NCBI lineage: Bacteria > Bacillati > Actinomycetota > Actinomycetes > Kitasatosporales > Streptomycetaceae > Streptomyces > Streptomyces sp. NPDC048623. Next base: position 64,763 of record NZ_JBEZHV010000013.1, read on the forward strand.
CTACAGTCCCGATTGTGCCAGTGATTGCTGGCGGAATCTTGGCCGGGCGCACGGGAGGCGGCATGGCGAAGCACGAGCACGTACGGGTGGCGGTGATCGGATCGGGATTCGGCGGACTCGGAGCCGCCGTCCGGCTGCGCCGCGAGGGGATCACCGACTTCGTCGTCCTGGAGCGGGCCGACTCCGTGGGCGGCACCTGGCGCGACAACAGCTACCCCGGCTGTGCCTGCGACGTGCCCTCCCATCTCTACTCCTTCTCCTTCGCCCCCAACCCCGACTGGCCCCGCACCTTCTCCGGCCAGCGGCACATCCGCGCGTACCTGGAGCACGTCACCGACACCTTCGGGATCCGGCCGCATCTGCGCCTGAACCACGAGGTCATGAAGATGACGTGGAACGAGGACGAACTGCGCTGGGACATCGAGACCAGCCGCGGCGGCTTCTCCGCCGACGTCGTCGTCTCCGCCACCGGGCCGCTCTCCGATCCCAAGATCCCGGACATCCCGGGACTCGCCGACTTCACCGGCAAGATCTTCCACTCCGCGCAGTGGGACCACGACTACGACCTGAGCGGCAAGCGCGTCGCCATGGTCGGCACCGGCGCCTCCGCCATCCAGATCGTGCCGTCGATCCAGCCGAAGGTCGGGAAGCTCACCCTCTTCCAGCGCACGGCCCCGTGGGTCATGCCCCGTATGGACCGGGCCATCAGCGCCCCCGAGCGCTGGCTCCACCGGCAGCTGCCGTTCACCGCGACCGCCCGCCGCGGCATCCTTTGGGGCATCCGCGAGCTCCAGGTCAGCGCGTTCACCAAGCGGCCCGACGAGCTCGGCCTGGTCGAGCGGCTCGCCAAGGCCAATATCGCTCGGGCGATCAAGGACCCGGTGCTGCGGGCCAAGCTGACCCCCTCGTACCGCCTCGGCTGCAAGCGGATCCTGCTCTCCAACGTGTACTACCCGGCGCTCGCCCAGCCCAATGTCGACGTCGTCGCGTCCGGCCTCAAGGAGGTCCGCGGCAATGTCGTGGTCGCTGCCGACGGCACGGAGACCGAGGTCGACGCGATCGTCTTCGGTACGGGCTTCCACGTCACCGACATGCCGATCGCGCCGCGCGTCATCGGCGCCGACGGACGCTCGCTCGCCGAGCACTGGAAGGGCGGCATGGAGGCGCTGCGCGGCGCGACCGCCGCCGGCTTCCCCAACCTGATGACGATCATCGGCCCCAACACCGGCCTCGGGAACTCCTCGATGATCCTGATGATCGAGTCCCAGCTGAACTACATGGCCGACTACCTGCGCCAGCTGAACGTGCTCGGCGGCCGCGCCGCCCTCGCCGTCCGGCCCTCCGCCGTCAACGCCTGGAACCGGCGCGTCCAGGCCCGCATGGAGAAGACCGTGTGGAAGGCGGGCGGCTGCGACAGCTGGTACCTCGACGCCAACGGCCGCAACACCACCCTGTGGCCGGGCACCACCGGCGAGTTCCGCCGCGAGACGCGGACCGTCGACCTGTCCGAGTACGAGGTGCTGCGCGCTCCCGCGAAGCCCGCCGCCGGCCGCCGCGCCTCCCGCAGGAAGGAGGCCGTCCAGTGACGCGTACGGCCGGCGAGCTCACCGTCACCTCCGCCGACGGATCGGCGATCCATGTCGAGGTGTACGGCCCCGAGGGCGCCCCCGCGGTCGTCCTCGCCCACGGCTGGACCTGCTCGGCCCGCTTCTGGGACGCGCAGATACGGGACCTGGCCGCCGACCACCGGGTCATCGCCTACGACCAGCGCGGCCACGGCGGCTCCCCGGCACCGACGCCTGCGCCGGCGCCCGTGTCGGCACCGGCGGTCGACGGCACCGGCCGCGGCTACTCGACGGAGGCTCTCGCCGACGACCTGGAGGCCGTGCTCGCCGCGACCCTCGGGCCGGGCGAACGGGCCGTGATCGCCGGGCACTCCATGGGCGGCATGACGATCATGGCCGCCTCGCGGCGGGCCGTCTTCCGGCAGCACGCCGCCGCCGCGCTGCTCTGCTCCACCGGGCCCTCGCGGCTGACGGAGGAGGCCACGGTCGTACCGATGGCGCCGGGCCGACTGCGGACCCGGCTCACCGCCGCCGTCCTCGGCTCGAAGCTGCCGCTCGGCCCGGTCACGGCGGTGTCGAAGAAGATCCTCAGGTACGCGACGATGGGGCCGGGTTCGGCGGCCGAGCGGGTCGACGTGTGCGCCCGGATCGTGCACGCCTGCCCGCGCGGCGCCCGATACGGCTGGTCGCAGGTGCTCGCCGCGCTCGACCTGGAGGTCGGGCTGCGGGAGCTGCGGCTGCCCGTGGCCGTGCTCGTCGGCACCGCCGACCGGCTCACCCCGGCGCGCCACTCGCGGGTGATGGCGGGTGCGCTGTCGCACTGCACGGGCCTGGTCGAGCTGGCCGGCATGGGGCACATGACACCGGTGGAGGCCCCGGAGGCCGTCACCGCGCAGATCCGCGAGCTGACCATGACGTATCTCGGGGCCAAGAAGGAGGCAGAGGCATGAGCAGGGTGAGCCTGGAAGGACAGGTGGCGGTCGTCACCGGCGGCGCCCGCGGCGTCGGTGAGCTGCTCGCGCGCAAGCTCTCCGCGCGTGGCGCGAAGATCGCGCTGGTCGGCCTGGAGCCGGAGCTCCTCAAGGAGGTCGCGGGACGGCTGCACACCGAGGCCGACTGGTGGCACGCGGACGTCACCGACCACGTGGCGATGGCGCGGGTCGCGCAGGAGGTGAAGGAGCGGTTCGGCAAGGTCGACATCGTGGTCGCCAACGCCGGTGTCGCGGCGGGCGGTCCGTTCACCGACTCCGACCCGGTCGCCTGGCGGCGGGTCATCGAGGTCAACCTGATCGGCGGCGCCGTCACGGCCCGCGCGTTCCTGCCCGTCCTCATGGAGTCCCGCGGCTACTTCCTGCAGATCGCCTCGCTCGCGGCGATGACCCCGGCGCCGATGATGACGGCGTACTGCGCCTCCAAGTCCGGCGTCGAGGCCTTCGCGCACAGCCTGCGCGCCGAGGTCGCGTACAAGGGGGTGAAGGTCGGCGTCGGTTACCTCTCCTGGACCGACACCGACATGGTGCGGGGCGCGGACCAGGACGACGTGATGCGCGAGCTGCGCTCCCGGCTGCCCTGGCCGGCCAACCGCACCTACCCGCTCGGCCCGGCCGTCGACCGGATCGTCGCGGGCATCGAGCGCCGCTCGGCCCATGTCTACGCCCAGTGGTGGCTGCGCGGCATGCAGTCCACCCGCGGCTATCTGCCCGGCATCATCGCCGGTGTCGGACAGCGCGAGATGCGGCGCTTCGAGCCGCGCCTCGGGACCGTCGGCAAGGGGCTGGTAGGTGCGGGAGGCGCGGCCGACGAGCAGGCGCGGCAGGAGCGGGTGTGACCGCCGCGCGGTGACTGTCCGTAATTGATCGAAATGCACGGGATGTTCCGTCGTGTCAGTCTGGTCGAGGCCCAAGGGGCGACACGCCCCGTCTCCCTCACACCCTTCTAGGAGTGAACCTTCATGGGCATCAAGGACGACATGCAGGGCAAGGCGCAGCAGGCCAGGGAAAAGGCGCAGCACGCGATGGGCGGGGCCAAGGACCGGGCCTCCGAGCGCGCGTCGCAGGCCAAGGACCGTGCGCGGTCCGAGGACGAGCGGCGCCGGCAGCAGGAGGACCAGGACCGCCTCGACATGGACTACGACGCCTGACGCCGTCCTGTGAGGAAGGCGCACCCGGGACGCCGGGTGCGCCTTCGCGTATGCGCTCTCGCACGTGGGGGCGGGCCTGTGGATAACTTCCTGCACGGAATCGCGAAGTTACGTACCGTGATCCTCATGTCCGAGACTGAGGCAACCGAGGCAATGACGCTCGTACTTGAGCGGCTGCGACCTGACCACGCGCCCGCCCTGCTCGCCTTCGAGCGGGAGAACCGGGCCTTCTTCGCCGCGTCCGTGCCCGACCGCGGGGACGCGTATTTCGAGAGGTTCGCCGAGCGGCACGCGGCTCTGCTGGCGGAAGAGGAGATCGGGACGATCCGCTTCCATGTGCTGGTGGCGGGGGACGGGGAGATAGTCGGGCGGTTCAACCTCGTGGACATAGCCGACGGCAGCGCCGTACTCGGCTACCGGGTCGCCGAGAAGGCCACCGGGCGCGGGGTGGCGACCGCGGCGGTACGGGAGTTGTGCGTCCGGGCCCGCGAGGAGTACGGGCTGAGCCGGCTGACCGCGGCCACGACCCTCGGCAACGCGGCGTCCCGGGCGGTGCTCGCCCGGGTCGGCTTCGGTGCGGTGGGCGGGGTGACGCTCGACGGCGACCAGCCGGGGATCGCCTACGAGCTGGACCTCGGCGGCAGTTTGGGCCGGGAGCGGTTCGGCACGTCGTCGTAACCGGGCGGGCTCGCCGGCGGGTTCTCCTCAAGCAGCGCCAGTGCCATCTCCACGGCGTCGTCGAGCTGTGCGTGCCGCCCCTCGGCCCAGTCGAGGGGGGTGCGCAGCACGGCGAGGTCCGGGGCGACGCCGTGGTTCTCGATGGACCAGCCGAACTCGGGGAACCAAGCCGCGTTCATGGGGACGGTGATCGCGGTGCCGTCGCCGAGGGTGTGGCGGCCCGTCATGCCGACGACACCGCCCCAGGTGCGCTGGCCGACGACCGGGCCGAGGCCGAGCAGCTTGAACGCGGCGGTGATCATGTCGCCGTCGGAGGAGGTGGCCTCGTCGGCGAGGGCGACGACCGGGCCGCGCGGGGCATTGGAGGCGTAACTGACCGGCTGGGCGTTGCGGGTGAGGTCCCAGCCGAGGATCTTGCGGGTGAGTTTCTCTATCACCAGCTCGCTGATGTGGCCGCCGGCGTTGCCGCGCACGTCCACGATGAGGGCCGGCCGGGAGACCTCCATCCGCAGGTCGCGGTTGAACTGGGCCCAGCCGGAGCCGCCCATGTCCGGGATGTGGAGATAGCCGCAGCGCCCGCCGCTGATCTCCCGTACGACCGCGCGCCGCTTGCTCACCCAGTCCTGGTAGCGCAGCGGACGTTCGTCGACGAGGGGGACGACCGCGACCCGGCGGGGGCCGCCCTCGCCGCCGGCGGGGGTGAAGGTGAGTTCGACGGTGGTGCCACCGGTGCCGGAGAGGAGGGGATAGGGGCCGGCCACGGGGTCGACGGGGCGGCCGTCGACATGGGTGAGGACGGCGCCCGGGCGGATGCCGGTGCCCGCGAGCGGTGAGCGGGCCTTGGAGTCGGAGGAGTCGCCGGGCAGGATCCGCTTGACCGTCCAGCCGTTCTCGCGGGGCACGAGGTTGGCGCCGAGCAGGCCCTGTGCGCGCTGGTAGTGGGCGGGGCCCTCGTTGCGGCGGGCGGGGCTGACGTACGCGTGCGAGGTGCCGAGCTCGCCCATCACCTCGCGCAGCAGATCGGCGAACTCGTCGGGGGAGGCGACCCGTTCGACCAGCGGGCGGTACTGGTCGAGGATCGCCGGCCAGTCGACGCCGCCCATGCCCGGCTCCCAGAAGTAGGCGCGGACGATCCGGCCCGCCTCGTCGAAGGCCTGCCGCCACTCGGCGGCCGGGTCGACCTCGTGCACGATGCGCCGCAGATCGAGATAGACCGTCGAGTCGCTGTCGCCGGACTCGGTGGAGGGGACGGCCCGCAGCTCGCCCTCGTCGACCACGACGAGCCGGGAGCCGTCGCCGCTGACCGCGAACCAGTCGAGATGGCCCACGAGTTCGGTCTTGCGGGCCTTGGGGATGTTGTAGTGCTCGAGCGTGGGCCGGGGGGAGGGATCGGAGGGGTTGGCGAAGGTCTCGCCGAGGGCGCCGGAGATCGGCCAGCGCAGCCACACCAGGCCGCCGCCGGCCACCGGCTTGAGGGCGGAGTACTTGGAGGCGGTCACGGGGAAGGGCGTGACCCGGTCGGGGAGTCCCTCGATCTCGACGGTGACCGTGCCGTCCCCGGCGCCCGCCTCCTCGTCGGCGGGGTCCATGCCGCCGGCGGCGGGCCGCCCGTCGGGAAGCAGCGCGAAAGGAGAGGGGGTCGCGGAGGAGAGCGGTACGAGATAAGGGCGGCAGCCCAGCGGGAAGGACAGGTCGCCGGTGTGCACGTCGTACACCGGGTCGAAGCCCCGCCAGGAGAGGAAGGCGAGATAGCGCCCGTCGCGGGTGAAGACCGGGTTCTCGTCCTCGAAGCGCCCGTTGGTGACGTCGATGATGGCGGGCGCGCCGGGGCCGGCGATGCGGGCCATCTTGATGGAGCGCAGGGAGCGCCCGATGCCCGGGTGCGACCAGGTGAGCCAGGCGCCGTCGGGGGAGAAGGCGAGGTCGCGGACCGGGCCGTTGAGGGAGCGGATGAGCTCGGTGACCCTGGTCGTGGCGGGGGTGACGGTGTCCTCGGCCGTACCGGGGGCGCCGGAGGCGTCGGGATTCGGGGAGTTGGGGGCATCCCCGCCGGAGGTCCCGGTGGTCCCGGAGGCGCCTGAGTCGGTGCCCGGGGTGGTGGCGTCCGCCGCCCCGGGGGCGTCCTCCGCCGGGGCCGGCGGGGTCTGGGCCTCGGGCGGCTCGACGGCGGCCTGCGCCTCGTCGTCCTCCGTCGTGTCGATGAGGAGCAGCCGGCCGTCGCTCGACGCGATGGCGAGGCGTTCGCCGTCCGGGTCGGAGACCAGTTCCTCGACGCGGCCGAGTTCGCCGGAGGCGAGGCGGCGGGGTGGGCGGTCGCCGCTGGCCCGGGGCAGATAGGCGATCTCGACGGCGTCCTCGCCCTCCGCGTCGGTGACATAGGCGACCTGGCCGCCGCTGCCCAGCATCTCGGGGAGCCGGACGCGGACCCCGGCGGTGTCGGCGATGGTGCGGGCGGGGCCGTCGCGATGGGTGAGCCAGTAGAGGCTGCCGCGCACCGAGACGGCGCTGGCGCGGCCGGTCTCGTCCACGGACAGGGAGTCCACGTGGTGGGCGGCGGGGACCTGGTAGGGGCGCCGGCCGGTGCGCGGGCCGCCGAGGCGTACGTCGAGGCGGCGGGGCCGGGAGCCGGCGGTGAGTTCGTCGACGATCCACAGCTCGCCGGCGCACTGGTAGACCACCCGCTGCCCGTCGCTGGACGCGTTGCGGGCGTAGAACTCGTCGTGGTCGGTGTGGCGGCGCAGGTCGGTGCCGTCGGGGAGACAGGAGTAGAGGTTGCCGATGCCCTCGTGATCGGAGAGGAAGGCGATCCGGGTTCCGGCGCCGGGGCCGGAACCGCCGTCCTCGCCGGGTGGGGCGGTGACGAACATCGGCGTGTCCAGGTGCCCGCCGAGGTCGGGGAGCAGCCGTTTGCCGTGCAGCCACAGCCGGCCCATGGCACCGCCGCGGTAGCGCTTCCAGGAGGCGGGTTCGTGGGGCGGGGTGCCGGTGAGCAGGAGGGTGCGCCGGTGTCCTCCGGATCCGGAGCCTTCGGCCGGGGGAGTGCCGCTGTCGAGATCGGCGACGGCGATGTCGGAGACCGGGCCCCAGGGCAGCTTGGCGCCGGGGGAGCCGTCGGTGGGGACGGTGTAGGCCCAGGAGACGTACGAGAAGGGCTGGCCATGGGAGGAGACCGCGAGGATGTCGGACCGGCCGTCCTGGTCGGGTGGCGACCAGCCGCAGACCCGGGTGTCGGTGGAGCCCCAGTAGGTGAGCCGCCGGGAGGGGCCGCCGTCCACCGGTGCGAGATGGATCTCCGGGTCGAGGCTGCGCCAGCTCGTGTACGCGATCAGGCGGCCGTCCGGAGAGAACCGCGGGTGCCCGACCCGGGTCCGGTCGGCGGTGATCCGCCAGGCGCGGCCGGGCCGGTGGCCCTCGGGCACGAGGGGGGAGACCCAGAGGTCGTCCTCGGCCGCGAAGCACAGCAGCTCGCCGTGGAGGTGCGGGAAGCGGAGATACGCGCGGTCGTCCGTCACCTCCTCATGCTTTCCGCCGGAAGGGGGTGAAGCAACTCGTACGTCAGTCCACGGTTGAGTGCCGGGGCTGTGTTTCACGACACGTACGAAACGGTTTCGTTTCGTTGGGGCCGCGGGTATGGTCGTGGTGTACGAAACCGTTTCGTTCGGCTCGGTCGAACGTGAGGAGGCCGGTCATGGCAGCGCGCAGCAGGCTCACCCCCGAGCGGGAGGCCGAGCTGTACGAGGCCGTGCTCGACCTGCTGCGCGAAGTCGGTTACGACGCCCTCACCATGGACGCCGTCGCCACCCGCACCCGGTCCAGCAAGGCCACCCTCTACCGCCAGTGGGGGAGCAAGCCCGAGCTGGTCGCCAAGGCTCTGCGGCACGCCAAGCCCGGCAGTGTCGCCGAGATCGACACCGGCTCGTTGCGCGGCGACCTCCGGCTGATGCTGGAGCGCAGCGACACCTGCCAGTTGGAGAGGGACTCCGCGCTGATGCGGGGACTCGCCCACGCCGTCACCCAGCACCCCGACCTCCATCAGGCGCTCCGTGAGCTGCTGATCGCGCCCGAGATGACCGGCCTCGACGAACTGCTGCGCCGAGCGGTGGAGCGGGGAGAGGCCGACGCCGGCAACCCGGCTCTGAAGCTCGTGCCGCACATGCTGATCGGCGCGGTGGTCACCCGCCAGCTGATCGACGACAAGCCGCTCGACCAGGAATTCCTGATGACCTACCTCGACGCCGTCGTGTTCCCCGCACTCGGCGTCTGACCGCACTCTCGCACCACTCCGCACCACCCCGCACCACCTGACGCTGCGCACCGCTCACGCCGTCGGGCCGGCTCCCCATGCCCTTGTCCCGCCCCAAACAGGGAGTACGCCCCCGTGGCCACGTTCCTCTTCAAGCTCGGCCGCTCCGCCTTCCGGCGCCGCAGGCTCGTCGCCCTCCTCTGGGTGGCGTTGCTCGCGCTCGCCGGAGTCGGTGCCGCCACCGCGCCCGCCGCCACCTCCGGTTCCTTCTCGATTCCCGGCACGGAGGCCCAGCGCGCCTTCGACCTGCTCGAACAGCGCTTCCCCGGCAGCAACGCCGACGGTGCCACCGCCCGCGTGGTCTTCGAGGCCCCGGCCGGCCAGAGCATGCAGGACCCGGCGAACAAGGCCAAGGTCGCCAAGACCGTGGCCGCGCTGCAGTCCGGCTCCGACCAGATCGCCCGCGTCACCGACCCGTACACGGCCCAGGCGGTCTCCCGTGACGGCCGGGTCGCGTACGTCTCCGTCGCGTACAAGGTCAACGCGATGGAGCTGACCGACGAGACCCGTGACGCGCTCAGGGAGACCGGCGAGGCCGCGCAGGGACAGGGGCTGACCGTCGAGATCGGCGGTGACGCGCTCCAGACCATGCCGGAGACCGGCGCCGGAGAGATCGTCGGCGTGGTCATCGCGGGCGTCGTGCTCGTCATCACCTTCGGCTCGCTCGTCGCCGCCGGACTGCCGCTGCTCACCGCGATCATCGGTGTCGGCATCGGTGTCTCCACGATCACGGCCCTGGCCAGTGTGCTCGACCTCGGATCGACCACCTCCACCCTCGCGACGATGATCGGCCTCGCGGTCGGCATCGACTACGCGCTCTTCATCGTCTCCCGCTACCGCGCGGAGCTCGCCGAGGGGCGGGCGAAGGAGGAGGCCGCCGGGCGCGCCGTCGGCACCGCCGGTTCCGCCGTCGTGTTCGCCGGTCTGACCGTGGTCATCGCCCTCGTGGGCCTCGCCGTCGTCAACATCCCGATGCTCACCAAGATGGGCTTCGCCGCGGCCGGCACGGTCGTGATCGCCGTCCTCATCGCGCTCACCCTCATCCCCGCGCTGCTCGGCTTCGCCGGCGACAAGGCCGTGAGCCGAAAGCAGCGCAAGGCGGACGCCGAGAACGCCAAGGGCGCCGCGCAGACCACCGAGGCCGCGGACCCCAAGGGCGCCAGGGGCAATGCCGGCACCCGCTGGGCGCGCTTCGTCATCCGCCGCCCGATGATCGTGCTGCTCGTCGGAGTGCTCGGCCTCGGCGCCATGGCCGTACCCGCCACCTCCCTGGAGATGGGCCTGCCGGACGACGGCGTGAAGCCCGTCTCCGCGACCGAGCGCCGCGCGTACGACCTGCTGTCCGACGGCTTCGGCCCCGGCTTCAACGGCCCGCTGCTCGTGGTCGTCGACGGCGACAAGGCCGCAGCCGACAAGACCGTCACCGCCATCAAGGGCCTGGACGGCGTCGTCGCCGTCACCCCGCCGACCCCGAACAAGGCCGGCGACACCGCGATGATCACGGTGATCCCGAAGGAGCGCCCCTCCTCCGCGGCCACCGAGGACCTGGTCCACGACATCCGCGGCGCGACCGGCGACGACGTCCTGGTCACCGGCGCCACCGCGATGAACATCGACTTCTCGCAGAAGATGAACGACGCCCTGCTGCCCTACCTGGCCCTGGTCGTCGGCCTCGCCTTCCTGCTCCTCATGGTGGTCTTCCGCTCGGTTCTGGTCCCGCTGAAGGCGGCCCTCGGCTTCCTGCTCTCCGTGGTCGCCGCCCTCGGCGCGGTCGTCGCGGTCTTCCAGTGGGGCTGGCTGGGCAGCCTGTTCGGCGTCGAGCAGACCGGCCCGATCATGTCGATGATGCCGATCTTCATGATCGGTGTGGTCTTCGGCCTCGCCATGGACTACGAGGTCTTCCTGGTCACCCGGATGCGTGAGGCGTACGTCCACGGGGCGCGCCCCGGCGAGGCGATCGTCACCGGCTTCCGGCACGGCGCCCGGGTGGTCACCGCCGCCGCGGTGATCATGATCGCGGTCTTCTCCGGCTTCATCGGCTCCAGCGAGCAGATGGTGAAGATGATCGGCTTCGGTCTCGCCGTCGCCGTCCTCTTCGACGCCTTCGTGGTCCGGATGGCGATCGTCCCGGCGGTGCTCGCGCTGCTCGGCCACAAGGCCTGGTGGCTGCCGAAGTGGCTCGGCCGCGTGCTGCCGAACGTGGACGTCGAGGGCGAGGGCCTGGCGGCCGCCGCTCCCGGTGCCGCGGCCGCCCCGCCGGCCGAGCCCGAGAAGGAGCTGGCCAGGGCCTGACCAAGGGCCTGACGCCCGACACCGGGTGTCAGCCGTCCGATGGACTCCGGGGCCGCCGCTGAGCGGGCGGTGCGTCCCGGACCGCGCCGGGACCTGTGGGGACGGGGATCCTGCGCGGCCCGTACGCCGTCAGCGCGCCGACACGGCCGCGCCGACGGCGTACGTGTGCTTGAGGAAGCGGATCAGCGCGGTGGTGTCGAACTGCACGACCCCGACCCCGTCGTCCGTGTGGAACTCCACCACCGTCTGCACCCGGCCGCACGGCCAGATGCCGATCTCGTCGCGCCGGGCGGGCGCGCGCAGTCCGGCCTCCAGAAGGCTGCGGGGGAAGGACCACTCGATGTCGCCGGGGAAGACGAAACGTATGGTCGCGGGTTCGACGCCGGGGTCGAAGCGGAGGGACACCGGCACCGGCCGCGAGAGCGGCGCGTCGCTGATGATCCGGCCCTTGGCGTGGTCCTCGACTTCTCGGTCAGCTACGGCGCGGGCCATCGGGCGGCTCCTCACACTCGTACGCGACACACGTTCGCGCGCTCAGTCCTCAATGTCCCACTTTTCCGGGACGTGCGCCCGGCCGGGGAAGTCCTCTCACTCCACTCCTGACCTCTACACGCTCTTGCAAACCATTCGCAGGAAGGCTTTATCATTCGGGCGTGCATGTACCTGACGGATTCATCAACGCCCCCGTATCGGCCGCCGCCGGTGTCGTCGCCGCCGGCGCCGTCGCCGTCGGCCTGCGCGGAGCCCGTAAGGAATTGGACGAGCGCACGGCCCCGCTGGCCGGCCTCGTCGCGGCCTTCATCTTCGCCGTGCAGATGCTCAACTTCCCCGTCGCGGCCGGCACCAGCGGACACCTGCTCGGCGGCGCGCTCGCGGCGATCCTCGTCGGCCCCTACACCGGTGTCCTGTGCATCGCCGTCGTCCTGCTCATGCAGGGCGTCCTCTTCGCCGACGGCGGTCTGACTGCGCTCGGCGTCAACATCACCGTCATGGGCCTGGTGACCGTGGTCGTCGCGTACGCGCTCTTCCGCGGCCTGGTCCTCGTGCTGCCGCGCACCCGCCGTTCGGTGACCGTGGCGTCCTTCGTCGCCGCGCTCGTCTCCGTACCGGCCGCGGCCACCGCCTTCACCGTGATCTACGGGCTCGGCGGCACCACCGACGTACCGCTCGGCAAGGTGCTCACGGCGATGGTCGGCGTGCACGTCCTCATCGGGATCGGCGAGGCGGTCATCACCATGCTGACCGTCGGCGCGGTCGTCGCCGTCCGCCCCGACCTCGTGTACGGCGCCCGCGGCCTGACCACCCCGCTCAAGCTGCGCGTGGACGGCGAGCTCGTCGACGCGACGCCGACGGCCCGGCCGGTCGCCCGCCCGGCCGGCGCCCCGGTCCCCGGCGCCGCCCGCTCGCCGAAGAAGCTGTGGATCGGCGGGGTCGTCACCGCGCTCGTCCTCGCCGGGTTCGTCTCCTTCTACGCCTCCGCCAGCCCCGACGGCCTGGAGAAGGTCGCCGCCGACCAGGGCATCGACAGCGAGGTGCGGCCGCACGCCGCCGCCGACTCGCCGCTCGCCGACTACGGCGTCAAGGACGTGTCGAACGCGCGCCTGTCCGGCGGCCTCGCGGGCGTCATCGGCGTGGGCGCGACCCTCGCGGTCGGCACCGGCGCCTTCTGGGTCGTCCGGCGACGCCGTACCGCAGCGGAAGCGGCCTGACATGGGGGCAGGGCACGCGCACAAGCTCTACCGGCGGGGGCGGTCGCCGGTCCACGAGCTGCCCCCGCACACCAAGCTCGCCGCCGTCCTCGGCTTCGTCGTCGTGGTCGTCGCCACGCCCCGCGAGGCGATGTGGGCCTTCGCCCTCTACGCGGTCCTGCTCGGCGCCGTCGCCGCGCGGGCCCGCGTCCCGGCCGGGTTCGTGCTGAAGCGGCTGCTCATCGAGATCCCGTTCGTCGCCTTCGCGCTGCTCATGCCGTTCGTCGTCCCCGGCGAACAGACGGAGGTCCTCGGGATCTCGCTGTCCGTCCCCGGCCTGTGGGGCGCCTGGAACGTCCTCGCCAAGGGCAGCCTCGGCGTCGCCGCCTCCGTGCTGCTCGCCGCCACCACCGAACTGCGCGAACTGCTCCTCGGCCTCCAGCGGCTCAAGCTGCCGCCGCTGCTCGTCCAGATCGCCTCCTTCATGATCCGTTACGGCGATGTCATCACCGACGAGATGCGGCGGATGTCGATCGCCCGGCGCTCGCGCGGCTTCGAGGCCCGCGGCGTACGGCACTGGGGCGTCCTCGCGAAGTCCGCCGGAGCCCTCTTCATCCGCTCGTACGAGCGCGGGGAGCGGGTCCATCTCGCGATGGTCAGCCGCGGCTACACCGGCACCATGCCCGTCATCGACGAGGTCACCGCGAGCGCCGCCCAGTGGCGGCAGGCCGCCGCGCTGCCGCTCGCCGCCCTCCTGATCTGCCTCCTCGGATGGACGACCCCATGACCACCACTTCTCCCCCTTCGCTCGACGTGCGCGGCCTCGCGTACGCGTACCCCGACGGGCACCAGGCCCTCTTCGGCGTGAACCTGACCGTGGAGCGCGGCGAGCGGGTCGCGCTGCTCGGCCCCAACGGCGCCGGCAAGACCACCCTGGTCCTGCACCTCAACGGCATCCTGACCGGCGGCGCGGGCGCGGTGACCGTCGCCGGGCTGCCGGTCGGGAAGAAGCACCTGGCCGAGATCCGGCGCCGGGTCGGGATCGTCTTCCAGGACCCCGACGACCAGCTGTTCATGCCCACGGTCCGCGAGGACGTGGCCTTCGGGCCGGCCGCGGCCGGGCTGCGGGGCGCCGAGCTGGAGGCCGTGGTGCGCAAGGCCTTGGCCCGGGTCGGCATGGAGGAGTTCGCCGACCGGCCCCCGCACCATCTGTCCTTCGGACAGCGGCGGCGGGTCGCGGTGGCGACCGTCCTCGCCATGGAGCCGGAGATCCTGGTCCTCGACGAGCCGTCCTCCAACCTCGACCCGGCCTCGCGGCGCGAGCTCGCCGACATCCTGCGCGCCCTGGACGTCACCGTCCTCATGGTCACGCACGACCTGCCGTACGCGCTTGAGCTGTGCCCGCGCTCGGTGATCCTCAGCGAGGGCGTGATCGCCGCCGACGGGCGGACGGCGGAGATCCTCTCGGACGAGGAGCTGATGGCGCGGCACCGCCTGGAGCTGCCGTTCGGCTTCGTGCCGAGCGCGGTCGCCTGACCCTGGCCCGACCCATGCCCGCCCCTGGCTCGTCCCTGACGTGACCCCGATCCGTCCCTGACCTGCCCCCGACCCCGGAATCCGCTCGGCGGGGACCACGTTGCACCATGGGAACGGTTCAGTGGCTGTACGAGAGGAAGCGTGGGTTCAGGTGGACGTCCAGGGCACGGTAGCGGCGGGCTTCGAGCCGGTCAGGGACGCGTTCCTGCGCAACTTCGAGCAGCGCGGGGAGCGCGGCGCGGCCGTCGCGGTCTACCGCGACGGGACGAAGGTCGTCGACCTGTGGGCGGGCACCCGCGATGCCGACGCCGATGCCGACGCCGGCCGCGACGGCGAGGGCGGCGCGCCGTGGGCGGCGGACACGGCGCAGGTCGTGCGCTCGGCGACGAAGGGCGTCGCCGTGGCCGTCCCGCTGCTGCTGCACCAGCGCGGCCAGCTGGACCTGGACGCGCCGGTCGCGGCGTACTGGCCGGAGTTCAAGGCGGCGGGCAAGGAACGGGTGACCGTACGGCAGCTGCTCGCGCACCGGGCGGGCGTGCCGGTCCTGGACCGGCCGCTGACCCTCGCCGAGGCGGTCGACCTGGAGACCGCGACGGCCGCGATGGCCGCCCAGGCCCCGGTCTGGGAGCCCGGTACCGCCCACGGCTATCACGCGCACACCTTCAGCTGGCTGCTCGCCGGCCTGGTCCACCGGGTCACCGGCCGCACCATAGGCCGCTGGGTCGCCGAGGAGATCTCCCGCCCGCTCGGCCTCGACCTGTGGATCGGACTGCCCGAGGAGGAGGCCCACCGGGTCGGCCGCCTCGCCCCGGTCGAGGAGATCGAGCCGGCCGACAGCCCGATGCTCAAGCTGCGCCCCAAGCCGTCGGTGACGGCGGCCTACAAGGACCCGATGTCGCTGACCCGGCGCGCCTTCGAGGTCATCGACCCGAGGCCCGACGAGAACGACCCGGTGTACCGGGCGGCCGAACTGCCCGCCTCCGCCGGTGTCGCCACCGCCCGCTCCCTCGCCCGCTTCTACGCTGCCACCCTCGGCCCGGTCGACGGCGGCGGCGACCGTCTCTTCGCCCCGTCCACCCTCACCCTGGCCCGTACGGAGGAGTCCGCCGGCCCGGACCGCGTGCTGATCGTCGGCACCCGCTTCGGCCTGGGCCACATGCTCCACGGCCCGGCCTCCCCCCTCCTCGGCCCCACCTCCTTCGGCCACCCCGGCCGCGGCGGCTCCCTCGCCTTCGCCGACCCGGAGTCGGGCGTCGCCTTCGGCTACGTCACCAACGGGATGCGGAAGACGGTGACGGCGGACCCGCGGGCGCAGGCGCTGATACGGGCGGTGCGCGCGGCCCTCTGAGCCCTGGGGCACCGTCCTGGGTGTGCACGCAGTGCATGGGAACTGTGGACCGTCCGCCAACGACAGCGGTACGGCGCTGCGGGCATCCTCGTTCGCGACCGACCGCTCCGTGATCGCGGAGCGGCACACGAGGGAGGAACCCCCCATGCGTTACAAGGCTTTGGCCGTGGCGGCCGCGGCGATCGGCACCATCGCGCTGGGCACGGCGCCTGCGAGTGCGGCGCAGAACTGGGGCACCGTGAGCACCAATTCCAACTGGAACTGCGGTGCTTACAAGAACCACTCCGTCTCCGACTACGTCAGCTTCAAGATCTGCGTCGTCCGCAACGCGAACAACGACGCTCAGACCGTGCTGGTCGTGCAGAACAGGGCGAGCGTGGCGGTGGCGATCGGCGGCGAGGTCCAGTTCCAGGGAGGCGGGCACAACGAAGTGGCGATGTGTGCCGCCTCCACGCTCAACCCCGGTTACACGCGCGGCTGCTACGGGCCCACGTACCACGTCGGCAGCTCCATAGCCCAGGGCAAGGGGTGGCTGGAGCTCAACACCGTCTGGAACGACTACGGCCAGTGGATCTCCAACTAGGCACCGCCACAAGCCAGCGCCAACTGCCGGTACTCCGTCGGCGGGAGGCCGTACGCGGAGCGGAAGGCGCGGGTGAAGTCGGAGGCGCGAGGGTAGCCCCAGCGGGCGGCGAGGGCGTGGACCGGCAGGCCGCGCAGCGCGGGGTCCGCCAGGTCGCGGCGGGCGCCTTCGAGGCGTCGGGCGCGGATCCAGGCGGCGACCGTCTCGCCGGGTGACTCCTGCTGGAAGATCCGGTGCAGATAGCTGAGGGAGATGTGGTGAGCGGCGGCCACCACGGGCGGCGTCAGCTCCGGGTCGTGAAGGTTCTGCCGGATGAACGCCCGGACGCGCCTGGCCGTCACCTGCCGGCGGGTCTCCTCCGGCAGGACCGACTCCTCCTCCAGCGCCTCGGCGAGGCAGGCCGCCACGAGGCCGAGCAACGCCTTGCCCAGGAGGTCCGGCTCCGGCAGCCGCATGCCTCCGGCCTGCCGGTCCAGGCCCACGAGAAACCCCGCGAGCAGCGCGCCGACGCCCTCCTGCCCCGACAGCCGCCGCCCCAGCAAGGCGCCCACCTGGCGCGGCGGCAGGGGCAGCAGGGCCTTCGGGAAGTCCACGCCGATCCCCCTGACGATCCGGTGCTCCCTGTCGCCCGCCGGTCGCAGGTCGAAGGACCGTGCGCTGTCGAGCAGATGCAGATCCCGCGGCCCGAACGTGCACGTGCTTCCGCCGTGATCGAGGGCCAATTCGCCCTCGAGCAGCAGTGTCAGCTGATACGAGTCGGTGTCGGTCCGCCGCGCCATCCGGGGGCTGCGCCAGTAGCGGATCGGTTGCGACGCCATCGACATCGCCGTGAGCGTCCCGAGTCCGAGAACCCGGGACTGCGCCCAGAATTCCGCCGCGGGCACGGGGGTCATGTCGCTGCCCCGAGCCTGCCCCATCCACTCCCGCCAGGCCTCGAACCTGTCCGCCGCGGGCAGTTCCTCGCTCCGGAACACACTGCCGTCCACCCCGGCCCCCTCCGCCGGCACATGCGCCTCAACTGGCGTACAGCATAAGGCCGATGCCCACCACCATCAGGCCCGCGGCGGCCACCCGCGGGCCGCCGAAGCGTTCCTTGAAGAGAAGGGCGCCGATGGCGGCGCCGACGATGATGGAGGACTCGCGGAGGGCCGCGATCGGAGCCAGGGGGGCCTTGGTCTGGGCCCAGAGGACCAGGGCGTAGGCGGCGACCGACATCGCGGCGCCGAGGAGGCCGCGGGTGGCGAAGGGGCGGAGTTCGCCGGCGAGGGCCGGGCCGCGGCGGGCGAGGGCGTAGGCCGGGATGACCAGGCCCTCCAGGAGCATCAGCCAGGCGATGTAGCCGAGCGGGGTGCCGGAGGCACGGACGCCGACGCCGTCCACGACGGTGTACGCGGCGATCGACAGGCCCGTCGCGCCCGCGGCGAGCAGCGCCGGCCAGTGCGGGCGGGCGCCCTTGCCGCGGATGCCCCACAGGGCGAGGCCGGTCAGGCCCGCGCAGGCGACGGCGACGCCCGCGAGCTGCCCCGCGTCCGGGACCTCGCCCACGAAGACCGCGGCGAGCAGCGTCACCACCAGCGGCGCCGTTCCGCGCGCGATCGGGTACATCTGGCCGAAGTCACCGAGCGCGAAGGACTTCATGAGCAGCGCGTAGTACGCCACGTGCAGCACCGCCGAGGAGACCAGGTACGGCCATGCGCCGGAGGCGGGCAGCGGGGTGAGGCAGACGCCGGCGAGACCGATGAGCGCGCCGCCGCCGGATATCAGCGTGAAGGAGAGCAGTTGGTCGTGGATGCGTGCGGCGATCGCGTTCCAGCTCGCGTGCGTCACAGCGGCGAGCAGTACCGCCGTGACGACCAGCGGCGTCACGCCGAACGCTCGTCGGAGCGCTCGCGGACGTCCACCAGCGTGCCGCCTGCGTGCGCGATCAGCGTCTTCGGGTCGAGGGCGAAGACACTGTGCGGGGTGCCCGCCGCCGCCCACACCACCTCGTGGTCGAGCAGCCCCCGGTCGGCCAGGACCCGGGTCCGGCTGCGGTGCCCGAAGGGCGGGACGCCCCCGATCGCGTACCCCGTCGTCTCCCGGACGACCCGCGCGTCGGCGCGCGTGACCGCCCCGGCGCCCAGCTCCTGCCGTACCCGCTCCACGTCCACCCGCGAGGAACCGTCCATCAGGACGAGAACCGGCACCCCGTCCGCCGCGAAGACCAGCGACTTCACGATCTCCGAGACCCCGCAGCCGATCGCCTCGGCGGCCTGCTGCGCGGTCCGCGTCTCGTCCGGGAAGCGCCGGACCTCGACATCGAGACCGAGCTCCGTCAGGGCCGCGGCGAACTGGGGGTGGGCGAGTGCGTGCGACGTCGTCATGGGCGCTCACGCTAGCGGTACGTGTACGGGGCAGGCGACCGGGTTACGGCACCGCTACCCGGCCCTCAGCACCTGCGCCACGACCGGTCCGGCCGCCGTCCCGCCGTGGCCGCCGTTCTGGACGAACGCCGCCGCGGCGAGGTCGTTCGAGAAGCCGGTGAACCAGGAGTCCGAGGTCTGCCGGCCGTCGACCTCTGCCGAACCGGTCTTCGCGCCCTTGTCGCCGCCCACCGAGGCCATGGCGCCCGTGGCCGTGCCGTAGCTCGCGGTCGCGGTGGTCCGCATCATGTCGCGCAGCTGCCGCGCGACCGAAAGCGACAACTTCCGCTCGGCCTTCGCGAACTCGCGGTTGTCGACGCCCGCCGCCACGAGATACGGCTGCCGGAAGGTGCCGTCCTTCGCGGTCGCCGTGATCGACGCGATGTTCAGCGGATTCATCGTGACGGTGCCCTGGCCGATGTACTGCTCCGCGGCCGCGGCGTCCGACACCTCCGGGACGCTGCCGTCCTCCGACTTGATACCGGTCTTCCAGTCCAGGCCGATGCCGAAGACCTCCCGTGCCTCCCGCGCGAGCCCGAAGTCGTCGCCCTCAAGGTCCTTCACATCGTCGATCTTCTTGATGAAGGCGGTGTTGCAGGACTTGGCGAAGGCGTACCCGAAGGTCTTGCCCTCCAGCGAGAAGTCGTCGAGATTCCTGATGGTCCGGCTGTTGTACACCGCGCTCGACGGGCAGTCCGTCACCTGGTCCGCCTTCACCAGGTTCTTCTCCAGCAGCAGCGCCGCCGTCACGATCTTCATCGTCGAACCGGGCATCGTCTTGCCCTGGAACGCCGTGTTGAATCCGTTCGCCGGGCTGTTCGCCACCGCCCGCACCGCGCCCGTCGACGGCTGGATCGCCACCACGGACGCCGTCCCGTACCGGGCCACGGCCTTCTCCGCAGCCGCCTGCACATCGGCGTCGATCGTCGTCTCCAGCTTGCCCGGCTCGCCCTTCTGGAGGGTCAGCAGCGTGGTGTCGGGCACGCCCTCCGAGCCGGAGTCGACGTACACCTCGATGCCCGGCTTGCCGCCCGCCGTCGAGCCGTACCGCTCGCGCAGCTGGTCGAGGACCGGGCCGAGCGACGGGTACTTCTGAGCCGTCAGGACCCGGCCCTTGCGGTCCACGGCCTCGATCTCGCCGGAGCTCGCGCCGCCGGTGCGCAGCGAGCCGCCCGGCGTCAGCTTCGGGTGCAGGACGGTGGGCTTCCAGTCGACCAGCGGGCGGCCGGTGGTGAGGCCGCGGACGACGGTGAGCTGCGAGGCGTACGTCCAGGGCCTGGAGACGCCCTCGTACGTGACGGTCGCCTTCACCGTGAACGGCACCGTCGTCCCGGTCGCCGCGCCCGCCGTGATCTGCGCGCCGGTGACCTTCGCCTCCTCGCGGAAGCCGAGCAGCGCGGGGCCGGCGGAGACCGGGTTGTTGGTCAGCTGCGCGGCCGCGTCGGACTCGCCGCCGGCCCAGGCCGCGAGGAAGTCCTTCGCGGTCGCCGTCACCTCCTCGCCGGTGACGGGCCCGGTCTTCTTGCTGTTGGCGCCGGAGGTCGACGTCGTTCCGCCGGACCCTCCGCTGATCCCGTTCCAGAGGTTGTAACCCCCGTATCCCACCCCGCTCGCGACGACGACGAAGACCCCTCCGACGATAGCGACCTTGGCACCACTGCGCATGGCTGCGCCTCCCTCCCCCAGGTATGGCCCCAGGGCAGCCTATGCGGCGCCTTGCCTGTCAGGAGTGAGAGCCGGGACGGTTGTTACCGGATAGCGATCCGGTGAGCTGACCATGTGTCGGTGCGGGGCCGTACTCTTCAGCCGCTCACGTACCACCATTTCTGTTTCCCGGGGGGGAATTCACCATGTCCGCACCGCTGTCCGAGCCCGCCGGTCCCGAACTCGCCGTCGACGGCTGCCAGATCTGCGGAGCGCAGCCCGCCCTCCGCACCACCGTCCGTGCCCACCAGGGCTTCGTCCTCCTCATGCGGACCTTCAAGAACCGCCAGACGCTCTGCCGGAACTGCGGGATCGCCCTGCACCGGGAGATGACGGCCCGGACGCTCTATCAGGGCTGGTGGGGGCCTGCCTCGTTCTTCTACACGTTCGTCGTCCTGGTGCTCAATCTCGTCCAGCGGATCCGTCTCGGCCGCCTGGCCCCGCCCGCCGGCGGCGTGCGGCCCCCGGCGAACCCCGGCCGCCCGGTCGTCCGCCGAGTCGAGGCACTCGGCGTCCTGCTGCCGTTCGCCATCGTCGGCGTGCTGGCCTACGCCTTCGGAGACGCCGCGAGCACCGCCGAGGTCGGTTCCTGCGTCCACAACAAGGGCAGCGAGATGTTCCCGAACGTCGTGGTCGTCGACTGCTCCTCCGCCGAGGCGGACTACCGGGTCGCGGAGCGCCACGACAGCGGCTACGCCCACTGCGACCAGAGCCGCTACGCCGAGTACTCCGAGACCGGCCGCAGAGGCTTCACCCTCTGCCTCGCTCCGCTCGGCGAAGAAGCCCCCTAGGCAATCACACCCACGTGTCCAGCCACATCCGATTCCGCCACTGATCCAGCGGAATAGCCGTCCCCGTGTACAGCGGCCAGAAGTAGATGAAATTCCACACGATGAGCAGGACGAGCACTCCCGCCGCCACCGCACCGAAAGTCCGTCGTCTTTCCGAGGAACCCGCGGGGCCCACGATCGCCCCGAGCATCATCGCCACCGCGAGACACAGGAACGGGACGAACACCACCGCGTAGAAAAGGAAAATGGTGCGTTCCTGGTAGAGGAGCCAGGGGGCCCAGCCGGCCAGGACGCCGCAGGCGATCGCGCCGGCGCGCCAGTCGCGGCGGAAGGCCCAGCGCCAGAGGACGTAGAGGAGGGCGAAGCAGGCGGCCCACCACAGGAGCGGGGTGCCGAGGGCCAGGACCTCCTGGGCGCACTTCTCCTTGGCGTCGGCCGGGCAGCCCGCGGTGCCGGGGGCGGGGGACTCGTAGAAGTAGGAGACCGGGCGGCCGAGGACGAGCCAGCTCCACGGGTTGGACTCGTAGGTGTGCGGGGAGCTCAGGCCGACGTGGAACTTGTAGACCTCGGTCTCGTAGTGCCACAGGCTGCGCAGCCAGTCCGGGATCCAGCCCCATGTCCCGCTGCCGCCGATCTTGTCCTGCTCGGCGGCCCAGTTCCGGAAGTAGCCCTTGTCGGTGAGGATCCAGCCCGACCAGGAGGCCAGATACGTCGCGATGGCCACCGGGACGACCGACACGAAGGCCGGGACCAGGTCGCGGCGCGCCACCGCCGCGTACGGGCGGACCGCGCCCGCCGTACGCCGCGCGCCGAGGTCCCACAGCACGGCCATCAGGCCGAACGCGGCCATGATGTACAGACCGTTCCACTTGGTGCCGGCCGCCAGGCCCAGCATCACGCCCGCCGTGAGCCGCCAGGGCCGCCAGCCGAGCCCCAGCGTCCCGGCGACCTCCGCGTCCGGCCGCAGCACGCCCTCCTCGTCCACCGGCAGCGCCCCGGCGAGCCGGGCCCGCGCCCGGTCCCGGTCGATCACCAGGCAGCCGAAGGCGGCGAGCACGAAGAACATCAGCACCTGGTCGAGCAGCGCCGTGCGGCTCATCACGAAGTGCAGCCCGTCCACGGCGAGCAGCAGACCCGCCAGACAGCCGAGCAACGTCGAGCGGAACAGCCGCCGCCCGATGCGGCACAGCATCAGCACCGACAGGGTGCCGAGCAGCGCCACCATGAAGCGCCAGCCGAACGGCTCGAAGCCGAAGATCTTCTCGCCGATGCCGATGATCCACTTGCCGACCGGCGGATGGACCACATAGCCCGGCTCCGTCGGGACGATCACCGAGTCCGGGTTCGCCAGGATCGTCTTGTCGATGTCCTTGGGCCAGGCGCCCTCGTAGCCCTGGTTGATCAGGGCCCAGGAGTCCTTCGCGTAGTACGTCTCGTCGAATATCACCGCGTTCGGCCTGGACAGGTTCCAGAACCGCAGCACGCCCGCGACCAGGGCGACGAGCAGCGGCCCGCCCCACGCCGCGAAGCGCCACACCCGTTCGGCGCCCACCGGCCCGACGCCGAGCAGCGACCACAGCCGCGGCGAGGGCCGGGTGTACGGCGGCACGAGCCGGTCCCGCAGGCCGATGGACAGGGAGCCCACGGCGGACGGGCGGTAGCCGAAGCGCCGCAGCCGCTGCTGCCAGGACGAGAGCTCGGCCCCGGCGGGGTCCACGGGGCCCACGGGGGTCATGGGAGCCATGGGGTCCCTGGGATCCATGGGGTGCTGACCCTCCAGGGCCTCGGGTGCGGTTCTGGTCACCGCGCCATCGTAGGGAACGCGCCTGTGCGCGTCGCCTGTCCGGGCTGGGAGGATGAGACCTGTGACAGGAACGCTGGTACTCGCAGGCACCCCCATCGGCGACATCGCGGACGCTCCGCCCCGGCTCGCCACCGAACTGGAGAACGCGGACATCGTGGCCGCCGAGGACACCCGCAGGCTGCGCGGACTCACCCGCGCGCTCGGCGTCCACACCCAGGGCCGGGTGGTGTCGTACTTCGAGGGCAACGAGTCGGCGCGTACGCCCGAGCTGGTCGAGGCGCTGGCCGGCGGCGCGCGGGTGCTCCTGGTCACCGACGCCGGCATGCCGTCCGTGTCCGACCCCGGCTACCGCCTGGTCGCCGCCGCCGTCGAGCGGGACATCAAGGTCACCGCCGTGCCCGGCCCCTCCGCCGTGCTCACCGCGCTCGCCCTGTCCGGGCTGCCCGTGGACCGCTTCTGCTTCGAGGGCTTCCTGCCCCGCAAGGCGGGCGAGCGGCTCGGCCGGCTCCGCGAGGTCGCGGACGAGCGCCGGACCCTCGTCTACTTCGAGGCCCCGCACCGCCTCGACGACACCCTCGCCGCGATGGCCGAGGTCTTCGGACAGGACCGCCGCGCCGCCGTCTGCCGCGAGCTGACCAAGACGTACGAGGAGGTCAGGCGGGGTCCCCTGGGCGAGCTCGCGCAGTGGGCGAAGGAAGGGGTACGGGGCGAGATCACCGTGGTCGTCGAGGGCGCCCCGGAGACCGGGCCCGCCGAGCTCGACGCCGAGGAGCTGGTGCGCCGGGTACGGGTGCGCGAGGAGGCGGGGGAGCGGCGCAAGGAGGCCATCGCGGCGGTCGCCGCGGAGGCGGGGCTTCCCAAGCGGGAGGTGTTCGATGCCGTCGTGGCGGCAAAGAACGCGGCCGGACCGGGCCCCGGAAACGGTAAAGGACTAATCTGAAAGGCAAAGCGGAAACCCGGCGATGGGCCCGCTCGAAGGCCTTCGGGCAAGGAAACGCCAAAGAGCGTCCATGGTTTCTCCGGCGCTGATGCGGTCCGGCCCGAAAAGGCGTCCACTGGATCAGTGGAGAGGAGCTGGAATGAGTGAGATCACCGGCACCGGAACGCCGCCCGTCGCCCGCGAGAGCGCCCGTGAGAGTGCTCGCGAGGGAGCCCACGAGGTCGCGCACGAGGCCTACGCCTTCGCCTGCATGAGGTGCGGATACGGCTGGGAGCAGGCGTACGACATCGAGCACCACGTGGACGCCCGGGGAAACGAGTTCGTCGTCTACAAGGCCGACGGAGCCCGGGTGCCGTCCCCGCTGTCGCGGCCGAGCTGCATGAACTGCGGCAGCCACGTCGTCCGCATCATGCGTGCCGGACAGGTGTCCTCCGTGCTCGACACGGTGGCCGCGGTCGAGCGCCACGCCCGCGGCGCGCGGCCGACCCGGCCGGTGTCGATCGCCGGGCCCATCGGCCAGGAGCTGATCGAGGACGGCCCGGAGGGGGCCGCGGGGCCCGAGCAGGCTCCCGTACCCCACCACTGGCGCCTCTCCGACCTCTTCCACCCGCGCCGCTCCCGCTCGTAGGCCGCGCGTAGGCCGCTCATCGCGCCGGTAATCCTTCGCGGCGGAACTCATGGCCCTCGTACGATCGGGCCATGAGTTCCAAGGACGCCCCGCCGCCGCTGCCCGAGCCCCTCCCGGTCCCGGTCGCGGACTCGCACACCCATCTCGACATGCAGTCCGGCACCGTCGAGGAGGCCCTCGTCAAGGCCGCCGCCGTCGGCGTCACGACCGTGGTCCAGGTGGGCTGCGACCTCAAGGGCTCCCGGTGGGCCGCCGAGACCGCCGCCGCGCACGAGCACGTGCACGCGGCCGTCGCCCTGCACCCCAACGAGGCGCCGCGCATCGTCCTGGGCGACCCCGACGGCTGGTCCCGTCAGGGGGCCCGGGAGGCGGGCGGCGACGCGGCGCTCGACGACGCGCTCACCGAGATCGACCGGCTCGCCGCCCTCCCGCACGTACGCGCCGTCGGTGAGACCGGCCTGGACTACTACCGCACGGGCCCCGAGGGCATGGCCGCGCAGGAGCGTTCCTTCCGCGCCCACATCGAGATCGCCAAGCGGCAGGGCAAGGCACTGGTCATCCACGACCGCGAGGCCCATGCCGACGTCCTCCGGGTCCTCGACGAGGAGGGCGCGCCCGAGCGGACGGTCTTCCACTGCTACTCCGGCGACGCGGAGATGGCTCGGATCTGCGCCGCCAAGGGCTACTACATGTCCTTCGCCGGCAACGTCACCTTCAAGAACGCCCAGCCGCTGCGTGACGCCCTCGCCGTCGCGCCGCTGGAGCTCGTCCTCGTCGAGACCGACGCCCCCTTCCTCACCCCGGCCCCCTTCCGCGGCCGCCCCAACGCCCCGTACCTGATCCCGGTGACGGTGCGGGCGATGGCCGCGGTGCGCGGGATCACGGAGGAGGAGCTGGCCGGGGCGATCGCCGTGAACACGGCCCGCGCGTTCGATTACTGATCCATAACGGTTACGTCATGTAGTCGGGTCGCTTTGGAGAGTGACCGGTATCGGGGCTAGGGTCCCGGCCTCGTGAGCACTCCCCAGGGGCACCGGGCCGGCGGCGCCCGCCGCCGCAAGGCGAACCCGCCCGCCGCCGAGGGCCTGCGCCGGATCGTCCCGCAGGCCCTGGTCGTCGCGTTCCTCGCGGGCGGCACCAGCGCGTTCGTCGCCGACGACAAGGCCGTCAGGCTGTCCGTCGACGGGGTCCCGCGCACGCTGCACACCTTCGCCGACGACGTCGAGGAGCTGCTCGCCGACGAGGGCGTCGAGGTCGGCGCGCACGACATCGTCGCCCCCGGCCCCGGTGCCGCCCTGGCCGACGGCGAGGAGATCGTGGTCCGCTACGGGCGCCCGGTCTCCCTGAACCTCGACGGCCGGCGGCGCCAGGTGTGGACCACCGCGCACACGGTCGACGGGGCGCTGCGGCAGCTCGGGGTGCGGGCGGAGGGCGCGTATCTCTCGGTCTCGCGCTCGGCGCCGATCTCCCGGCAGGGCCTCGCCCTCGACGTGCGCACCGAGCGGGCCGTCACCTTCCTGGCCGACGGGCGGGAGCGGACCGTGCGCACCAACGCGGCCACCGTCCGCGAGGCCGCCGAGGAGGCCGGGATCGCGCTCGCCGGGCAGGACACCACCTCCGTACCGCTGGACTCCTTCCCGCGCGACGGGCAGACCGTCGCCGTGCTGCGGATCACCGGCACCCAGGAGATCCGCGAGGAGCCGGTGCCCTTCGCGGTCGAGCGGACCCGCGACCCGGAGCTCTTCACCGGCATCGAGCTGGTCGAACGGCAGGGCGTGCCGGGCGTGCGCCGGGTCACGTACGCCCTGCGGACGGTCAACGGGGTACGGCAGCGGCCGCGCCGCCTCCGCGAGGAGACCGTGCGTGAACCCGTCGCCCAGCGCGTCCGCGTCGGCACCCGCCCGCTGCCCACCTCGGTCGCCGGCGCCGACGGCCTGAACTGGGGCGCCCTCGCCGCCTGCGAGTCCGGCGGCCGCCCGGACGCCGTCGACCCCTCCGGCACCTACGGCGGCCTCTACCAGTTCGACCCCGGCACCTGGCACGCCCTCGGCGGCACCGGCGTCGCCCAGGACGCCCCGGCCACCGAGCAGACCTTCCGCGCGAAGAAGCTGTACGTACAGCGGGGCGCGAGCCCCTGGCCGCACTGCGGGCGCCGGCTGCACCAGTGAGTGCGGCCCGGCCAGGGGCCGGGCCGGGCCGGGCCCGGCCCGGGTCTCCGGCCACGGGCGCCCGACGCCGGTCCCGGCGGGGCGCGAGGGCGCCCTGGCGGCCGCCGGGCCCATGGCCCACGGCGGCGGCCGGGCCCCGGCCCCTGGCCTCGCGCCGACGGGTGGACGCCCGGGCCTCCGGCCACGGGCATCGACCCCCGGCCCCGGCGGGCCCCGCCCCGGGCCGGAATCCCGCGCTCGGCCTCGCGCCCACGCCGACGCTGCGGACGTGCCCCGCGGCCGGAATCCCGCGCTGGGCCTCGTGGCCACGCCGAGGCTGCGGGCATGGCCCGGGCCTCCGGCCACGGGCGCCCGGCGCCGGTCCCGGCGGGGCGGGGGCGGGCTCCGCCCCGCCCCCGGCAGGCCAGGCGGCGGGCTCCGGGCCCGCCCCGGCCCGCCCCGGCCCGGGCAGGCCCTACGCTGTACCGGTGAGCACCACCACCGGCCCCGACAGCCCCGACGCCGCCCTTCTCGGCCCCGCCGACATCCGTGAGCTGGCCGCCGCCCTCGGCGTGCGCCCCACGAAGCAGAAGGGCCAGAACTTCGTCATCGACGCCAACACCGTCCGGCGGATCGTCCGCACGGCCGAGGTGCGGCCCGACGACGTGGTCGTGGAGGTGGGGCCCGGGCTCGGTTCCCTCACCCTCGCGCTCCTGGAGGCCGCGGACCGGGTGACGGCCGTCGAGATCGACGACATCCTCGCCGCGGCCCTGCCGTCGACGATCGCCGCGCGCATGCCGGAGAAGAAGGACCGCTTCGCGCTGGTCCACTCCGACGCCATGCACGTCCAGGAGCTGCCGGGACCGGCGCCGACCGCGCTCGTCGCGAACCTGCCGTACAACGTCGCCGTCCCCGTGCTCCTCCACATGCTGGACCGCTTCCCGAGCATCGAGCGGACCCTCGTCATGGTGCAGGCCGAGGTCGCCGACCGTCTCGCCGCCCGCCCGGGCAACAAGGTGTACGGCGTGCCGTCGGTCAAGGCCAACTGGTACGCGGAGGTCAAGCGGGCCGGCGCCATCGGCCGGAACGTGTTCTGGCCCGCGCCGAACGTCGACTCCGGCCTCGTCTCGCTCGTGCGCCGCACCGAGCCGATCGCCACGACGGCGTCCAAGGCCGAGGTCTTCGCCGTCGTCGACGCGGCCTTCGCGCAGCGCCGCAAGACCCTGCGGGCCGCGCTCGCGAGCTGGGCCGGGTCACCGGCCGCCGCCGAGGAGGCCCTGGTCAAGGCCGGGATCTCGCCGCAGGCGCGCGGCGAGGCGCTGACGGTCGAGGAGTTCGCCCGGATCGCCGAGAACAAGCCCGCGGAGAACAAGCCCGTACAGGGGGACCAGCAGTGAGTGTGACCGTACGCGTGCCCGCGAAGGTCAACGTCCAGCTCGCGGTGGGCGGCGCCCGCCCCGACGGCTTCCACGACCTCGCCAACGTCTTCCTCGCCGTCTCGCTGTACGACGAGGTCACCGCGACCCCGGCCGACGCGCTCACGATCACCTGCGAGGGCCCGGACGCCGACAAGGTGCCGCTCGACCGCACCAACCTGGCCGCGCGCGCCGCCGAGCTGCTCGCCGCCCGCCACGGCATCGCCCCCGACGTGCACCTGCACATCGTCAAGGACATCCCGGTCGCGGGCGGCATGGCCGGCGGCAGCGCCGACGGCGCGGGCGCGCTGCTCGCCTGCGACGCGCTGTGGGGCCTGAACACGCCCCGCGCCGAACTCCTCGACATCTGCGCCGAGCTGGGCTCCGACGTGCCGTTCAGCCTGGTCGGCGGCGCCGCGCTCGGCGTCGGCCGCGGCGAGAGGCTGACGGAGCTGCCGGTCGGCGGCGCCTTCCACTGGGTGTTCGCGGTCGCCGACGGCGGTCTGTCGACCCCGGCGGTGTACGGCGAGTTCGACCGGCTCAACGAGGGCGTGACCGTGCCGGAGCCGGCCGCCTCGCCCGTCCTGCTCGACGCCCTGCGCACCGGCGACGTCACCGCGCTCGCGGGCGCCCTCGCCAACGACCTCCAGCCGGCCGCCGTGTCCCTGCGGCCGTCGCTCGCCGCGACGCTCGCGGCCGGCACGGACGCGGGCGCGCTCGCGGCCCTGGTCTCCGGCTCGGGCCCGACGACCGCGTTCCTGGTGAAGGACCCGGAGGCCGCCGAGTCGGTCGCCGCCGCGCTGATCGCCTCCGGCACCTGCCGGACGGCCCGCGTGGCGACCTCCCCGGCGCCCGGGGCGACCGTCCTGGCCCGGTAGGTCAGAGCTTGTTCTTGGAGATCCGGGCGAGCAGCAGGTTCGGGTCCGGGTCCAGCGTGTTGAAGTAGGCGGCGCTGTTCACGTAGACCTTCTTGGCGTGCACCGCCACGGAGGTCGGGTTGTCGAGCCCGTCCTTGTCGGTGAGCACCGTCTTGTGGGTGCCGTCGGGCCGTACGAGTTCCAGCTTGTTCGCCTGGATCAGCGCGGCGAGGACCGTGTCGCCGTGCCCGGTGAACGCGAAGTCGTCGATGGCTGTGAGCCCGGTCGCCCGGGTCTCGACCGGGCCCGCGGCGTGGTCGGGTCCGGGGCCGATCGGGATCCGCAGCAGCGTGCCCCGCGCGCTGTTGGACACCCAGACGGCACCGTCGTGGACCTTGAGGCCGTTGGCGCCGAACGGGAGCTCCGCGGTGGGTTCGAGAGCGTCGCCGGTCGCCCAGGCCGTGGGCTCGCCCCCCGTCACCGGGAGGCTCCACACCGTGCCGAGCGCCGAGTCGGCGGTGTAGAGGGTGCCGCACTCCTCGTCGAGGGCGAGCCCGTTGGGGACGGCGTTCGCCGGGAAGAAACCGATCTGCCGCAGATCGCCGTCGGGCGAGAGGCGCCAGATGCCGGTCTCCCGCTTGCCGGTGACGTAGTTGACGTACAGCGTGCCGTCGTGGGCACGGGCGATGCCGGTGGCGATGGCCCCGCCGACGAGTGTCACCGCGCCCGGCACCTCGGGAAGGGTGGCGAGGATCTCGGTGCCGCCGTCCTGGCCGACGCGGGCGACCTGATGGGCGAAGGCGAAGGTGATGTCGGCGGAGCCGTCGGGTTCGAGGGCGATGTTCTCCGCGTTCTGGCCGGCGGCGAAGTCGAAGTGGGCGACGATGTGCGGGTTCGTCACGGTCGGGTCGCCGGCCGCCGCGGGGCCCGCGGCGAGCACGGTGAGGGCGGTGCCGGCCGCGGCCGCGGCGGCGAGTCGGGGAATCCGTGACTGCCGTGACTGCCGTGACTGCGGTGACTGCCGTGGATGCAGGGGATGCAGGGGATGCAGGGGGAGTCGTGCCATGGGTCTCTCCTTGTGGGGGGGGCGCACCCCGTCGTGGGGCGACTCCAGACGAAGATGACGGACCGTCGGGCCGGGCGCCCGAGCCCCGGCCGTGGGGTCGCCCGCGCGGTGGAGCGTGCTCCCCCCATCCGCACCCCTCGTACCGGCCCGGGACGGCCGCTCGTCCGCCTCGCCGCTCCTCCGGTTCGTACTCATGCGCGGTTGAGTACCTGAGCGCTGCCGGCGCCCCGTTCCGTCCCGGCACCGTGCTCGTATGGGAATCAGCGCGCGTGACCTCGCGGCCGCGACACCGGCCGGCCGCGACCGCTACGTCGACCTGCTCCGGGTCGCCTCGCTCGCCGTGGTCGTCCTCGGCCACTGGCTGATGGCCGCCGTCACCTCCGACGGGCAGGTCGGCAACCTGCTCGCCGTGGTGCCCGGCCTGCAGATCCTGACCTGGGCGCTCCAGGTCATGCCGGTCTTCTTCTTCGTGGGCGGCTTCTCGCACGCCCTCGCCCACCGCTCGCGCCCCCGCTACGCCGCCTTCCTGCGGGCCCGGCTGCAGCGGCTGCTGCGGCCGACCATGGTCTTCATCGGGGTGTGGGGCGCGCTGGCGCTCGTGGTGCAGCTGCTCGGCGCGGACGGCGGGCTGACCGGGGTGGCGCTGCGTCTGGTCACCCAGCCGCTGTGGTTCATCGGTATCTACCTCGCGATGGTGGCCCTCACGCCGCCGCTCCTGAAGCTCCACGGGAGGTACGGGTGGGGCGCGTTCGGCGGGCTCGTGGCGGGGGCGGTCCTGGTGGACGTGCTGCGGTTCGCGGTGGGTGTGCCGTACGTCGAGTTCCTCAACTTCGCGCTGGTGTGGCTGGCGGTCCACCAGCTCGGCTTCCTGCGCGCCGACGGCATGATCCGCCGCCCGGCGCTGCTCGCGGCGGCGGGTCTGGTGGGTGCCGGGCTGCTCGTGGCCCTCGGCCCGTATCCGCTGTCGATGGTCGGCATGCCGGGCGAGGCGGTCTCGAACATGGCCCCGCCCACGCTCGCCCTGCTCTGCCACGGACTGTGGCTGGTCGGCGCGGTGGAGCTCCTCAAGGGCCCGGGGGCCCGCCTCACGGCCCGGACCCGGGTCTGGCGCACGGTCGTCGCCGCCAACGGGATCGCCATGACCGCCTTCCTCTGGCACCTGACGGCCATGCTCGGCGTGTACGGCGCGCTGCTCGCCCTCGGCGTCCGCCTCCCGGCGCCCGCGACCGCCGCGTGGTGGGCCCAGGTCCCGCTCCGCCTCGCCGCGGCGGCCGCCCTCACCGCCCTCCTGGTGGCCGTCTTCCGCCGCTGCGAACTCCCGGCACCGCCTGCCCCCGCCACCGACCGGGGCGCACCGCTGGCCGCCCTCGGCATCACCCTGTCCCTCCTCGGTGTCCTGGCCCTCTCCATGACCGGCTTCGCCGGCCTCCTGGAAGGGCACACGGCCACCCTGATCGCCGTCCGCGTCACCGCCCCGGCGGCGGTGGCGATGGCCCTGGCGGGCTGGTTCCTGGTGGAGCGGGCGGGGCGGGCGCCGGGCCGGACGGCGGGCCGGGCGGCGGGCCGGGCGTAGGAGGCCGGAGCCGTGCCGGGGGACGTACCCTGGGACGTCGATCGCAAGCCCCGTACAGGAGTGAAATGGCCGTCAACCTGGTCAATGTCGAGTCCGTCAGCAAGGTGTACGGCACCCGTGCGCTGCTCGACGGGGTCTCCCTCGGCGTCTCCGAAGGGGACCGGATCGGCGTCGTCGGCCGCAACGGAGACGGCAAGACCACCCTCATCCGGATGCTCGCCAAGCTGGAGGAGGCCGACACCGGCCGCGTCACCCACAGCGGCGGGCTGCGCCTCGGCGTGCTCACGCAGCACGACTCGCTCGACCCGACGGCGACCATCCGGCACGAGGTCATCGGCGTCATGGCCGACCACGAGTGGGCCGGCAGCGCCAAGATCCGCGACGTGCTCACCGGGCTGTTCGGCGGGCTCGACCTGCCCGGCTTCGAGAAGGGCCTCGACACCGTCATCGGGCCGCTCTCCGGCGGTGAGCGGCGGCGCATCGCGCTCGCCAAGCTGCTCATCGAGGAGCAGGACCTGGTCGTCCTCGACGAGCCCACCAACCACCTCGACGTCGAGGGCATCGCCTGGCTCGCCAAGCACCTGCGCGAGCGCCGCTCGGCGCTGGTCTGCGTCACCCACGACCGCTGGTTCCTCGACCAGGTCTGCACCCGGATGTGGGACGTGCAGCGCGGCACGGTCTACGAGTACGAGGGCGGCTACTCCGACTACGTCTTCGCGCGCGCCGAGCGTGAGCGCATCGCCGCGACCGAGGAGGTCAAGCGGCAGAACCTGGTCCGCAAGGAGCTGGCCTGGTTGCGCCGCGGCGCCCCCGCCCGTACGTCGAAGCCGCGCTTCCGCATCGAGGCGGCCAACGCGCTCATCGCGGACGTGCCGGAGCCGCGCGACAGCAGCGAGCTGATGAAGTTCGCCAACGCCCGGCTCGGCAAGACCGTGTTCGACCTGGAGGACGTGACCGTCACCGCCGGTCCCAAGACCCTGCTCCAGCACCTCACCTGGCAGCTCGGACCCGGCGACCGGATCGGTCTGGTCGGCGTCAACGGCGCGGGCAAGACCTCACTCCTGCGGGCGCTCGCCGACGCCGCCGTCACGGAGGGGGACATCCAGCCCGCCGCCGGGCGGATCGTGGTCGGCAAGACCGTGCGGCTCGCCTACCTCTCGCAGGACGTCACCGAACTCCCCGCCGAGCTGCGGGTCCTGGAGGCCGTGCAGCAGATCCGCGACCGGGTCGACCTCGGCAAGGGCCGCGAGATGACCGCGGGCCAGCTGTGCGAGCAGTTCGGCTTCGGCAAGGAGAAGCAGTGGACGCCGGTCGGTGACCTGTCCGGTGGCGAGCGCCGCCGGCTCCAGCTGCTCCGCCTCCTCATGGACGAGCCCAACGTGCTCTTCCTCGACGAGCCGACCAACGACCTCGACATCGAGACGCTGACCCAGCTGGAGGACCTGCTCGACGGCTGGCCCGGCTCGATGGTCGTCATCTCCCACGACCGCTTCTTCATCGAGCGCACCACCGACCGCACGTTCGCGCTGATGGGCGACCGCACGCTGCGGATGCTGCCGCGTGGCATCGACGAGTACCTGGAGCGGCGGCAGCGGATGATCGAGGCCGCCACCCCGGCCCCGGCCGCTCCCGCGGCCTCCGCCAAGGCCGGTGTGTCGGCCGCCGACGCCCGCGCCGCGAAGAAGGAGTTGCAGAAGGTCGAGCGACAGCTCGACAAGATCTCCGAGAAGGAGAGCAAGCTGCACACTCAGATCGCCGAAAACGCCACGGACTTCGAAAAGGTGGCCAAACTGGACGCGGAGCTCCGGGAACTCGCTGGTGAACGCGAGGAGTTGGAGATGCGCTGGCTCGAACTCGCCGAAGACGCGTAGAGATGTCGTAGAAGACGCGTAACGCTGGCATCACGGACCGGTCCTCCCTTGGGAACAAGGGGCGGACCGGTCGCTTTTGCGCCATCCGGTGAGTGGTAGAAAGAAAACCCGCTCACAAAAGGGGGAAGCGCTGATGACCCAGCCGCCCAGCAACCAGCCGCCGGGGGGCTTCGGCGCTCCGGACCCGAACGTCCCGCCGGTCCCGCCGATGCCGCCGCAGGCACCGCCGGTCCCGCCCACCGCTCCGCCGACCATGCCGGCCGCGCCGCCGGTCGACCCGCGGACCGCGCCCCCGGCGCAGGCGCCCCAGCCGCAGCAGCCGCCGCAGGCCCCGCCCGCACAGCCCGGCCCCTACGGGTACCCGCAGCAGGCGCCGCAGCAGGCGCCCCAGCAGGGCCCGTACGGCTACCCGCAGGAGGCGCCGCAGCAGCCGGGCCCCTACGGGTACCCGCAGCAGCCCGGGCCCTACGCGCAGCAGCCCGGCCCCTACGGGCAGCCGCAGCCCGGCCCGTACGGCGCCTACCCGACGGCCCCGATGCCCCCGGCGCCCGGCGGCGGTGGCAACAACTTCTTCAAGAGCAAGACCGGCATCATCGTGGCGGCGTCCGTCGCCGCGGCGCTCGTCATCGGCCTCGGCTCCTGGTTCGCGTTCAGCGGCGACGACGAGAAGGACCCGGTCGCCCAGCCCACCCAGTCCACGAGCAACGGGCCGAAGCCGACCGCCTCCGTCGACAAGGGCGACGGCACCGGCGACGGTGAGAACGGCGGCCCCGAGGACCTCAACTCCGGCCGCAAGGACGGCGAGGCCAAGATCAGCTGGCTGCTCAAGAACAACGTCGACCTGCCCCGCAACGGCTCCGACGTCTACGGCCCGTGGATCGTCGGCGACACCGTCGTCAAGGCGATGTACAAGGGCATCGACGGCTACAGCCTGGCCGACGGCTCCAGCAAGTGGCACATCGACGTGCCGAACGAGCTGTGCGCCGCGCCGCCGCAGCCGAACGCCGAGGGCCTCATGGTCTTCGCGTACAAGGACAGCGCGGGCGACAAGGCCAAGTGCCTGGAGATGCAGCAGGTCGACCTCAACACCGGCAAGGCGGGCTGGAAGAAGTCCATCCCCAAGCCGACCGGCCTCTTCGCCTTCTCCGACAACACCCTCGCCATCAGCGGCAGCACGGTGACGGCCTCCGGCTCCAGCTCCGCCTACGGCTTCTCGCTCGCCGACGGCCACCAGCTCTTCACCGGTCCCACCAGCGGCTGCAAGCCCTACGCGTACGCGGGCGGCAGCAAGCTGATCGCCGCCTCCAAGTGCCCCTCGGGCGACGTGAACAAGGAGCAGCACGAGATCAGCGAGGTCGACCCCGCCACGGGCAAGGCCAAGTGGAGCTTCAAGCTGCAGGCGACCTGGGAGGTCGACAAGGTCTACTCCGTGGACCCGCTGGTCGTCTCCGCCACCCAGCGCGAGCAGAAGAAGTGGGCGATCTTCTCGCTCACCGCGAACGGCAAGGAGCGCTCGCAGATCCAGGGCGGCACCGACAAGTTCGCCCCGCGCTGCGGCGGCAGCTTCGTCATCTTCGGCAAGAACCTCCAGGGCTGCACCGGCGTCGCCGCCGACGCGAACACCTTCTACATGGCGACCGAGACCGCGTACGGCACGCCCAACGAGGTCATCGCCTTCGACCTGAACACCGGAAAGGCGAAGTGGCGTTCCAAGGCGCCCGGTGAGCAGCAGATGACCCCGCTGCGCATGGAGGGCTCGGACGTCCTGCTCTACGTCGAGCCGCGGTACGACACGGGCGGCGCGGTCGCGACGATCGCCCCGACCGGTGGCGCGCCGAAGGTGCTGCTCCAGCACCAGGCGGCGGTCTCCTCGGTGGAGACCTCCTTCTACGACGCCGGGTACGCCTACTCCAACGGCTCGTTCGTGATTGCGGCCGGCCGCGTCTCCGCCTCCAACGACAAGTCGGAGAAGGAGACCAAGACGATGATGGCGTACGCCAAGTGACGCCCGGGGTCTGTCCGGCGGACCGGGAACGGTTGGCCGGACAGACCCTCGCTCGTTCCGCCGCCCCCTTCCCGACCCGACCGAGGTGTCCTCAGCCATGACCCAGCCGCCGCCCCCGCCGAACCAGCCCCCGGGGCCGCCCCCGGGCGGGTTCGGCGCACCGCAGGATCCCCAGTCCGGAGGCTTCGGGGTACCCACCCCGCCGCCGCCGGCGCAGCCCCCGGCCCAGCCTCCGTACGGCTACCCGCAGCCCGGCCAGCCCGTGCAGCAGCCCGTACAACCCCCGTACGGGTACCCGCAGGAGCAGCCCCAGGGCCAGCCCCAGCAGCCCTACGGCTACCCGACGCAGCCGATGTACCAGCAGACGCCGCCCCCGCCGGTCCCCGGCTCCGGCGGCCGCAAGAAGCTGTCCGCGCAGGCGCAGATCATCATCGCGGCGGTCGTCGCCATCGTGCTGATCGTCGGCGCGGGCCTCTGGTACGCGAACTCCGGCTCCGACGACCCGGACACCCCCGCCAAGGGCGGTTCGGGCGGGGCGAGCGCCGGTCAGAACGGCGGCCAGGACGGCGGGGCCGGCGGCCTCGGCGGGGGCGGCAAGGAGAAGGTCCCGGCCGACCCGAAGTCGGTCGCCTCGTTCCAGCTCCCGGTGCCGAAGGTGCCGGACGTGACGAACATCGCCGGCTCCTGGCTGACCGACAAGGCGTTCGTGAAGACGGGCGTCGACTCGATCACCGGCTACGACCTGGACAAGGGCACGGTCGTGTGGACGCTGCCGCTGACCGGTCAGGTCTGCGGCGCCTCGCGCCACATCACGGCCGACTACAAGCTGCCGATCCTCTTCGAGGCCGCCAAGCGGACGGCGCCGAAGTACTACCAGCCGTGCACCGAGGTCGGCCTGGTCGACCTCACCACCGGCAAGATCGTGTGGACGAAGTCCCTCACCGGCGGCACCGCCGGCGACAAGAAGGTCACCTTCGCCGAGATCACCCTGCACGGGCAGACCGTCGCGGCCGGTGGCTTGGACGGCGGCGCGGCCTTCGACCTGGCCAACGGCAACCCGCGCTGGAAGCCGCAGGCCGCGGCGGACAACTGCCGAGACCTGGGCTACGGCGGCGGCGAGGGCCTGGTCGCGGTCCGCAAGTGCGGCTCGTCCGACGACCCGACCGTGACGATCCAGAACCTCGACCCGATGTCCGGCCAGCCGCTCTCGCAGTTCAAGATGCCGACGGGCGTCGAGTGGGCGTCGATCGTGTCCACCAAGCCGCTGGTGGTCGCGGCCGAGGTCGGCGACGTCGACGGCGACGGCAGCGGCATCTCGGACTTCTTCTCGATCGACGAGAAGACCGGCAAGCTGAAGGCGAAGATCACGGCGGACCCGGACCGCTACGCCGCCCGCTGCCGCTCGTCCGAGGTCGAGTCCTGCACGCAGGCGGTCGTCGGCAACGGACGCCTGTACGTGCCGACCGAGGAGCACGAGGGCAGCACGGGCGAGTACGGCGACGAGACCAACGAGATCGTCGCCTTCGACCTCAACACCGGTCAGCTGACGCCGAACAAGGCGGACGCCGGTGACCGTTACACCCTGCTCCCGCTCCGCATGGACGGCGGCAACGTGATCGCGTACAAGCTCCCGCCGTACGACAAGGGCGGGCAGATCGTCTCCATCGACGGCGGCACCATGAAGTCGACGCTGCTGATGGAGAACCCGTCGGAGAAGACGGTGCGGGACGCCGAGACCAGCTACAGCTCGCTCAGCGCCGAGTGGCTCTACGCGAACGGGCGGTTCTTCGTGTCGGGGCGGATGGTCAGCGAGAACTCCTCGTCGTCCGTGTCCAAGCAGTATCTGGCCGTGGGTTTCCGCATCGGCGGCTGACCGGACCACCGGCGACCTGCATATGTCCCGACCCGTGGGGTCCCTCCTTGGCGGAGGGGCCCCACGGGCGTTTCGCGGGTTCCGCGCGATTGGGGCAAAGCGGGGCGGGGGAGTGTGTAGCTTGCCGGGCAGGGAGGCCGGGGGACGGCCGGCCCGGGGATGGGGGAGCGAACGATGGGCGTACGGCTCATGGTGGTCGACGACCACCGACTGCACGCGGAGGCACTGGCCTCGGCGCTGAAGCTGCGCGGGCACCGGGTGCTCGCCGCGGCGGCGCCGGTCGCCGGGGCCGCGGAGCTGGTGGTGAGCCGCGCGCCCGAGGTCTGTCTGCTCGGCACGTCGGCGCCGGCCGAGCCGGGCACCTTCGACCCGGTGGTGCGGATCAAGCGGGAGCGGCCGCAGATCGCGGTGGTGGTGCTGGGGCCCGTGCCGTCGCCGCGCGGGATCGCCGCCGCGTTCGCGGCCGGGGCGTCCGGATACGTGCGGCACGACGAGCGGATCGAGGGCGTCGAGCGCGCCCTGGCGAAGGCGCGCGCGGGCGAGGCGGCGGTGGCGCCGCAGCTGATCCAGGGGGCCTTCGCGGAGCTCCTGAACCCGGCGGCGCAGCCGGACGACGAGGGGCAGCGGCTGCTGCGGCTGCTGACGCCGCGGGAGGCGGAGGTCCTGGTCCGGGTGGCCGAGGGCGAGGACACCCGGGTGATCGCGGCGGGCATGGCGATCGCGCCGAGCACGGCGCGCACCCATGTGCAGCGGGTGCTGATGAAGCTGGGCGTGGGCTCGCGCCTGGAGGCGGCGGCGCTCGCGGCGCGGACGGGGCTGCTCGACCGGGCGCAGCCGGTGCGCGTGCCGCTGCCGCGGGCCTGACCCCCGTAACCCCCTTTCCGTATCGGTCCGAGGGACGGATATGGCTGAGTGTTGCGCGTCGATGTTTGATTGTGCTTTTTTATGGGTGGTTCTGTTTGTTGGATGCCGAGGGAGCCGCCCGCCGTGAAGAAGACCGTCACCCGCCTCGCCGACGGGCGCGAGCTCATCTACTTCGACCACGCCGCACCCGCGAGCGGGGCGCGCACCGCCGTCGACTCCCGCCCCCTCGACCCCCTCGACCCCGTCGTCTCCGCCTCCGAGATCCGCCACGACCCGCTGCTCGGCGAGCCCGTCGCCATCGCCTCCCACCGGCAGGGCCGCATCTACCACCCGCCCGCCGACAGCTGCCCGCTCTGCCCGTCCACCGGGGCCTGGCACAGCGAGATCCCGGCCGCCGACTACCAGGTCGCCGTCTTCGAGAACCGCTTCCCGTCCCTGTCCGGCGCCGACGGGCGCTGCGAGGTGGTCTGCTTCACCTCCGACCACGGCGCCTCCTTCGCCGGGCTGAGCGAGGAGCGCGCCGCGCTCGTGCTCGCCGCCTGGACCGACCGCACCGCCGAGCTGTCCGCCCGCCCCGGCGTCGCGCAGGTCTACTGCTTCGAGAACCGCGGCGCCGAGATCGGCGTCACCCTCGCCCACCCCCACGGGCAGATCTACGCCTTCCCCTTCACCACCCCGCGCACCGCCACGATGCTCCGCAGCGCCACCGCCCACCGCGCCCGCACCGGCCGCAACCTCTTCGAGGACGTGCTCGCCGAGGAGCGGGCGGGCGAGCGGGTGGTGCTCGCCGGGGAGCACTGGACCGCCTATGTGCCGTACGCCGCGCGCTGGCCGTACGAGGTGCATCTGCAGCCGCACCGGCGGACCGCCGACCTCACCGGGCTCGACGCGGCGGCCCGCGCCGAGTTCCCGGCCGTCTATCTGGAGCTGCTCCGCCGCTTCGACCGGCTCTTCGGCCCGGACGCGCCCCCGACCCCGTACATCTCCGCCTGGCACCAGGCGCCGGTCACCGGCGCGGGCCGCGAGGAGTTCGCGCTGCACCTGGAGCTTTTCACCGTCCGGCGGGCCCCTGGCAAGCTGAAGTACCTCGCGGGCACCGAATCCGGCATGGGCGCGTTCATGAACGACGTGTCGCCGGAGTCGGCGGCCGACAGACTCCGAGAGGTGGCAGGCGGTTGAGCACATACCTGGTGACGGGCGGGGCCGGCTATGTGGGCAGCACGGTCGCGGCCCACCTCCTTGAGGCGGGGCACGAGGTCACCGTCCTCGACGACCTGTCCACCGGCTTCCGCGCGGCCGTGCCCGCCGGCGCTGAGTTCATCGAGGGGCGCATCCAGGACGCCGCGAAGTGGCTCGACGCGTCCTTCGACGGGGTGCTGCACTTCGCCGCCTTCTCGCAGGTCGGCGAGTCCGTCGCCAGGCCGGAGAAGTACTGGGACAACAACGTCGGCGGCACCATGGCGCTGATCGCCGCCATGCGCGAGTCCGGGGTGCGCAGGCTGGTCTTCTCCTCCACCGCCGCCACCTACGGCGAGCCGGAGACCGTGCCGATCACCGAGTCCGCGCCCACCGCGCCGACCAGCCCGTACGGCGCGTCCAAGCTGGCCGTCGACCACATGATCGGCGGCGAGTGCGCCGCCCACGGTCTGGCCGCCGTCTCGCTGCGCTACTTCAACGTGGCCGGCGCCTACAAGGAGTGCGGCGAGCGCCACGACCCCGAGTCGCACCTCATCCCGCTGGTTCTCCAGGTCGCCCTGGGGAAGCGGGCCGCGATCAACGTCTACGGCGACGACTACCCGACCCCGGACGGCACCTGCGTCCGCGACTACATCCATGTCGCCGACCTCGCCGAGGCCCACCTGGCCGCGCTCGACGCGATGACCGCCGGTGAGCACCTGATCTGCAACCTCGGCAACGGCAGCGGCTTCTCCGTCCGCGAGGTCGTCGAGACCGTCCGCGAGGTCACCGGCCACCCGGTGCCCGAGGTCATGGCCGAGCGCCGGCCCGGCGACCCGGCCGTGCTCGTGGCCTCCGCCGACACCGCCCGCGAGCGGCTCGGCTGGACCCCGTCCCGCCCGGATCTGGCGGCCATCGTCGAGGACGCGTGGGCGTTCGCACGGAAGAAGGAGCAGGAGAGGGCATGACCAGTGCGGTCGGGGCGGGCGTCGCCGCGGAGTTCCAGGAGCTGTACGGGGCCGCGCCCGAGGGGGTCTGGGCCGCGCCCGGACGGGTCAACCTGATCGGTGAGTACACCGACTTCAACGAGGGCCTCGTGCTCCCGCTGGCCCTG
Organism: Streptomyces sp. NPDC048623; assembly: GCF_040650755.1. Lineage (NCBI taxonomy): Bacteria > Bacillati > Actinomycetota > Actinomycetes > Kitasatosporales > Streptomycetaceae > Streptomyces > Streptomyces sp. NPDC048623. The sequence goes on from NZ_JBEZHV010000013.1 coordinate 105,126, forward strand.
CCGCACACCGCCGTGGCCGCGGTGTCCCGGCGCGACGACGGGCTGCTGCGGCTGCACTCCCGCGACGTGCCCGGCGGGGTCGTACGGCTCGATGTCGCCGCTCTCGCGCCGGGCACGGGCACCGGCTGGGCCGCCTACCCGGCCGGCGTGGTGTGGGCGCTGCGCGAGGCCGGGCACCCGGTGGGCGGCGCGGACCTGCACCTCGCGTCCACCGTGCCGACCGGGGCGGGCCTGTCCTCCTCGGCGGCCCTGGAGGTCGTCACGGCGCTCGCCCTGAACGAGCTGTACGGGCTCGGCCTGACCCGCCCCGAACTGGCCCGGCTCGCCCAGCGCGCCGAGAACGGCTTCGTCGGCGTGCCCTGCGGGGTGATGGACCAGATGGCCTCCGCCTGCGCCGCCGAGGGCCACGCCCTGTATCTCGACACCCGCGACCTGTCGTACCGGCAGGTGCCCTTCGACCTCGCCGGGCACGGCCTGCGGCTGCTCGTCGTCGACACCCGGGTCGAGCACGCCCTCGGGGACGGCGCGTACGCGGAGCGGCGCGCCGGCTGCGAGGCCGGCGCGCGGGCGCTCGGCGTACGCGCGCTGCGTGACGTGGAGGTCGCGCATCTGCCCGAAGCCCTCGGGCGTCTGAGCGACGGAACGGTTCGCCGGTATGTACGGCATGTGGTCACCGACAACGAACGGGTGGCCCGCACGATCGCGCTGCTCGACGCCGGCGACCCGCGCGCGGCCGGCCCGCTGCTCGTCGAGGGCCATGCCTCGCTCCGCGACGATCTGCGGGTGTCCTGCCCGGAGCTGGACCTCGCGGTCGAGTCGGCGGTCGCGGCCGGTGCGCTGGGTGCGCGGATGACGGGGGGCGGGTTCGGGGGGGCCGCGGTGGTGCTGGTCGAGGAGGCGGATGCCGAGGCGGTGGCCGGCGCGGTGACGAAGGCGTTCGCGGCGGCGGGGTTCGCCGAGCCCAGGGTGTTCGCCGCGGTTGCGGCGGCCGGTGCGCGTCGGCTTCGGTGACGCGGGGGCCGCTCCCGCGCGTGTCGCGCGTGCGGGTGGAGTTCCGCGATTTTCCCGCGGGGTGCGAGGGGCGCCCCTAGTCTGGTCGCAGTGCCGGTGGGGGCCGGTGCTGATCAGGGGTATCGAGACCCGCCGGGTACGGCGCCCGGGGCGGGGTAACTGTCCTGGCACGGCGGCGGCCGTGCGACGGACGGCCCGCGCCCCGGCGCCGTACCCGCGCCGGGACCGTTCCTCGACCAGTTGGGGGTGTCCGTGGCCCGTATCCGGGTTCTGGTGGTGGACGACCACCGTGTCTTCGCAGAGTCGCTGGCCGCCGCACTCGCGGCGGAGCCCGATGTCGAGGTCGCCGCGGCGGGCAGCGGTCCCGCCGCGCTGCGCTGCCTGGACCGGGCGGCCGCGGAGGGACGGCGGTTCGACGTGATGCTCGTCGACGCCGATCTGGGCTCGGGCGACGGGATCGAGCTGGTCGGGCAGCTCCGGGAGGGCCGGCCGGGGCTGCGTGGTGTCGTGCTCGCCGAGAGGGACGACGCCCGCCGTGCGGCGCACGCCCTGCAGGCCGGGGCCTGGGGCTGGGTGGCCAAGGACTCCTCGCTCCAGCGGCTGCTCGCGGTCGTGCGGGGGGTGCTCAGGGACGAGACGCATCTGCCGCCGGCGCTGCTCACCGGCGTGCTGCGGGAGCTGACCGAGGCCCGCCGGCACCGTACGGAGAGCGAGCGGCTCGTGGAGTCGCTGACCCCGAGGGAACGGGAAGTACTGCGGTGCATGGTGGCGGGGCTGGGCAGGAAGGCCGTCGCCGAGCGCCTTTTCCTGTCGCCCCATACGGTGCGGACGCATATGCAGAACGTCCTCGGAAAGCTGGGCGTGCACTCGACGCTCGCCGCGGTGGCGCTGGCCCGGCGGGCCGGGGTCGACCCGGCGGAGGACCCGGAGCCGGCCGGTGTGCCGGGACCCGCCCTAGCCGGGGACGTTGTCGAACGGGGCGGTCAACTGGCGTAGCAGGTCGGCCAGTTCGCCGCGCTGGGGGCCGGTGAGGCGGCCCAGGATGGCGCGCTCCTGGCTGAGCAGTCCGGCGAGCGCCTGGTCGGCGCGGTCGCGGCCCTCCGGGGTGAGGCGGACGAGCACGCCGCGCCGGTCGCTGGGGTCGGGCAGCCGCTCGACCAGGCCCTTCTTGGCGAGCCGGTCGATGCGGTTGGTCATGGTGCCCGAGGTGACCAGGGTCTGGGTGAGCAGCTGGCCGGGGGAGAGCTGATAGGGCGCGCCGGCCCGGCGCAGCGACGTCAGGACGTCGAACTCCCAGGGCTCCAGCTGGTGCTCGGAGAACGCGAGTCGACGAGCGCGGTCGAGGTGGCGGGCCAGGCGTGAGACGCGGCTGAGCACCTCGAGCGGTTCCACGTCGAGGTCCGGGCGCTCGCGGCGCCATGCAGCGACCAATCGGTCGACCTCGTCCTCCATGACGATCAGTGTAGAGGGTCTGTCGATGTAAAGCCTCTTGAGATCGAGTTTCTTTATGGCGAGTATCTTGATGTCGAGATATAGTCTTCTTGACTATGGGGAAGGGACCGGGCCGGAACTCCGTTCCGTTTCGGCAACTCGTTCCAGCAAGGGGGCTTCGAACATGCATTCCGTGGACTCCGCCGCACCGACGTGGGACCCACAGCAGTACCTGCGGCACTCGGGACACCGCACCCGGCCGTTCCTCGATCTGCTCGCACGAATACCGCGGCTGCCGAACCACGACCGCCCCGCCCGCATCGCCGACCTGGGCTGCGGGCCGGGCAATGTCACCGTCCTGCTCGCCGACCGCTGGCCCGACGCGCACATCACCGGCTTCGACCTCTCGCCGGAGATGCTGGAGCGCGCGGAGAAGGACTGGGCGGGCACCACCGCGGGGGGCGGCTGGCTCGACTTCCGGGCCGCCGACGCGGCGCACTGGACGCCCGACGAGCCGTACGACCTGATCGTCTCCAACGCCGCCCTGCAGTGGGTGCCCAACCACCCCGAGTCCTTCGCCGTCTGGCTCGACGGCCTGCGGCCCGGCGGCACCTTCGCCTTCCAGGTGCCCGGCAACTTCACCGCGCCCAGCCACGCCCTGCTCGGCGAACTGTGCGAGAGCCCCGAGTGGCGCGACCGCGTCGGCGACCAGGGCCGGCGTTACGTCCACATCCTCGACCCCGTCGACTACCTGCAGCGGCTCTCGGACCTCGGCTGCGAGACGGACGTCTGGGAGACCACGTACCTCCAGATGCTGCCGGGCGAGGACCCCGTCCTCGACTGGGTGAAGGGCACCGCCCTGCGCCCCGTCCTCACCGCCCTGGGCGACGACCAGGAGGCCGTCGATGCCTTCCTCGCCCAGTACCGCGACCGCCTGCGCGAGGCCTACCCGCGGGGCCCGCACGGCACCGCGTTCCCGTTCCGAAGGATCTTCGCCGTCGCGAGAAAGGCCGCCTGATGTCCTTAGCCGCCGTCGACCACGTCCGGCTCGCCGCCCCGGCCGGCAGCGAGGACCTCCTGCGGGCGTCCTGCGCGAGCGCCCTCGGCGGGACCGGGATCCCCGAGCCCCCTGCCCCGATCCCCAAACCCCCCGGGCTCGCGGCCCGCGACGGCTGCTGACACGGGGGCGGGGCGCCGCACGCGGCGCCCCGCCCCCGTCATCACCGGCTCGCGCGGGTCAGCTCTTGCGGTGTCCTATCAGGCGCGGCTTCTGTTCCAGGCCGTCCAGGCCGTGCCAGGCGAGGTTCACCAGATGGGCCGCGACCTCGGCCTTCTTCGGCTTGCGGACGTCGAGCCACCACTGGCCGGTCAGGGCCACGCTGCCGACCAGGGCCTGGGCGTAGAGGGGGGCCAGCTTGGGGTCGAAGCCGCGGGCCTTGAACTCCAGGCCCAGGATGTCCTCGACCTGGGTGGCGATGTCGCTGATCAGCGACGCGAACGTGCCGGTGGACTGGGCGACCGGCGAGTCGCGGACCAGGATCCGGAAGCCGTCCGTGTAGCGCTCGATGTAGTCGAGCAGCGCGAACGCGGCCTGCTCCAGGAGCTCACGCGGATGGCCCGCGGTCAGCGCGCCCGTCACCATGTCCAGGAGCTGGCGCATCTCCCGGTCCACCACGACCGCGTACAGGCCCTCCTTGCCGCCGAAGTGCTCGTACACCACCGGCTTGGAGACCCCGGCCTTCGCCGCGATCTCCTCCACCGACGTGCCCTCGAAGCCCTTCTCCGCGAACAGCGTGCGACCGATGTCGAGGAGCTGCTCGCGCCGCTCGGCGCCCGTCATCCTCACCCGGCGCCCACCGCGCCGGGGCTTCTGCTCGCCCGCGCCGCTCACACTGCCCGGACTGCCCGTACTGCCTGCACTGCCGTCGATCGCCACGTCTTCCATCATGCCGCGTCGGCGGGCGCACTCTGGCGCCGGGCGTCGATCCGGTCCCGGCCCGGCCAGCGCACGTCGTACGCCCAGCCCGCCAGCTCGAACCAGCGGATCAGCCGCGCGCTGGAGTCCAGCTGCCCCCGCAGCACCCCGTGCCGCGCCGACGTCTGGTCCGCGTGGTGCAGGTTGTGCCAGGACTCGCCGCAGGACAGCACCGCCAGCCACCACACGTTGCCCGAGCGGTCACGCGACTTGAACGGGCGCTTGCCCACCGCGTGACAGATCGAGTTGATCGACCACGTCACGTGGTGCAGCAGCGCCACCCGCACCAGCGAGCCCCAGAAGAACGCCGTGAACGCGCCCCACCAGGACATCGTCACCAGACCGCCCACCAGCGGCGGGACCGCGAGCGACACCACCGTCCACAGCACGAACTGCCGCGAGATCGTCCGGATCGCCGGGTCCTTGATCAGATCCGGCGCGTACTTGTGCTGCGGCGTCTGCTCCTCGTCGAACATCCATCCGATGTGCGCCCACCACAGCCCCTTGAGCAGCGCCGGGACCGTCTCGCCGTACTTCCACGGCGAATGCGGGTCGCCCTCCACGTCCGAGAACTTGTGGTGCTTGCGGTGGTCCGCCACCCACCGCACCAGCGGACCCTCCACCGCGAGCGACCCCATGATCGCCAGCGCGATCCGCAGCGGACGCCGCGCCTTGAACGAGCCGTGCGTGAAATAGCGGTGGAAGCCGATCGTGATCCCGTGGCAGCCGATGAAGTACATCGCCGTCATCAGCCCCAGATCCAGCCAGCTCACCCCCCACCCCCACGCCATCGGCACCGCCGCGACCAGGGCGAGGAACGGCACCGTGATGAACAGCAGCAGCGTGATCTGCTCGATCGAACGCTTGTTGTCCCCGCCGAGCGTGGCGGAGGGCAGGTCCTGAGCAGTGAGGTCCCGGGGCTCCGAGGTCACCTCGGGGCTGCTTGTGGTCATGGGTGTCCCCTGGGGGTGAGGGTGAGGGAGAAGAACGAGCGGTACGTACGAAAAGGAGCCCTTGGCTACGGTCCCGTAACCTACGGCGTCGTAAGTATGGCAGCGCCGCGGCGCGCGGCAAGAGTGCCCAGGGCGGGGCGTGGCCCGTGCCGCGGGAACCGGCACCTATCCTGGGTGCGTCGGACAGCGCGGTCCGCAAGCCTCCAGTACCCCTCCAGACGTGCTCAAACACTGCAAGGAGCCGCACCTGTGAGCAGTGCCGACCAGACTCCCACCGCCAGCGCCGAGCTGCGCTCCGACATCCGCCGACTGGGCGACCTCCTCGGCGAGACGCTCGTCCGCCAGGAGGGCCCGGAGCTCCTGGAACTCGTCGAGAAGGTCCGCCGCCTCACCCGCGAGGACGGCGAGGCCGCCGCCGAGCTGCTGCGCGGAGTCGAGCTGGAGACCGCCGCCCGCCTCGTGCGCGCGTTCTCCACCTACTTCCACCTCGCCAACGTCACCGAGCAGGTGCACCGCGGCCGCGAGCTGCGCGAGAAGCGCGCCGCCGAGGGCGGCAGCCTCGCCCGCACCGCCGACATGCTCAAGGACGGCGACCCCGCCCACGTACGCGAGACGATCAAGCACCTCAACGTACGGCCGGTGTTCACCGCCCACCCCACCGAGGCCGCCCGCCGCTCCGTCCTCAACAAGCTGCGCCGCATCGGCGCGCTCCTGGAGACCCCGGTCACCGCCTCCGACCGGCGCCGCGTCGACCTCCGGCTCGCCGAGAACATCGACCTCGTCTGGCAGACCGACGAACTCCGCGTCGTCCGCCCCGAGCCCGCCGACGAGGCCCGCAACGCCATCTACTACCTCGACGAACTGCACGCCGAGGCCGTCGGCGACGTCCTGGAGGACCTCGCCGCCGAGCTGGAGCGCGTCGGCTTCGAACTCCCCGCCGGCACCCGCCCGCTCACCTTCGGCACCTGGATCGGCGGCGACCGCGACGGCAACCCCAACGTCACCCCGCAGGTCACCTGGGACGTCCTGATCCTCCAGCACGAGCACGGCATCACCGACGCCCTCGAACTCGTCGACTCCCTGCGCGGCCTCCTCTCCAACTCCATCCGCTACGCCGGCGCCACGCAGGAACTTCTGGAGTCCCTCCAGGCCGACCTGGAACGGCTGCCCGAGATCAGCCCCCGCTACAAGCGCCTCAACGCCGAGGAGCCGTACCGGCTCAAGGTCACCTGCGTCCGCCAGAAGCTCCTCAACACCCGCGAGCGCCTCGCGAACGGCACCCCCCACCAGGACGGCCGCGACTACCTCGGCACCGCCGAGCTCCTCCGCGACCTCACCCTGATCCAGACCTCCCTGCGCGCCCACCGCGGCGGCCTCTTCGCCGACGGCCGGATGGACCGCACCATCCGCACCCTCGCCGCCTTCGGCCTCCAGCTCGCCACCATGGACGTACGCGAGCACGCCGACGCCCACCACCACGCCCTCGGCCAGCTCTTCGACCGGCTCGGCGAGGAGTCCTGGCGCTACGCCGACATGCCCCGCGAGTACCGGCAGAAGCTGCTCGCCAAGGAACTCCGCTCCCGCCGCCCGCTCGCCCCGACCCCGGCCCCGCTCGACGCCGCCGGCGAGAAGACCCTCGGCGTCTTCCAGACCGTGAAGCGGGCCCTGGAGGTCTTCGGGCCCGAGGTCATCGAGTCGTACATCATCTCGATGTGCCAGGGCGCCGACGACGTCTTCGCCGCCGCCGTCCTCGCCCGCGAGGCCGGCCTCGTCGACCTGCACGCCGGCTGGGCCAAGATCGGCATCGTGCCGCTCCTGGAGACCACCGACGAGCTGCGCGCCGCCGACGTCATCCTCAACGACATGCTCGCCGACCCCTCCTACCGGCGCCTCGTCTCGCTGCGCGGCGACGTCCAGGAGGTCATGCTCGGCTACTCCGACTCCTCCAAGTTCGGCGGCATCACGACCTCGCAGTGGGAGATCCACCGCGCCCAGCGCCGCCTGCGCGACGTCGCCCACCGCTACGGCGTACGGCTCCGGCTCTTCCACGGCCGCGGCGGCACCGTCGGCCGCGGCGGCGGCCCCTCGCACGACGCGATCCTCGCCCAGCCCTGGGGCACCCTGGAGGGCGAGATCAAGGTGACCGAGCAGGGCGAGGTCATCTCCGACAAGTACCTCATCCCGTCCCTGGCCCGCGAGAACCTCGAACTCACCGTCGCGGCCACCCTCCAGGCCTCCGCCCTGCACACCGCGCCGCGCCAGTCCGACGACGCCCTGGCCCGCTGGGACGCGGCCATGGACACCGTCTCGGAGGCTGCCCACACCGCGTACCGCAAGCTCGTCGAGGACCCCGGCCTGCCGGCGTACTTCCTCGCCTCCACCCCCGTCGACCAGCTCGCCGACCTGCACCTCGGCTCGCGCCCCTCGCGCCGCCCCGGCTCCGGCGTCTCCCTCGACGGACTCCGCGCCATCCCCTGGGTGTTCGGCTGGACCCAGTCCCGCCAGATCGTCCCCGGCTGGTACGGCGTGGGCTCGGGCCTCAAGGCCCTGCGCGAGGCCGGCCTCGACGCCGTCCTCGGCGAGATGTACGAGCGCTGGCACTTCTTCCGCAACTTCCTCTCCAACGTGGAGATGACGCTGGCCAAGACGGACCTGCGGATCGCCCGCCACTACGTCGACACGCTCGTCCCGGACGAGCTCAAGCACGTCTTCGCCGACATCGAGGCCGAGCACGCGCTCACCGTCGCGGAGGTCCTCAAGGTGACGGGCGGCGAGCGCCTGCTCGACTCCAACCCGGTCCTCCAGCAGACCTTCGCCATCCGCGACGCCTACCTGGACCCGATCTCCTACCTCCAGGTGGCCCTGCTGTCCCGTCAGCGCACGGCCGCCGAACGCGGCGAGGAGCCCGACCCGCTGCTCTCGCGGGCCCTGCTGCTCACGGTCAACGGTGTGGCGGCGGGCCTGCGCAACACCGGCTGATCTGCTGATCCGCGTTCGACACGACAGTGCCCCCACGGGATCCCCGTGGGGGCACTGCCATGACGGCGCCTGTGCGTGAGGCGTGACGTCAGTGCTGCTGGGCCTTGCGACGGCGGGTCACCAGGAACGCACCGGCGGCCGCGAGGGCCACGGCGACACCGGCGATGATGCCGACGGGGGCGCTGGAGCCGGTCTCGGCGAGGTCACCCTCGGCGCCCGCGGAGCTGGAGGAGCTCGGCGTCGGCTGGCCGCCGGCGGCACCGCTCTCCGAGGCGGACGGGGAGACGGAGGAGCTCGGGGACTCCGACGTCGACGGGGAGACCGAGGAGCTCGGGGACTCCGACGTCGACGGGGTGCCGGACGGCGTGCCCGAGGGGGTGCCGGACGGGGTCGGCTTCACGGTCGCCGGGCAGGTGTGGGACAGGTTGAACCAGCCCTGGTCGACCTCGCCCGAGACCTCGGCCACGGCCGAGGTCAGCTTCGCGCCCGGCGCCGACGCCACGTAGGCGTGGTCGTCCTTCGGCGGCCCGAACTTGGTGATGACGATGGGGGCGCCGTTGTCGAAGGTCACGGTCAGCTTGGTGAACACCACCCCATTACCGGGGATGACGAAGTGCCAGCCGTCCTGGTCGGACGGAATGGTCGGGCAGTCGCCGTCCTTGCCGAAGTCGGCGGCGCTGATCGGAGTGGGCTGGTGCAGCGGCAGGGTCACCGGGCTGTCGGTCGCCGAGGCGCTGGGTGCCAGCACGAGGGAGCCCGCCATGGCCGCGACAAGCGCGCCGGCGGGAATGAGGGATCGTCGCATGTGCAGTCGTCCATCTGGTGAGGGATGAGAGATGCCGTGGGAGGTGGCGGGGGCAGCCTATCCATCGCTCCAAGTCACCCTAAACCCAAGGGACGATAACGATTCTGGGGGAACCGGCAGCAGCGTCCGATAACAACTACAACGCGAAGAACGCCCCCAGCAACAGCACCGCCCCCACCCCCGCCACCGACCACCCCGTCCGCACCAGCCGCATCCCGCCGCCGATCAGCGGTGCCGCGAGCAACAGCGCGCCGCCCAGCGGCAGCCACGCGTGGAGGCCGCCGCCCCAGCCCGTACGGACCGCCTCGTCCGTGCCCGGCTTGAGGACCACCGTCAGCGTCTGGCCCTTCTCCGCCGCCACCGTGTGCGCGATCGTCGCCGTGCGCCGCTGCGAGGCGGCCGGGTCGGCCGGGTCGGCCGGGTCGTCCGGCACGTAACGCCCGCTGCACGTCTCCTCGTTGCAGCCGGTCACGGTCAGCACACCGTGCTCGCGCCCCTTCGACAGCAGGACATGCTGTGCCGTCTCCCAGGACGTCCAGGCGCCGGCGACGACGAGCAGCAGGGCGACGAGGGCCATGGCGGCGTTACGGGCGTGGGTCATGACCCGCGATCGTACAGTCGTACGTTCCGAAGAGGGGGCCTACGCGTTGTACGCGGACTGCGCGCGCTCCAGGCCCTCCGCGACCAGGCACTCCACCGCGTCCGCCGCCCGGTCCACGAAGTAGTCGAGCTCCTTGCGCTCGGTCGACGAGAAGTCCTTCAGGACGAAGTCCGCGACCTGCATCCGGCCCGGCGGTCGGCCGATGCCGAACCGCAGCCGGTGGTAGTCCGCGCCCATCGACTTCGTCATCGACTTCAGACCGTTGTGCCCGTTGTCGCCGCCGCCGATCTTCAGACGCAGCACGCCGTAGTCGATGTCGAGCTCGTCGTGGATCGCCACGATGTGCGCCGTCGGCACCTTGTAGAAGTCGCGCAGCGCCGTCACCGGGCCGCCCGACAGGTTCATGTACGACATCGGCTTCGCAAGCACCACGCGGCGGTTGGCCGGCCCGGGCGGGCCCATGCGGCCCTCCACGACCTGCGCCTGCGCCTTGCCCGCGCGCTTGAACTTGCCGCCGATCCGGTCGGCGAGCAGGTCCGCGACCATGAAGCCCACGTTGTGCCGGTTGCCCGCGTACTCCGGGCCCGGGTTGCCGAGGCCGACGATCAGCCAGGGGGCGTTCGCGTCGTCCGTCATCTGCGTCTCGTCTCCTCGTATCCGTGCCTGTGTGCCTGTGTGCCTGTGTGCCCGTGTGCCTGTGTGGACAGACGGAAACGGGGTGGCGGGCCGTGGCCCGTCACCCCGTCGCGTCAAGCAGAGCCTACGGCTCAGGCCTCGGCGCCCTCGGCGGCCTCGGTCTCGCCCTCGGCGGCCGGCTCCTCGGCCTGCGCGGCCAGGACCTGCAGGACGACGGCGTCGCCCTCGGTCACCAGGGTCACGCCGGCCGGCAGGACGATGTCCTGGGCCAGGACGGAGGCACCGGCCTCCAGGCCCTCCACGGAGACCGTGAAGGACTCGGGCAGGTGGGTGGCCTCGGCCTCGACCGAGAGGGTGTTCAGGACGTGCTCGAGCAGGTTGCCACCGGCGGCCAGCTCGCCCTCGGCGACGACCGGAACCTCGACGGTGACCTTCTCGCCGCGCTTCACGAGAAGCAGGTCGATGTGCTCCAGGAAGCCCTTCACGGCGTCGCGCTGGACGGCCTTCGGGATGGCCAGCTCGGAGCCCTTGCCCTCGATGTCCAGGGACAGCAGGACGTTCGGGGTACGCAGCGCCATGCCGGTCTCGTGGGTCGGCAGGGCCAGGTGGATCGGGTCCGAGCCGTGGCCGTACAGGACGGCGGGAACCTGGGCGGCGCGACGCAGCTGGCGGGCGGCGCCCTTGCCGAACGTGGTGCGGACGGACGCGGTGAGCTTCACCTCGGACATGTGCACTCCTCGTGTGTGCGGTGACGGATGCGACTGTCACCCGGCCCGACTGGCGTGGGCCTGCTACGAAGAGCGCGTCGATAACGGACCGCCGGAACCGTGCGTACGCCGTACGCGCGTCCGGCCTCCCTCGCCGAGCAACCACGACAGTCTAGCGGCCCGCCCACCCGGGCCCAAATGGATCACCGTGGAGCAACGGCGAAGGGCCGCCTCCCCCAGGGGGAAGCGGCCCTCACGTGCTCAGGATGCTCAGTGCTCCTCGAACAGGCTCGTCACCGAGCCGTCCTCGAAGACCTCGCGGACCGCGCGGGCGATCGTCGGGGCGATCGAGAGAACCGTGATCTTGTCCAGCTCCAGGGAGCTGGGGTCGGGCAGCGTGTCCGTGAAGACGAACTCGCTCACCTTGGAGTTCTTCAGACGGTCCGCGGCCGGGCCGGACAGGATGCCGTGCGTGGCCGTGACGATGACGTCCTCCGCACCGTGCGCGAACAGGGCGTCCGCCGCGGCGCAGATGGTGCCGGCGGTGTCGACCATGTCGTCCACCAGGACACAGACGCGACCCTTGACGTCACCGACGACCTCGTGGACGGTCACCTGGTTGGCGACGTCCTTGTCACGGCGCTTGTGGACGATCGCCAGCGGCGCGTCCAGACGGTCGCACCAGCGGTCGGCGACACGCACGCGGCCGGCGTCCGGGGACACGATCGTGAGCTTCGAGCGGTCGACCTTGGCGCCCACGTAGTCCGCGAGGACCGGCAGGGCCGAGAGGTGGTCCACCGGGCCGTCGAAGAAGCCCTGGATCTGGTCCGTGTGCAGGTCCACGGTCAGGATCCGGTCCGCACCCGCCGTCTTCAGCAGATCGGCGACCAGACGGGCCGAGATCGGCTCACGGCCGCGGTGCTTCTTGTCCTGACGGGCGTAGCCGTACGACGGAACGATCACGGTGATGCTCCGGGCCGAGGCCCGCTTCAGCGCATCGATCATGATCAGCTGTTCCATGATCCACTTGTTGATCGGAGCCGTGTGGCTCTGGATCAGGAAGCAGTCCGCGCCGCGCGCGGACTCCTGGAAGCGGACGTAGATCTCACCGTTGGCGAAGTCGAACGCCTTGGTCGGAACAATCCCGACACCCAGCTGGTGCGCGACCTCCTCGGCCAGCTCGGGGTGGGCGCGGCCGGAGAAGAGCATCAGCTTCTTCTCGCCGGTCGTCTTGATCCCGGTCACAGCACTGTCTCCTCGACGGTTTCTCTGGCCGCGGATCCCCGCGCTCCCGTGCGCGCGTGCGAGCCAGCCGAATTTGTGTGCACGTATCACGGTACGCCGAGTTCGGCGTAGCCGTTTCCGATCAGTTCTCGCCCTCGGGCTTCTCGGTGACCGCCGAAGCGGCCTGCGCGGCCGCGCTTCCCGGCCGCTTCCGGGCCACCCAACCCTCGATATTCCGCTGCTGGCCACGGGCGACGGCCAGTGCGCCGGCCGGCACATCCTTGGTGATGACGGACCCGGCGGCGGTGTAGGCACCGTCCCCGATCGTGACAGGAGCCACAAACATGTTGTCCGAACCCGTCTTGCAGTGAGACCCCACGGTCGTGTGGTGCTTGGTCTCACCGTCGTAGTTCACGAAGACACTCGCCGCACCGATATTGGTGTACTCGCCGATGGTCGCGTCGCCGACATACGACAGATGGGGGACCTTCGTGCCCTCACCGATGACGGCGGCCTTCATCTCGACGTACGTACCCGCCTTGGCCTTCGCGCCGAGCTTCGTCCCCGGACGCAGATACGCGTACGGGCCCACCGAGGCGCCCTCGCCGACGACGGCGGTGTCGGCGACCGTGTTGTCCACGCGGGCGCCGCGCGCCACCGTCGTGTCCTTCAGGCGCGTGTTCGGGCCCACGACCGCGTCCTCCGCGATGTGCGTCGCGCCGAGGAGGAGGGTGTTCGGCAGTACGGTCGCGTCCGCCTCGAACGTCACCGTCACGTCCACGAACGTCGACGCCGGGTCGACGACCGTCACGCCCGCGAGCATCGCCCGCTCCAGCAGGCGCGCGTTCAGCAGGGCGCGGGCCTCGGACAGCTGCACCCGGTTGTTGATCCCCAGGATCTCCCGGTGATCGGCGGCCACGGAGGCGCCCACCCGGTGCCCGGCCTCACGCAGGATCGACAGCACGTCCGTCAGGTACTCCTCGCCCTGACTGTTGTCCGTCCGCACCTTGCCGAGCGCGTCCGCGAGCAGCACGCCGTCGAACGCGAAGACGCCGGAGTTGATCTCCTTGATCGCCCGCTGCGCGTCCGTGGCGTCCTTGTGCTCCACGATCTCGGTCACGGCGCCCGACGCCGGGTCGCGCACGATCCGCCCGTAACCGGTCGAGTCCGGCACCTCGGCGGTCAGCACGGTCACGGCGTTGCCGTCCGCGGCGTGCGTGCCGGCCAGGGCCCGCAGCGTCTCGCCGGACAGCAGCGGCGTGTCACCGCACACCACGACCACGGTCCCCTCGGGCGTCCGCCCCAGCTCCCGCAGCGCCATCCGCACCGCGTGCCCGGTCCCGTTCTGCTCCTCCTGCACGGCGGTCCGCGTCCCCGCGTAGCGCTCGTCCAGGTGCCCCTTCACCTGCTCCCGCGCATGCCCGACGACCACGACCAGGTCCTCGGGCTCCAGCTCACGGGCGGCGGACACGACATGCCCGACGAGCGAACGCCCGGCGATCTCGTGCAGAACCTTGGGAGTCTTCGACTTCATGCGGGTGCCCTCACCCGCTGCGAGGACGACGACGGCGGCCGGGCGGTTGGCGCTCACGGGGATGCCCTTCGGCTTCGGGTGCTGGACCACCGAAGGATACCGGGGGGTACCGAGCGGGGAACGAGGAAGGGCCCCGACCTGGGAGGTCGGGGCCCCAACGCAAGGCTCCCGGAGAAGGATTCGAACCCTCATTCAATGGACCAAAACCATTTGTCCTGCCCTTAGACGATCCGGGAATACCGCTTTGCCCGAATTTCTCGGACCTCGCGGAGGCAGCCCCTACTATGCCGCACCGGGCTCCCCCGACGCGACGGTACAGGCCCAGGTTCGGCGAACACCGACCGCTGCGTGCCCCGTCACGGGCGGCGCACCGCGGCACCGCAGGGGCGGGAAAATCGGTGGCCCTCGCCCGTAGGGTGGAAGGCATGACCACAACGGGGGCAGACCGGGACGCGGCGGGCGCGGGGAGTGGCCGGCGGGGCTGGTGGTGGTGGGGGAGACGGCGCAGCGCGGTGCTCGATGTCTCGCTGGCCGTGGTGTCGGCGCTGGAGTGCGGGCTCGAAGGGGTCGGGTTCGCCGAGAAGGCGGCGCTGCCGGTGCCGGTGGGGGTGCTGTTCGGGCTGGTCGTCGGGGCCGTGCTGCTCGTACGGCGGCGGTGGCCGATCACCGTGGTGCTGGTCTCGATCGCGATCACGCCCGCCGAGATGGGCTTCCTCATGGGCCTGGTCGGCCTGTACTCGCTGGCCGCCTCCGAGGTGCCGCGGCGGTTCACGGTGGGGCTCGCCGGGATGTCGACGGCCGCCGTGTACATCGTGACCGTGCTCCGGACACAGCAGGACGTCGCGCAGGCGGACGCCGGGCAGCCGGACTTCGATCCGAGCGGCTGGTACGTGCCGCTCATGTCGCTGCTCCTCACCCTGGGGCTCAACGCCCCGCCCCTCCTCCTCGGCCTCTACATAGGGGCGCGGCGGCGGCTCATGGAGTCGCTGCGGGAGCGCGCCGACAGCCTGGAGCAGGAGCTGTCGCTGCTCGCCGACCGTGCCGAGCAGCGTGCGCAGTGGGCGCGGCAGGAGGAGCGGACGCGGATCGCGCGCGAGATGCACGACGTGGTGGCGCACCGGGTGTCGCTGATGGTGGTGCACGCGGCGGCGCTGCAGGCGGTGGCGTTGAAGGATCCGCAGAAGGCCGTGAAGAACGCGGCGCTGGTCGGGGACATGGGCCGGCAGGCGCTGACGGAGCTGCGCGAGATGCTCGGGGTGCTGCGCGAGGAGGCGCCCGCCGCGCCCGCGGCCTCCGTCGCGGCGCCGCTCGCCGCCGTCGGCCGTGCCGCCGCCGCGGCGGCCGAGGCGGCCGCGCAGGACGGCGACGGTGCGGGCGGGCCCTGTCTGGACGCGCTCCCGGATCTGGTCGAGCAGTCCCGGCAGGCCGGTGCGGTCGTGGAGTTCGTGGTGATGGGCGAGGCCCGCGCGTACGGCGCCGAGGTCGAGCAGACGGCGTACCGCGTGGTGCAGGAGGCGTTGACGAACGTCCACAAGCACGCGGCCGGTGCCGAGGTCGTGGTGCGGCTCGCGCACCGCGAGGCCGAGGTTGCCGTGCAGGTGGAGAACGGTCCATCGGACGCCGCCGCGGCGGACGCGCATCTGCCGAGCGGCGGCAACGGGCTCGTGGGGATGCGGGAGCGGGTGACCCGGCTCGGCGGTGTGTTCGTGTCCGGGCCGACGGACGCGGGCGGTTTCCGCGTGAGCGCGGTGCTGCCGGTGATGGAAAGTACGGAGGACGCCGGGGGTGTCGGCGCCGCCGAGGGGACCGGGGCGGCCGGGGCGGCCGGGGTCGTACGGCAGCGGCTCGCCTAGCCGCGCCCCGCGCCCCTCTCCGTAGCCCCGACCTGGAGCCGGAACCCGTAGCCCCGGCCCCCGGACCCGTAGCCGGAACCCCGGCCCGGAACACGTAACCCGGACCCGTAGCCCCTGGCCCGTAGCCCCGACCCGGAACCCGTAGCCCCGCCCGTGACCCCGAGGCCGTCAGTCGCCCGTCACCAGCCGCGTCGGCAGCGTCCCCGTGACCAGCGTCCCCAGCGCCGCGTCGATGTCCCGGCCCAGGTACCAGTCCCCGGTGTGGTCGACGCTGTACACCCGTCCCTCCATGTCCATCGCGAGGACGGCCCGCTGTTCGCTGTCGTCCCCCTCCTCGCCCAGCGGCGCCAGCTCCGTGCCGAGCGCGCGGCCGAGGTCGCCGAGCGTGCGGGCGAGGTGGAGGCCGGCGAGCGGGTCGAAGCGGACGGTGGCGGGGGCTATCTGCCGCCCGTGGCCGGGCGCGGTGATCCGCAGGCCGCCGAACTCGGCCCAGGCCTCGACGACGGCGGGGAACACGGCGTGCCGGTCGCCGCCGGGCGAGACATGGCCGCGCAGGGTGTCGGCCCACTGTTCGGCGAGCTTCATGTCCCACCGGCCGGGCTGCCAGCCGGCTTCGCGCAGTGCGGCGTCGACGTTGACGGGGAATCGGGTGCTGCTGAGATCGGGCATGGGATGGCGGTCAGCTGTTCTAGGCGGTGGTGGCGGTGGTGGCGGTCGGGTCGACCGTACGGACTCCGAAGTGCGCGAGCATCGCGGTGCAGGAGCGGCACGGCGCGGCGTAGCTGCCGTGCAGCGGGTCGCCGTCCTCGCGGATGCGGCGGGCGGTGAGCTTGGCGTACTTCAGGGAGCGGCGGGCCTCGCTGTGGGTGAGCGGCTTGCGCTGGGCGCGCTTGGAACGGGTGCCCTCGGCGGCGGTGAGATGCCGGGACAGCAGGATGGCCTCGGGGCAGCGCCCGGTGAAGCGTTCGCGCTGGCCGCTGGTGAGCGTGTCGAGGAAGTCCTGGACGAGCGGGTGGAGCGTGGGCGCCGTCTCGCCGCGGGAGGCGGTACAGGTGAGGGTCGTCTCGCCGCGGACGGAGAGGGCGGCGCCGACGGTGGGCAGGATGCCGTCGCGGCGGTGACGCAGTAAGGGGGCGCGGTGGGTGTCCGCGTCATGGCCCCAGTTGAGGCGTGGGTCACCCTGCGTGGGCGCTGGTGCTGATGTGGTGCTTGCGTGCATGGTGCTGGTCTTCCCCTCCTGCAATCCCCCGAGTTGCGTGAACAGCCTGCCAAACACGCTGCCCGATGGGGAAGCTGGGGCGCGGAAACGTCCTTTCGGTGTGTCGCGATCATGGTGCGGCTGTCATGCCGTCGTGACACTTGGTCACCGTGCGGCACCGATCCGGCACTGATCCGGCGCTGATCCGGGGTGGGTTACGGGCAGGAGCGGGGGAGGACCGGTCCGGGGCCGGGGCGGGCCGGGTCGGCAGTCACGGGCAGCGCTTAGGCTGTGCGGACCAGCCAGGAAAACCAGAAGCAGCCACGCAGTAGCAGGCACAGCCACTCAGGGGGCAACCGCCATGACGACAGGTCGGCTCGGCCAGCACATCGCGCCGCCGCCGAACGCGGCGTACGCCGGGCAGGTCGTGCACTTCCCGGACCCGGTCCGGGCCTCCCGTCATCCGAGAGGGGTGCGGGTGGACGAGCGCGGCTATCCGGACTTCTCCCCGTACGCGCGTGCGGCGGCGGAGATCGCCGATCCGCCGGAGGGTTTCGGCGTCGACGAGCTGCGTCTGACGGACTACGTGTCGGCGAACGCGGCGCTCGCCGCGACCGGCCACGAGCTGTGGGACACGATCCCGGCGGTGGCGACGCCGCACGGCTGGACGTGGCACCACGTGGCGGGCACCCGGCGGCTCGAACTCGTCCCGGTCGAGGTGAAGGCGCTGCTGCGGCACCACGGCGGGGTCGCGACGGCCCAGGGCGTGGACCAGGCCAAGCGCGGCACGCGGCCGCTGCAGGAGACCCGGCCGGTGCACTTCGGGCTGCCGAAGCGCGCGGCCGCGGTGTCGGAGCAGCAGGTGCAGGGCGTGGAGGAGGACCTGGGCTACCGGCTGCCGGGGGCGTACCGCGCGTTCCTGAAGGCGGCGGGCGGCTGCGCCCCGGTGGGCACGGCGCTCGACGCGGAGCTGGGACTGCTCGTGGACCAGCCGTTCTTCACGCTGCGCGAGGAGGCGGGGATCAACGACCTGGTCTACGTCAACAAGTGCCTGCGCGACCATCTGACGAAGGACTATCTGGGCGTCGCGTTCGTGCAGGGCGGTCTGCTCGCGGTGAAGGTACGGGGCGAGGCGACCGGTTCGGTGTGGTTCTGCCCGTACGACGACGCCCGCGACGGCGGCGAGTTGGCGGCCGCGTGGACGGTGAACGAGCGGGTGGAGCGCCTGTTGCTGCCCTGCGGCGCGGATTTCGACGCGTTCCTGCTGCGGCTCGCGGGCAGTCCGCCGGAGCTGGAGACGGTGGCGAACCTGATGGTGGACGGCGGCTTCGCGCGCGCCGTGCCCGTGGTCCCGGTGGGGGAGTGAACTGGCTGTGGTGACGTTCGCGCAGGCGCAGGAGCGCGCCGAGGAGTGGATCAACGGCGATGTGCCGGCGTATCTGCACCGAGAGGTGCGGGTACGGGAGTTCGGGCTCGGTTTCGTGGTCTGGGCGGAGGACCGGGAGGAGGCGCCGACCCCGGACGGGGGCCGGCAGCGCCTGGTCATCGCGCGGGACAGCGGCGAGGCGACGCTCTGGCCGGGACTGCCGGTGGGTGAGGTGATCCGCCGTTACGAGGAGGAGTACGGCGCCGCCGCGCAGGCGGCCGCCCCGGTGCCGGCCCCGTCGGCCCGGATCGACCTGAACCAGACGTCCTTCCTGCTGAGCCCGCCGGAGTGGCTCCAGGAGGCCGCGGACAAGATCGGCCTGCCGCCGGTGGAGTCGAACGTGTCGCAGGCGTCGGCGGACGCGTCACCGGAGGGCGCGTCGCCGACCCCGGCGGCGGGTCTGCCGACGGGGTCGGCGGGTGGGCCGGGTGCGCCCGGTGCCGCTCCGGCGGGTGCGGTGCCGGCCGGGCCGGGCGCTGGTGCCGCGTCGGCCGGGCCGTCGACGCCGGCGGCGGGTGTGCCGGGTGAGGCGCCGGCCGGGCCGGGTGCGCCGGGTGCCGCTCCGGCGGGTGCGGTGCCGACCGGGCCGGGTGCTGGTGCCGCGTCGGCCGGGCCGTCGACGCCGGTGGCGGGTGTGCCGGGCGGGGCGCCGAGCGTGCCGTCGGCCGCTGCTGCGACCGCTGGGCCGGCTGGGGCGCCAGGTGTGCCGGGTGCGGCACCGGCCGGGCCGGGTGCCGGTGCGGCGCCGGGCATGCCGTCGGCTGCCGCCGCGGCCGACGGATCCGCTGGGGTGCCGGGTGGCGGGGCGCCTGCGGGCGCGGCGCAGACCGGGCCGTCGGCGGGTGCCGGGGCGCCGGGCGGCGCGTCCGGTTCTCCGTCGACCCCGGCGGCTGGCCAGCCGACCGGGCCGTCGGCTGTCACGCCGGGTTCTTCGTCGTCGACGCCGGCGGCGGGTGCCGCCGCGGGGACGACTCCTGCGTCGGCGACCCCTGCGGCAGGGGTTTCGACCGGGACGCCGGCTGCCGCCGGGCCGGACGCCGGGCCCGGTTCATCGTCGTCGTCCACGCCGCTGGCCGGCGCCGAGCCGACCGGGGCAGCGCCGGGTTCCGCGTCGCCGACCCCGGAGGCCGGTCAGCCGGGTGCCGGCGCGGGGACCGCTGCGCCGCTGGCCGGCGCCGCCGCTGGACCGAACGCCGGGCCGGTGCCTTCTTCGTCGATGCCGACGACGGGCCTGCCGACCGGGGCGCCGCCCGCCGCCTCCGCGGCTCCCGCGTCGGCCACGTCCGAGGAGGCCTCGGACGCGGTCGCGCCCGCCTGGCCGGGTGCTTCTTCGGCGCCCGGCTCGGCGCAGACCGCCGGGCAGCCCGCCCCCGCCTCGCCTGCTGCGCCCGTCGGCGCCACGCCGCCCGCCGCGTCCGCGGCTCCGGCGTCGGCTCCGTCCGAGGAGGCCTCGGACGCGGTCGCGCCCGCGTGGCCGGGTGCTTCTTCGGCGCCCGGTACGCCCCCCGCCCCCATCCCCCCGCAGAGCCAGAGCCCCTGGGCCGACGCCAACGCGAGTGCGGGCGGGGCCGACGGGGCCGTACCGCTGCCGGCGACGGTGTTCGCGCCGCCGCTTTCGGGGGCGGATGACGAGGATGCGCCGCGGCCCGTGGTGGGTGCGGACGCGCCGACCGCGCTGATGAAGGGCGGGAGCGCGCTGCCGGCGACCGCCATCGCGCCGCGCCTGAACGCGGACGGCACCTTCGGCCAGGGCGGCCAGGTCGCCCCGCCCTCGCAGCCGCCGGGGCCCCCGCCCGGGCCCGCCGGTGCGGCGGACATCGCCGATGCCGCGACGAGCAAGGCCACGCCGCCGCCCGGCGGTTACGTGCGCACCCAGCTGGTGTCGCAGCTGCCCGACGGCCCGCCGGCGCCGCCCGGTCCGCCGACCCCGCCGCCGGCCGTGCACCACGCGGCGACGATGCTGGCGCACCCCGATCAGATGGGTCCGGGCGGTCCGGGTACGCCGCCGCCTCCGCCCCCGCCGCCGGGTGTTCCGGGTGGCGGTGGCGGTACGCCTCCGGGCGGGGTCTCGCACGCGGCGACGATGCTGGCGCACCCTGACCAGATGGGTCCGGGCGGTCCGGGTACGCCGCCGCCCCCGCCCCCGCCGCCGGGTGTCCCGGGCGGTGGTGGCGGTACGCCTCCGGGCGGTATCGCGCATGCCGCGACGATGCTGGCGCAGCCGAGCCAGATGGGTGGTCAGGCCGGGCCGCCCCCGCCGCCGGGACCGGCGCCCGCGCCGCTCGCGCAGCAGGGCCCCGGTCCGCAGCAGGGCCCCGGCCCCGGTGGCGCGTACGGCTACCCCCAGCCGGGCATGCCGGCCGGTGTGCCGACCGTCGGCCCCGGCTACCAGGCCGTGCTGCGCTACCGCGCGCCCGACGGTTCGGAGCAGCAGCTCATCCGCCGCTCCGCGCCGGGCACCCCGCACCCCGAGTGGCAGATCCTGCACGAGCTGCGCGCCATGAACGTGCCGCCGCAGCAAGTGCTGGAACTGCACACGGAGTTGGAGTCCTGCGAGCTGCCGGGCGGTTACTGCGCCCGGATGATCCGGGAGACCTGGCCGCAGGCGCGGATCACCAACATCGCGCCGTACGGCCGGGATCACGCCGGACGCCAGCAGGGCATGCGGCAACTGCTCACCCACCAGGGCGAGTTGCACCAGGTCGCGGACGGCCCGGCGCGGCCCGCGCCGGTGCGGGCGCCGCTGCCGCAGGTGCAGCCGGCGCCGCCGCTGCCGCCGGACGGCGTGGCGCAGGAGCTGGCCGGGGCGTTCGGCCCGGGCATCCTGCGCTTCGACCAGCGCGCGGTGTCGCGGCAGGGCGTGCCGGAGCTGGTGGCGGTGACGCTCGTGTGGGCGGGCCTGCCGGCCGACTTCGGTCCGTTCTTCTGGGCGCAGCCGGCGATGCCGGTGGTGCCGACGCTCGCGGAGCTGGCGGCGCAGCGGCAGGTGCAGCCGGCGCCGGACGCGAGCTCGTACCTGGTGCTCGGTTCGGACTTCGGCCGGGCGATCTGTGTCCAGTACGGGACGGCGAACATCGTGGCCGTACCGGTGGAGGCCGGTCCTGGTGGGCAGTCGGTGCCGCCGCAGTTCGTGAACACCGGGCTTCCGGAGTTCGTGCGCTGTCTGGCGCTGCTCGGGCGCATGTGGCGGCTGCGGTTCGGGCTCAACCCGGAGCAGGCGGGCCGCTGGACGACCGATTTCCAGGCGCAGCTGGCGATGCTGGACCCGGCGGCGCTGTCGTCGCCGGAGAGCTGGTGGTCGGTGCTGCTCGAACAGATGTGGGACGGCCTGCTGTAGCGAGGAGCATGGACGCAATGTGACGAAGGGCGCTCGATGTGTATCCACATCAGGCGCCTTTTGTCCGTTCTGATGCCGCATCCTTGATGTTTGAGGACATAAGGGAGTCGAAGCGTCGCGGCATCGCAGCGTCGAAGGGGCGTCAGGGATGAGTTTCTCGGTCGGATTCTCCGGAGGTTTCGGGCGCGGGCGCTGTTACCGGCCCGAGCAGGTCGACCGCTTCCTGGCCGCGCTGTCCGCCGAGTGCGACGAGGCGGGGGAGCGGGCGGCGCGGCTCAGCGTCCTGGCCGAGGAGAGGGCGGCGGAGGCGGCCCGGCTGCGCGAGACCGTCGCCGGGCTCGCCCCGCAGCGTTACGAGTCCCTGGGGGCGCGGGCCCGGAAGATCCTGGAGCTCGCGGAGGCCGAGGGCGAGACGCTGGTACGGGACGCGGAGGCCGCGGCCCAAGCGCTCGCCGAGGCGGCGGACGCGGCGGCCCGGGAGGCGGCCGAGGCGGCGGAGGCGTACGCGGAAGGGGTCCGCTCGGCGGCCGACGCGACGGCCCGCGCGACCCTGAAGGCGGCCGGCGAGCGCGCCGCGGAGCTGACCGATGCCGCCCGCCGCGACGCCGAGGAGCAGCGGGAGGAGGCCCGTACCGCCTTCGAGGCCACCGAGCGCGAGGCCGCGGAGCTGCTCGCGCGGCAGGACGAGGAGCAGACGGCGGTACGGGAGGAGGCCGAGCGCGCGGCGGCGGCCCGGCTCGCCGAGCAGCAGGCCCGCCACGCCGAGCTCGACGAACGCGCCGAGGGCGTACGGGCCGAGGCCGACCGGCACCTCGCCGGGACCCGGGAGGACGCCCGCCACCGGGAGGAGGACGCGGCGGCCCGGGCGGCGGAACTCCTGGCCGCGGCGCGCCTCGATCAGGAGCGGATCGAGCGGGCGACGGAGCGGGTGCTGCGGGAGCACGAGCGGGCCCGCGACCAGATCCATTCCCACATGGACCACATCCGCTCGTCCCTCGCGGCCCTGACGGGCCGGGTGACCGGCCCGAAGCCCGAGCCCGATCCCGGGGAGGAGACGGCGTGAAGCCTTAGGGGCTCCCCCTACGGGTCCGCGCGGGCTCCCCTACGGGGAGTCCGGCACGAACACGCTCAGCCGGTACGTGTTCGGGTGCACCAGACGCCCGCAGAAGTGGTCGAGGCGCACCGTCTCCCAGTCCAGGTTCGGCTCCGACTCCCGCAACTGGCGTACGTAGGCGTGGAATTCCTCTGGGTCCTGGGTCACGAACCGTACGTCCCAGGTGCCGGTCTGCTGTGCGAGGCGCGCGGCGGTCTGCCGCGCCCTCTCCCGCTGCCGCTTTCTCTTCCGTTGCCCTGGCATCGGCCCAGCATCCACGGGACCTCACCGGCGCGGCAAGGCGATAACGCGCTCAGGTCTTCGCGGTCGGCTCCTGCTCCTCCGCCTGTGCCTCCTGTGCCTCCTGTTCCTTCAGGACCGGGAAGCGGCGCGGCGCGATCGTGAGCAGGGCGAGGAGCGCGAGGGCGGCCGCGCCCGCCGCGCCGAGGTGGACGTAGTCGACGGCCGCGTCGACCGCGCGGCGCACCTGGTCGGCGGCAGGGCCGGTCAGGGCGCCCGGGGTCTCCAGGGCGCTGATCAGACCGTCCAGATCGCCGCCCCCGCCGCCCCCGGCGCCGCCGACCCCGCCGCCGAGGCGCGCCGCGAGGACGCCGTTGGCCACGGCGCCGAACAGCGCGGCGCCGACGCTCTGTCCGACCTGGCGGACGAACAGCACGGACGCGGTGGCCGTGCCGCGCTCCTCGTACGGGACGGTCGACTGCACCCCGACGACCAGCGGCAGCTGGAAGAAGCCGAGCGCGGCGCCGAGCGCGAGCATCAGGAGCGCGGGCTGCCAGGGTTCGCCGGGGAAGGGAAGCAGCGGGAAGGCGAGCAGGACCAGGAGCGCGAGGCCCATGCCGAGGACCGCGGTCTGGCGGAAGCCGATGCGGGTGTAGACCCGGTTGGAGAAGGCGGCGCTGACCGGCCAGCTCAGGGTCATCGCGGAGAGCACGAACCCCGCCGCGATCGGACCGAGGCCGAGGACGGCCTGCGCGTACGTGGGCAGGAAGACGGTCGGCGCGACCATCAGGAGCCCGAGCGCGCCGAGGGCGAGGTTGACGGCGGCGATGGTGCGCCGACGCCACACCCAGCCGGGGATGATCGGCTCGGCGGCCCGCCGTTCGATGACGACGGTCAGGGCGGTGAGCAGCGCCGACCCGGCGAACAGGCCGAGCGACGGCACCGAGAGCCACGGCCAGGCCACCCCGCCCTGCACCAGGGCGGTGAGCAGCAGCGTGCCCGCGCCGAAGATGGCGAGCGCCCCGGCCCAGTCGACGGACACCCGCGCGCGCCCGCGTCCGCCGGCCCCGGGCTCGCCGCCACCGCGTCCGCCGTCACCCTGCGCGCCGGCCCCGGCCCGTACCGCCGGCGCCCCCGGCTCCACCAGATAGCGGGCGATCAGCCACAGCGCCGCCGCGCCCACGGGCAGGTTGACCAGGAAGATCCAGCGCCAGTCCGCGTACCCGGCGAGCAGCCCGCCGGCCGCCGGTCCCGCGACGGCGGAGGTGGCCCACACGGAGGACAACCGGGCCTGGATACGGGGGCGTTCCTTCAGCGGGTAGAGGTCGGCGGCGATCGTCTGCACCGTGCCCTGGAGCGCGCCGCCGCCGAGGCCCTGGACGACCCGGAAGGCGATCAGGGAGCCCATGTTCCACGCGGACGCGCACAGCACCGAGCCGATCAGGAACAGCACGATGCCGGCGATGAGGACCGGCTTGCGGCCGAAGGTGTCGCTGAGCTTGCCGTACACCGGGAGGGTCACGGTCACGGCGAGCAGATAGCCGGAGAACAGCCAGGAGAAGACGGAGAGCCCGCCGAGGTCGCCGACGATCTGCGGCACGGCGGTCGACACGACCGTCCCGTCGAGCGAGGCGAGCGCCATGGCCAGCATCAGCGCCGCGACGACCGGCCCGCGCCGGGTCCCGTCCGCGCTTCCCGCTCCCGTTCCTCCCCCTCCTCCTGCTGCCGCCGTCTGTCTCGTGGTCGCCTCGGACACCACGTCCCCTCTCCCGCCCCTGCGCAAGACGGATGCTTCGTACATCTAAGTGCGCCCGGATCAGCCTCTCACCCCGACCAGGGGTGGAGAAACCCCTAGGGGCTCCTCCCCCATGCAGCCCAGGGACGCTTCGTCCCGGCGGAGGACGAGCCGGGGCCCCTTCCCTCCTTAGCTTGTTCTTACGGGAAGCGCCCCTTCGGCCCTGCGGATAACCCCAGGGCGAAGAGTGCGCCTGGCACCAGTGCTCCGGCCCCCGCTCCCCGGCCAGACTCGAACGCGGAACACCGACGCGTATACGCAGACAGCAGACATAGGAGACATACCGTGACTTCGGCTGTGACCATCCCCAGGCACGGGGATACGGGTGGGGGGACGGCCGTCGCCGCTCGGGCGCGGCAGGTCGTCAAGGCCTACGGCTCCGGGGAGACCCGGGTCGTCGCGCTCGACCATGTCGACGTGGACATCGAGCGCGGGCGGTTCACCGCGATCATGGGGCCGTCCGGCTCCGGCAAGTCCACGCTCATGCACTGCCTGGCCGGGCTCGACACCGTGACCGCCGGGCAGATCTTCCTCGACGAGACCGAGATCACCGGCCTGAAGGACAAGAAGCTCACCCGGCTCCGGCGCGACCGGATCGGGTTCATCTTCCAGGCCTTCAACCTGCTGCCCACGCTCAGCGCGCTGGAGAACATCACGCTGCCCATGGACGTCGCGGGCCGCAGACCCGACCGGGCGTGGCTCGACCGGGTCGTCGACACCGTCGGCCTCGCCGGGCGCCTCGCGCACCGGCCCAACCAGCTGTCCGGCGGCCAGCAGCAGCGCGTCGCCGTGGCCCGCGCGCTCGCCGCCCGGCCCGAGATCATCTTCGGCGACGAGCCGACCGGAAACCTCGACTCCCGTGCCGGAGCGGAGGTGTTGGGCTTCCTGCGGCAGTCCGTCGACGAGCTCGGCCAGACCATCGTCATGGTCACCCACGACCCCGTCGCCGCCTCCTACGCCGACCGCGTCCTCTACCTCGCCGACGGACGCATCGTCGACGAGATGCGCTCCCCGAGCGCCGACCAGGTCCTCGACCGCATGAAGGATTTCGACGCGCGCGGGCGGACCTCATGAGCGGCACCGTCCTCAAGACCTCGCTGCGCAACTTCTTCGTGCACAAGGGCCGCATGGCGCTCTCCGCCGTCGCCGTCCTCCTCTCCGTCGCGTTCGTCTGCGGCACCCTGGTGTTCACCGACACCATGAACACCACCTTCGACAAGCTCTTCGCCACCACCGCCTCCGACGTCAGCGTCAACCCCAAGGACGCCACCGCGAACGACGAGATCCCGCAGAGCGGCCGCCCCGCCACCCTGCCCGCCTCGCTCGTCGAGCAGATCAAGGGCGTCCAGGGCGCCCGCAACGTCCAGGGCTCGGTCATCTCGATGTCCGTCACCGTCGTCGACGCCGACGGCGAGAACGTCGGTCCGACCTCCGGCGCCCCCACCATCGCCGCCAACTGGACGCCCGTCGAACTGCGTTCGGTCGACATCGCCTCCGGCCACGCGCCGCGCGGCCCCACCGAGGTCCTCGTCGACTCCGGCACCGCCGACAAGCACCACCTGAAGATCGGCGACGAGCTGCGCACCATCGCCGTCACCGGCGACTTCACCGCGAAGATCTCCGGCATCGTCGAGTTCAAGGTCACCAACCCCGGCGCCACCCTCGTCTACTACGACACCGTCACCGCCCAGCGCGAACTCCTCGGCAAGGAAGGCCTGTTCACCCAGATCACCGTCGACGCGGCGGACGGCGTGAGCGACGAGACGCTGAAGGCCGCCGTCGCCGCGAAGCTGGGCGACCCCAAGGGCGAGCACTACAAGCTGCAGACCGCTGCCGAGGCCACCGACGCCGGCCGCGAGAGCATGGCCGGCTTCCTCGACGTCATGAAGTACGCGATGCTCGGCTTCGCCGGAATCGCCTTCCTCGTCGGCATCTTCCTCATCGTCAACACCTTCTCGATGCTGGTCGCCCAGCGCACCCGCGAGATCGGCCTCATGCGGGCCATCGGCGCCGGCCGCCGCCAGATCAACCGCTCCGTCCTCGTCGAGGCACTGCTCCTCGGCCTCGTCGGCTCGGCGGCCGGTGTCGCCGCCGGCGTCGGCCTCGCCGTCGGCCTGATGAACCTGATGTCGCAGATGGGCATGGAGCTGTCCACCCAGGACCTCACCGTCCGCTGGACCACCCCGGTCGTCGGCATCGTCCTCGGAGTCGTCGTCACCCTCCTCGCCGCCTTCGTGCCCGCCCGCCGGGCCGCCAAGGTCTCCCCGATGGCCGCCCTGCGCGACGCGGGCACCCCCGCCGACGCCAGGGCGGGCCGGGTGCGCGGCGCCCTCGGGCTCGTCCTGACCGCCGCCGGCGCCGCCGCGCTGTTCGCCGCGACCCGTGCCGACGAGGCCGGCCCCGGCTCGATGTGGCTGGGCCTCGGCGTGGTCCTCTCGCTGCTCGGCTTCGTCGTCGTCGGACCGCTGCTCTCCGGCGTCGTCGTCCGCGTCCTCGGCGTCCTCGTCCTGCGGATCTTCGGGCCGGTCGGCCGGATGGCCGAGCGCAACGCCCTGCGCAACCCGCGCCGCACCGGCGCCACCGGTGCCGCCCTGATGATCGGCCTCGCGCTCGTCGCGTGCCTGTCCGTGGTCGACTCCTCCATGGTCGCCTCCGCGACCGAGGAACTCGACCGTTCCGTCGGCGCCGACTTCATCGTGCAGTCCACCAACGGACAGCCGGTCGTCCCGCAGGCGCAGGCCGCCGTCGAGAAGGCGGCCGGACTCGACCACGTCACCGAGTACAAGTGGGTCGAGGCCACCGTGACCGACCCGAAGGGGAGGAGCGACAAGACCGGCCTGGTCGCCGCCGACCCCTCGTACGCCCAGGACGTGCGCCGCGACACCACCGCCGGCACCCTCTCCGACGCGTACGGGCCGGGCGCCATGTCCGTCGGCAGCACGTACGCCGACGAGCACGGCGTGAAGCTCGGCGACCGGCTCACCGTCGCCTTCGCCGGCGGCCGGCGGGCGACGCTGCGGGTCGCGGCGATCACGTCCGACGACAACAACATCGACAAGGGCGTGAAGTACACCAGCGTCACCACCGCCGCGCAGTACGTCCCGGCGGAGAAGCTGCCCCGCAGCATGATCGTCTTCGCCACGGCGAAGAACGGCCAGGAGGAGGCCGCCTACCAGTCCCTCAAGGACGCGCTCAAGCCGTACCCGCAGTACAAGGTCGCCGACCAGGCCGACTACAAGAAGGACCTCCAGGACCAGGTCGGCCAGCTCCTCAACATCGTGTACGGGCTCCTCGCCCTCGCGATCGTCGTGGCCGTGCTCGGCGTGGTGAACACCCTCGCCCTGTCGGTCGTCGAGCGCACCCGCGAGATCGGCCTCATGCGCGCCATCGGCCTCTCCCGCCGCCAGCTGCGCCGCATGATCCGCCTGGAGTCGGTGGTCATCGCCCTCTTCGGCGCCCTGCTCGGCCTGGGCCTCGGCATGGGCTGGGGCACGGCGGCCCAGAAGCTGCTCGCCCTGGAGGGCCTCGGCGTCCTGGAGATCCCGTGGCCGACGATCGCGGCGGTCTTCGTCGGCTCGGCCTTCGTGGGCCTCTTCGCGGCCCTGGTCCCGGCGTTCCGCGCGGGCCGGATGAACGTCCTGAACGCGATCGCGACGGACTAGGGCCTGTCCGGCGGTACGCCGCCGTCCCGCCCGCAGCCCGCGCTCCCGGTCCCGGTCCCGGTCCCGGCCCCGCCCCGTACCCGCCCGAGTGGCGTACGGGGCGGGGCCGGGCCCGCGTCTGTACGGCCCCGGCTCGGCGGCGGGTGTCCGTGGCGCGTCGTAGGCTGGGAGCCCCCGGCCCGTGAGACGTGTCGGGTCGTTCGCGTTGCCCACCTTCGCCGGGATGGACCCTTCATGAGCCTGCACGGTCTGCTGGACGCCGTCGTCAAGGACGCCGCACTCACAGAAGCGGTCAAGGCCGCCACGGACGGCAACCGCATGCACGTCGACCTGGTCGGCCCGCCCGCCGTCCGCCCCTTCGCGATCGCCGCGCTCGCCCGCGAGGCCGGCCGGCCCGTGCTCGCCGTCACCGCGACCGGGCGCGAGGCCGAGGACCTGGCCGCGGCCCTGCGCTCGCTCCTCGACCCGGACCGGGTCGTCGACTACCCGTCCTGGGAGACCCTCCCGCACGAGCGCCTGTCCCCCCGCTCCGACACGGTCGGCCGCCGCCTCGCCGTGCTGCGCCGCCTCGCCCACCCGTCCGCCGACGACCCGGCCGCCGGCCCGGTCAGCGTCGTCGTCGCGCCCATCCGCTCCGTGCTCCAGCCGCAGGTCAAGGGCCTCGGCGACCTGGAGCCCGTGGCGCTGCGCACCGGGCAGACCGCGGACCTGAACGGCATCATCGAGGGCCTCGCGGCCGCCGCGTACTCCCGGGTCGAGCTGGTCGAGAAGCGCGGCGAGTTCGCCGTGCGCGGCGGCATCCTGGACGTCTTCCCGCCCACCGAGGAGCACCCGCTCCGGATCGAGTTCTGGGGCGACGACGTCGAGGAGATCCGTTACTTCAAGGTCGCCGACCAGCGCTCGCTCGAAGTCGCCGAGCACGGTCTGTGGGCGCCGCCCTGCCGTGAACTGCTCCTCACCGATTCCGTACGGGAGCGGGCCGCGGCCCTCGCCGAGCAGCACCCGGAGCTCGGCGAGCTGCTCAACAAGATCGCCGAGGGCATCGCGGTCGAGGGCATGGAGTCCCTCGCCCCGGTCCTCGTCGACGACATGGAGCTGCTGCTCGACGTCCTTCCCAAGGGCTCGATGGCCGTGGTCTGCGACCCCGAGCGGGTCCGCACCCGGGCCGCCGACCTGGTGGCCACCAGCCAGGAGTTCCTGCAGGCCTCGTGGGCGGCGACGGCCGGCGGGGGAGAGGCCCCGATCGACGTCGGCGCGGCCTCGCTGTGGGGGATCGCGGACGTCCGGGACCGGGCGCGCGAGCTGGGGATGATGTGGTGGTCGGTGTCGCCGTTCGCGGCGGACGCCGACCTCGACAAGGACACGCTCAAGCTGGGCATGCACGCCCCGGAGACGTACCGCGGCGACACCGCCCGCGCGCTCGCCGACACCAAGGGCTGGCTGGCCGACGGCTGGCGCACGGTGTACGTGACGGAGGCGCACGGCCCGGCCTCCCGTACCGTCGAGGTGCTCGGCGGCGAGGGCATCGCCGCCCGCCTCGACGCGGACCTCGCCGAGATCGCCCCGTCCGTCGTGCACGTGGCGTGCGGCTCGATCGACTACGGCTTCGTCGACCCGGCGCTCAAGCTCGCCGTCCTGACCGAGACCGACCTGTCCGGCCAGAAGGCGGCCGGCAAGGACGGCCAGCGGATGCCGGCCAAGCGCCGCAAGACGATCGACCCGCTGACCCTGGAGGCCGGCGACTACATCGTCCACGAGCAGCACGGCGTCGGCCGCTACATCGAGATGGTCCAGCGCACGGTCCAGGGCGCGACCCGCGAGTACCTGCTCGTGGAGTACGCCCCCGCCAAGCGCGGCCAGCCCGGCGACCGCCTCTACATCCCCACCGACCAGCTGGAGCAGGTCACCAAGTACGTGGGCGGCGAGGCGCCGACACTGCACCGGCTCGGCGGCGCGGACTGGACGAAGACCAAGGCGCGCGCGAAGAAGGCGGTCAAGGAGATCGCCGCGGACCTCATCAAGCTCTACAGCGCCCGGATGGCGGCGCCCGGCCACGCCTTCGCCCCCGACACCCCCTGGCAGCGCGAGCTGGAGGACGCCTTCCCGTACGCGGAGACGCCCGACCAGCTGTCGACCATCGCCGAGGTCAAGGAGGACATGGAGAAGACGGTCCCGATGGACCGCCTGATCTGCGGCGACGTCGGCTACGGCAAGACCGAGATCGCCGTACGGGCCGCCTTCAAGGCCGTCCAGGACGGCAAGCAGGTCGCCGTCCTCGTCCCGACGACGCTGCTCGTTCAGCAGCACTTCGGCACCTTCTCCGAGCGGTACGGCCAGTTCCCGGTCAGCGTGAAGGCACTGTCCCGCTTCCAGACGGACGCCGAGGCGAAGGCGACCCTGGAGGGCCTGAAGGACGGCGCGGTGGACGTCGTCATCGGCACCCACCGCCTGTTCTCCTCCGAGACGAAGTTCAAGGACCTGGGCCTGGTCATCGTCGACGAGGAGCAGCGCTTCGGCGTCGAGCACAAGGAGCAGCTGAAGAAGCTCCGGGCCAACGTCGACGTCCTGACCATGTCGGCCACCCCCATTCCCCGTACGCTCGAAATGGCGGTCACCGGCATCCGCGAGATGTCGACGATCACCACCCCGCCGGAGGAGCGGCACCCGGTCCTCACCTTCGTCGGCCCGTACGAGGAGAAGCAGATCGGCGCGGCCGTCCGCCGCGAACTCCTGCGCGAGGGCCAGGTCTTCTACATCCACAACCGTGTCGAGTCCATCGACCGGGCCGCCGCCCGCCTGCGCGAGATCGTGCCCGAGGCGCGGATCGCGACCGCGCACGGCCAGATGTCGGAGCAGGCCCTGGAACAGGTCGTGGTCGACTTCTGGGAGAAGAAGTTCGACGTGCTCGTCTCGACGACGATCGTCGAGTCCGGCATCGACATCTCCAACGCGAACACGCTGATCGTGGAGCGCGGCGACAACTTCGGCCTCAGCCAGCTGCACCAGCTGCGCGGCCGCGTCGGACGGGGCCGCGAGCGGGGCTACGCGTACTTCCTCTACCCGCCGGAGAAGCCGCTCACGGAGACCGCCCACGAGCGCCTGGCGACGATCGCCCAGCACACCGAGATGGGCGCGGGCATGTACGTGGCGATGAAGGACCTGGAGATCCGCGGCGCGGGCAACCTGCTCGGCGGCGAGCAGTCCGGCCACATCGCGGGCGTCGGCTTCGACCTCTACGTCCGCATGGTCGGCGAGGCCGTCGCCGACTACCGGGCGCAGATGGAGGGCGGCGAGGAGGAAGAAGCCCCGCTGGAGGTCAAGATCGAGCTCCCGGTCGACGCCCACGTCCCCCACGACTACGCCCCCGGCGAGCGCCTGCGCCTCCAGGCCTACCGCGCCATCGCCTCCGCCAACTCGGAGGCCGACATCAAGGCCGTACGCGAGGAACTCACCGACCGCTACGGCAAGTTGCCCGAGCCCGTTGAGAACCTCCTCCTCGTGGCGGGCCTGCGCATGCTGGCCCGCGCCTGCGGCGTCGGCGAGATCGTCCTCCAGGGCCCCAACATCCGCTTCGCCCCGGTGGAACTCCGCGAGTCCCAGGAACTGCGCCTGAAGCGCCTCCACCCGCGCACGGTCATCAAGCCGGCCGTCCACCAGATCCTGGTCCCGCGCCCGACGACGGGCAAGATCGGCGGCAAGCCGGTGGTGGGGCGCGAACTGCTCGCGTGGACGGGCGAGTTCCTGGCGGACATCCTCGGATCCTGATGCGTCGCGCGGTCCCCGTCCGGCAGCATGGCGTCCATGTCGGACGGGGGGCGCGGGAGCGCGACGAGACGGGCGTGGCTGACCGGGATCGCGGTGGCGGTCCTGGTCGTGCCGACGGTGTTCTGGGCCCTGGCGGGCCGGGAGGAGGACGCCCTGGGCCTGGGGGACCGGACCGACCTCGTCGCGATGGCGGCGGGCGTGGCCGCCGTGGTCCTGGCCGTCGCGGTGTGGCCGCGGAGCGAGTCCGGCGAGGCGGCGGCCGTCGCGCGGCTCGCCCGCGAGGTGAAGGCGGCCGGTGAGCCGCAGTGGATGAGTTCGCTCGGCGGTGACCTCAGGGCCATCGACGTCACCTTCACCTTCCGCCGGTACGCGAGCGCCCGGGCGGCGCGGCTGCCGGCGAGCCCGGAGGGCCGGCTGGAGAAGGTCGTGGAGGACTTCCGGCGGCTACGGCCACGGCGTCTCGTGATCACCGGGGAACCGGGCGCCGGGAAGACCGTCCTGGCGCGCAAGTTCGTCATGGAGCTCAACCGGGTGCGGGCCGAGGACGAACCCGTGCCCGTCCTGGTCTCCCTCGCGGACTGGGACACGCGTGAACCGCTGCGGGACTGGCTGACCCGGCGCCTGCGGCGGGACTACGGGCTGTCGGCGAAGTCCGCCGGGCAGGTCGTCGCGGCCCGCATGGTGCTGCCCGTGCTCGACGGCCTCGACGAGATGGACGAGGAGGGCGAGGAGGGCGTCACCAGGGCCGATTCCCGGGCCGGCCGCGCCCTGGAGGTCCTGGCCCGCCACCAGGACGGCACCGAACCCGCGCCGTTCGTCCTGACCTGCCGTACCCGTGCCTACGACGCCCAGGAGACGGGAGGCGGCCATGTCCTCGACGCGGCCCGCATCGCGATCGATCCTGTCACCGCGGACCGGGCCCGCGACTTCCTCGCCGCCCGCGGCGCGGCCCGCCGTCCCGCCCTGTGGCAGCCGCTCCTCGACGAACTGCGCGACCGCCCCGGCGGCGTGCTCGCCCGGACCCTGTCCACGCCGTGGCGGCTGACGCTCGCGGCGGTGGCGTACGACTGGGACGGCGACCCGGGCGAACTGCTGCGCGCCGGTACGGAGGCGGAGGCGGGGGACCTGCTGCTCTCCCGTTTCATCGCCGCCTCGTCCGCGAACACCCTGGTGGGCGCCGGGCGTTACGCGCCGGAGCGGATACACCGGGGGCTGCGGACGCTGGCGGAGCTGCTGGGGGAGGGGAGCGCGGCGCGGACGGATCTGGTGCTGCTCGACCTCGGGAACCGGGTGCCGAGGTGGGCGGTGCGCGTCCCGCTGGTCGGGGCGGTGTGTTCGGTGTGGCTGTGGCTGGTGCTGTCCCTCTGGCAGGCCGAGCTGGGCATGGCCCTCCGGTCGGTGGCGATGTGCGCCGGTGTGCTGATGGCGGGCGGGGCCGGTGTGGGGGTGCTTCTCAGCAGCGGGGCGGAGGCGCCCCGGTTCCTTGCCGTGCCCCGGCTCGGCAGCCGGCAGTGGTGGTTGAGTCTGCGGCAGGCGGTGCGCAGGCTGACCCGGAGCTTCCGGGGCTTCGCGATGCTGACCGTCGTGCTGGTCTCGGTGTGGCAGCTCGGAACGGGGGAGCTCGGCGGTGAAGAGATCGCGCTGCTGGTGGGGGTCACGACGCTGGGGCTCGCCCTCGTCCTCGGCTACGCGACCCTGGAGGAGGTCGACCGCGCGACTGCGGGTCCGGTCGCTGAACTCCGCGGCCAGTTCCTCATGTTGCTGCTGTTGGCCGGCGCCGTCCCGGCCTTCGTGTACCTGCTGCCCTCCGGGGGCTCGTTGTCGCCGGAGGATCTCACCCTCGTTCCCGCGCTGGTTCTTCTGAGCATGGTGTTCATGGCCAGGCTCCTCGCCTACGGCCTGTTCCGTCTGCGCAACGTGCACCGATTGCCGCTCCGCCTCGTCCGCTTCCTCGACTGGTCCGTCGCCGCGGGGCTCATGCGTACCTCCGGCGCCGTCTACCAGTTCCGCCACCGTGAGTTCCAGGAGTGGCTGGTGCGGCACCCCGCCCCGTGAGGGCGTACGGGGTGCCGCACCGGCACGGTCGGGCCTACAGCTCGTCGAGGTCCAGCGCCCCGGCCATCGCGGTGTAGCCCGCGTCGCCCGGGTGGAGGTGGTCGCCGGAGTCGTAGGCGGGCAGGATGCGGTCCGGGTCGGCGGGGTCGGCGACGGCCCGGTCGAAGTCGACGACCGCGTCGTACGCGCCCGAGGTGCGGACCCACGCGTTGAACGCGTCCCGCTTGGCCTCGTTCTCCGGGGTGTCGTAGAACGAGCCCTTGATCGGGGTGAGGGTCGCGCCGACGACCTTGATGCCGTGGGCGTGGGCCTGGCGTATGAGGGTGCGGTGGCCCTCGATGAGACGGTTCACGGAGACCTCGGGGGTGGGGCCTCCCGGGAAGGCGGGGCCGCTGCCGCCGATGTCGTTGATGCCTTCGAGGAGGATCACCGTGCCGACGCCCTTCTCCGTCAGCACGTCCTTCCGGAAGCGGGCGGTGGCGGCCTCGCCCGCCCAGGTGACGTCGTTGGTGACCTGGTTGCCGCCGATGCCGTGGTTGAGGACGGGGCGCGGGCGGCCGGTGTCGGCGAGGCGCTCGGCGAGCTCGTCGGGGTAGCGGTTGTCGGCGTCGGGGGCGGCGCCGACGCCGTCGGTGATGGAGTCGCCGAAGGCGACGATGCCGTCGCGGTCCCGGTGGCCCCGCGGGCCGCCGGAGACCTCGACGCCGGACAGGTAGTACCAGGAGGCGCTGCGCTCGGTGAAGGCCGCTCCGGACGCGTCGGACCGGTGGTCGCCGGTCGCGCGGTAGCTCGTGGCACCCGCGAAGTGGTGGAAGGTGGCGGGGCCGGTCGGCCCGGCGAGGTAGAGGGTGACGGTCACCGACTCCAGGGCGCTTGTCCTGAACGGCACGCCGTCGCTGACCAGGGTGCCGCCCGCGGGGATCGTGACGGAGCCGCGGCCGCCGCCGAAGGTCAGCGCGCGCACCGAACCGGGCTGCACGGCACCTCCGCCGGCGGTCTTGGCGACCGTGGCACCGGTGATCCGCAGCGGGGCGCCGCCGTAGCGGTTGCTCAGCTCGATCCGGGCCCTGGTGCCGCCCGACGTGACCCGCACGACCTGGCGCACGGTCTGGTCGGCGAAGCCCTGCGTGGACCAGTTCGGGCCGAACGGGGCCGTGGGAGCCTGCGGCGAGGTGGCCCAGGCGCCCTGCCAGGCGCCACCCTGCCCGGCAGGCTGCGCCGCGGCGGCGGGCGTGCCGGTGAGGGTGCTCGTGAGGGTCAGTGCGGCGAGCAGGGCGAGCCCTGCGCTCCGAAGCGTGGTGCGGCTGGTCATGTCCGGTCCCCCGTTGTCGTTGCTGCCGCCGTTGCCGGCGTGACTGCGTGTGACAGGGACAAGGCGTGATCGACCCGGGCTATTCCCTTTCATTGTCGGAGAGTTGAGCGGAACCCGCACCTCCGCCGGAACCGAGCAGTCCGGAGGCGAAACGCGTGGTTGGAGGGGCTGGACCCGCGTCGAGCGGGTGCCGGGCGTCCCGTTCCGCGGCGAAAACCTGACGACGAGGCGGCGGAGGGCGGTTAGCCTCACCGGCATGGACGTGTACATCACCACCCTCGCCGAGCGGCCCGCTCTCGCCGGGAAGTTGTGGCAGATGAAGGACCTCTGGCCGGAGTTCATGATGTACGACCCGGTGGGCTGGAGCCACATCGGGCGCATCGTGGCCGAGTTCCCGGAGTACGTGCTCGTCGCCACCGACGGGCCCGACGGCGAGGACGTCGTGGCGCGCGGGTTCAGCGTGCCGTTCGCGCTGAAGGCCGAGGGGCGCGGGGAGCTGCCGGACACCGGGTGGGACCAGGTGCTGCTGTGGGCGTTCTCGGATCTGCGGCACGGGCGGACGCCGGACACGGTGAGCGCGATCGAGATCACCGTGGACACCGGCGCGCTCGGCCAGGGTCTGTCGCACCGCATGCTCTCGGCGATGCGCGACAACGCCCGCCGCCTCGGGCACGCCGAGCTCGTCGCCCCGCTCCGCCCGAACGGCAAGCACCTGGAGGCCGCCGCCTCCATCCACGAGTACGCCCACCGCACCCGCGAGTCGGACGGGCTGCCGCACGACCCGTGGCTGCGCGTGCACGTGCGCGCGGGCGGCAGCGTCGTCAAGGTGGCGCCGGCGTCGATGACGATCGGCGGGTCCGTGGAGCAGTGGCGGTCCTGGACGGGGCTGGCCTTCGACACCGACGGGCCGGTCGAGGTCCCCGGCGCCCTGGTGCCGGTGCACTGCGACACCGCCCGCGGCTACGCGGTCTACGTCGAGCCGAACATCTGGGTCCGGCACGTGCTCTGACCCCGGCCCACGCAGGCGAAAGGCGTGACGGCCGCCCCCCTCCGGAGGCCGTCACGCCTTTCGCGTTCCTGCCGGCTGACTCGCTTCGGAGTCAGTCCGTGACCACCACGTCCTTCTTCGCCGGCGCCTTCGCCGTGACCGGCTTGTCGTAGCCGGACAGGACGATCGTGCCCGGCTCGTCCCCGCCCGTCGTGACGATCTTCAGCAGGTACGGCTTCCCCTCCGTGGCCACGTAGAACGTGTCCTTCTCGCCGCCCTGGTACGTCTGCGTCAGCGTCAGCGCCTTCGCGCCGCCGACCGTCGTCTCCTCGCCCTGCACTGTGCCGGCCGTGTCCTGCTCGAAGTCGGCGAGCAGCGCCTTCAGGTCGCACAGGTCGAGCATGTCCTTGGCGTCGGGGTCCTTGGCGTCGGTCTTCACCCAGCGCCCCTTCATCTCCTTGAGCACGGCCGCCTGCACGTCGGCCGACTCGCCCTTCGACTGCTCCTTGAGGAAGGCCTCGTCGAAGCGGAGGTAGACCGCCTTGTCCGCGGGGCGTATCAGCTCGGCGGTGCCCGTCGTGCCGATCGTCAGCGTCCCCGCGCACTGCCCCTGGACGTCGGTGGACACGAACCCCTTCAGGGGGCCGTCCGAGGTCTTGAGGTCGAGGTCCATGCTCAGCGACTTCGCGGTCTTCGTCGCCGCGATCGCCTTGTCGACGATCTGCGGGCCGGTCAGCTCCCCGAAGGGGCCGGAGGCCTTGGGCGGCGTGGAGTCCGAGAAGGGGCCGCAGGCGGTCGCGCCGAGCGTGACGACGGCGCAGAGGGTGGCGGCGAGGGCGGCCCGGCGGGCGCGGACGGTGGCAGACATGACGGTTCGGTTCTCCGAGGGGGGATGGGGGTCGTACGGGGGAGTACGGGGGTTACGGGGGAGTGCGGGGGAGTGCGGGTGTCAGAGGGGTACGGGGGGAGAGGTGCGGGGCCCCGGGCCGGCCGGCCCCCGCCGGGCGCGGGGGCGCGCCGGGTCAGCCGGTCTTGACCCAGTCGCCGCAGCCCGTGGACTTGAAGTAGGCGTCGGAGGCGGAGACCTTGACGATCGCCGTGCCCGAGACGTTGTCGTTGGCGAGGATCGCGTCCGTGCTGTGGCTGGCGTCCTTCGCGCGCTCCCAGTAGCACGCGTCGTCCTTGTTGCCGGTCGACTTGTACGTGCCGGGGGCGATGTCGACGCCCACCTTGAACATGCCGCCGTTGCCCTTGAGCTCGTTCTTCGGGGTGCCGGTGGCCTTCGGGTCCACGGCCTCCCAGGACTTGCAGCCGGAGGACTTGAAGATCTTGTCCGTGGCCGCCACCTGGACGTAGCTGGTGCCCGTCACGTTGTCGTTGGCGAGGATCGAGTCGGTCTCGCCCGAGGAGTCCTTGGCGCGCTCCCAGTAGCAGCCAGCGTCGTCACCGTTCCCGGTGGAGCGGTAGAGGCCGGGCTTCACGTCCTTGCCGACCTCGTGGTCGCCGTCGCCGTCGACCGTGACGGCCTTCTTCTCCTCGGTCTTCCCGGCACCGCCCGTGGCGCCGTCCTTCTTGTCCGCGCCCTTCTTCGCCGGCTCCTGCTGACCGCCGGCCTTCGGGGAGTCGCTGTCACCGCTGCCGCCGCCGGCACCCACCGCCGAGCCGATCACGATGACGGCGACGACCGCGCCGACCGCGGTGAGCACCTTGTGGCGGGCGAACCAGTTGCGCTGCTCCTGCTGGCCGTTCGTGTTCTGAGACATGACTGAGGCACCTTCCGGGGCTGCTGTGAACTCCGTTTGCGATGGGTCAATCACAGCAGAGACTGTGAACCGAGTCAACACGGTTCACAAAAAACTGATCGGCTCACACTGTGAAGTAGTGAATCGGGTGTTCGCGCGTAAGATCGGCGTCACACTGGAGCCAGGGACCCACGGACGGGGAGATGAGGCACGTGCCGGAGAGCGCAGCTGAGGTGACCGCCGCGGGCATCGCCCGCCTCGCGGGAGTCGGCCGGGCGGCCGTGAGCAACTGGCGCCGCCGCCACGCCGACTTCCCCAAGCCGGTCGGCGGCACCGAGACCAGCCCGTCCTTCGCCCTCGGCGACGTCGAGTCCTGGCTGCGCGCCCAGGGCAAGCTCGCCGAGGTCCCGCTCGGCGAGCGGGTCTGGCAGCAGGTCGCCGGCCACCCCGCCGGCGCCGTCACCGCCCTCGTGCACGCGGGCTGCGCGCTGCTCCTCGTCCGCGACCGGGCCGGCGCCTGGCCCACCCTCGCCGCGGCGCCCGACGCCCGCCTCGCCGAACTCCTCCCCGTACCCCTGGAGGAGACGCTGACCGAGCGCCTCGGGGCCACCCGTTCCGTCCGCACCCCGGCCGCCCACGAGCTCGTCCCGTCCGTCCCCCTCCTGCGCGGCGCCGCCGAACTGGTCGCCGAGACGAGCCCCGGCGACGCCTTCGAGTTCCTGCTCGGGCGTCACCTGGACGCCAACCCGCGCCAGTACACGCTCACCCCGCCCGGCCCCGCCGCCCTCATGGCCGCCCTCGCCGGCCCCGCCGCCACCGTCCTCGACCCCGCCTGCGGCACCGGCGCCCTCCTCCGCGCGGCCACCCGCGCCGACAGCGGGAGCCCCGCAGCCGCCCTCTACGGCCAGGACGCCGACCCCGACCTCGCCGCCCTCACCGCTCTCCGCCTCGCCCTCGGCGGCGAGACAGGCAGAGCGAGCCGGGCCGGCAGGACCGGCAAGGCAGGCAAGGGTCCCGCCGTCCACGTCCTCCCCGGCGACACCCTCCGCGCCGACGCCTTCCCCGCCCTCGCCGCCGACGCCGTCGTCTGCCACCCGCCGTTCAACGAGCGCAACTGGGGCCACGACGAGCTCGCCTACGACCCGCGCTGGGAGTACGGCTTCCCGGCCCGTACGGAGTCCGAGCTGGCCTGGGTCCAGCACGCCCTGGCCCGGCTGCGCCCCGGCGGCACCGCCGTCCTCCTCATGCCGCCCGCCGCCGCCTCCCGCCGCTCCGGCCGCCGCATCCGGGCCGACCTGCTGCGCCGCGGCGCGCTGCGGGCCGTCGTCGCCCTGCCGGCCGGCGCGGCACCCCCGTACGGCATCCCGCTCCACCTCTGGGTGCTGCGCAAGCCCGTCCCCGGCGAACGCCCGCCCGCCGAGCTGCTCCTCGTCGACACGGCGCCCGAAAGCAGCGCCGGAGGTGCCGGCGGAGCCACCGGCCGCGACCGGCTCGACTGGCCCGCCGTCGAGACCGCCGTCCTCGCCGCCTGGCACCCCTTCGACCAGGAAGGCACGCTCGCCGAGACCCCCGGCGCGAGCCGCTCCGTGCCCGTCATCGAACTCCTCGACGACGACGTCGACCTGGCCCCCGCCCGACATCTCCCGCCGCCCGCCGCCGCCGAGGGCGCGGCCCAGCTCGACGGCGTACGCGACCGCCTCACGGCCACCCTGCGCCGCACCCGCGAGCTGACCCCGCCGCCCGCCACCGACATCGACGGCGCGGTCGGCGCCCTCGGCGTCCACCGGACCGCGACGACCGTCGGCGAACTCGCCCGCGCGGGCGCGCTCACCCTCCACGCCGGCGGCACCGGCTCGGCCGCCGCGGGCACCCCCGTCCGCGTCCCCGTCCTCACCGACACCGACGTCCTCGCCGCCCAGCCGCCCTCCGGCACCCTCCCCGAGGCCCCGCCCGGCGAGCCCGCCGAGGAACCGGTGCTGCTCGCCGCCGGCGACGTCGTCGTCCCCGTCCTCGGCGGCGGCGCCGTCGCCCGGGTCGTCGACGCGGCCACCGCGGGCGCCGCCCTCGGCCGCAACGTGCACCTCCTGCGTCCCGACCCGGCCGCCGTCGACCCCTGGTTCCTGGCCGGCTTCCTGCGCGCCACCGCCAACAAGCGGCAGGCCAGCTCGTACGCCTCGACCGCCACCCGGCTCGACGTACGGCGCCTCCAGCTGCCGCGCCTGCCGCTCGCCGAACAGCGGCGCTACGGCGCCCGGTTCCGCGCGCTCGCCGAGTTCGAGGAGGCGCTGCGGCTCGCCGGACGGCTCGGCGAACAGCTGGTGCAGGGCATGTACGACGGCCTCGCGGACGGCACGGTCGCGCCCTGAACAACGGCCCGAACACGGTTATGCACAACCCCTGGGTGCCTGTCGGAGTCGGTGTATACGCTCATCTCCGACAGTCGGGCTTTTCAGGTCACCAGGAGCAGGAATGTACGGCCAGGGGTACCCGCCGCCCGCCACGCCGCCGCAGCGGCAGGGCGTGCCGGCGTCGGTCATCGTGCTGAGGGTGCTGTTCACCCTGCTGCCGCTGTTCAGCATCGGTTTCCTCACCTGGGCGACGGCGCTGCGCATCGCCCTGCTGACCCGGCGGGTGATCGACTGGATCCTGTTCGGCGTCTCGATCGTGGTGCTCGGCGCCTGCATCGTGCTGATGCCGGAGGGCGAGGACATCGAGACGACCCAGGCCGACATCGTCGTGGCGACGATCCTGCTGACCGCGGCGGCGTTCACCGCGTACTACCTGGTGGTGGACATCCGCCACGACCGGATACGCCTGCGCGGCCCCGTCCCGCCGCCCGCCCCGTACAACCCGTACGCGCCCACCATGCCGCGGCACCAGCACCAGGTCCCCCAGCAGTCCCAGCAGGCCAAGCAGCCTCAGCAGGGTTACGGCTTCCCGCCCGTCCAGCCGCAGCCCACGCCCCAGCCGCAGCCCCTCACGCCTCCCAGCCCCCGCATCGACCAGGTCCGCGCCGAGCTCGACGAGCTCAGCGACCTCCTTCGCAAGGACCCCCGGGACGGCAGTAGATGAACGGCCGGGTCGTCGGCGGGCGCTACGAGCTGGCCACCCTCATCGGCCAGGGCGGCATGGGCCAGGTGTGGACGGCGTACGACGGACGCCTCGACCGCCGGGTCGCGGTCAAGCTGCTCAGCCCGACCGCCATCAGCGGCCCCGCGACCGCAGCCGACGAGCTGCGCCGCCGCTTCGTGCGCGAGTGCCGGGTGACCGCACAGGTCGACCACCCGGGCCTCGTCACCGTCCACGACGCGGGCAGCGACGGCGACGAGCTGTATCTGGTCATGCAGTACGTGGAGGGCGCCGACCTCGCGGACCACCTCGCCGAGCACGACCCGTACCCCTGGCCGTGGGCGGTGTCCGTCGCCGCCCAGCTGTGCGCGGTGCTCGCCGCCGTGCACGCGGTGCCGATCGTGCACCGCGACCTCAAGCCGCGGAACGTGATGGTCCGCCCCGACGGCACCGTCACCGTCCTCGACCTCGGCGTCGCGTCCGTCCTCGACACCGACACCACCCGCCTCACCCACACCGGCTCACCCATCGGCACGCCCGCGTACATGGCGCCCGAGCAGGCCATGGGCGGCGTCGTCGGCCCGTACACCGACCTCTACGCGCTCGGCGTGCTGCTCCACGAACTCCTCAGCGGCAACGTGCCGTTCGCCGGCTCCACCGCCCTCGGCGTGCTCCACCGCCACCTCCACGACGCGCCGGTGCCGGTCCGCCAGGTGCGTCCCGAGGTGCCGGAGGCCCTGGAGGCGCTGGTGCTCCGGCTGCTCGCCAAGGACCCGCAGGCGCGCCCGTCCGGCGCCCAGGAGGTGTACGAGGGACTGCTTCCGCTGCTGCCTGCGCCGGGGGTGCCGGGCATGCCGGGCCCCGCCTTCGGCTCGTCCGGTGGCCTGTCCGGCGGCCTGTCCGGCAGCCCTTCCACTGGGCCGCTCGACCCGACCCGCCCCTTCCGCCGCCCGCACGCGCCGTGGCCCGACCGGGCGGCCATCCCGGCGCCCTCGCCCGTGCCCGTGCCCGCGCCGCCGACGGTGCCCCCGGCGCCCGGCGCCCGGCCGGACGTGGCCGCCGCCGTCGACGAGGTGAAGCGGCTCCTCGGCGAGGGCTCGATCACCCAGGCCGTGGACGTCCTCGGCGCCATCCTCCCGGCCGCCGCGGCCGAGCACGGCGA
This sequence comes from Streptomyces sp. NPDC048623, assembly GCF_040650755.1. Taxonomy (NCBI): domain Bacteria; kingdom Bacillati; phylum Actinomycetota; class Actinomycetes; order Kitasatosporales; family Streptomycetaceae; genus Streptomyces; species Streptomyces sp. NPDC048623. Next base: position 147,679 of record NZ_JBEZHV010000013.1, read on the forward strand.
GCGCTCGCCGGTCGTCCGCATCCTGCGCAAGCAGTACGCGACGACGCTGATGGACGACGGCCAGTACCGCCGGGCGCTGCCCGAGCTGCGCCGCCTCGCCGAGGACCGGGTGGCCGAGGCCGGCCCGTACGACCCGCAGACCCTGCGCTTCCGTTACGACGCGGCGCTGTGCCTGGAGCAGCTCGGCGACCCGGCGGCGGCGCTCACCGAGTTCCGCGCGCTTCTGCCGTACCACGAGCAGGGCGCCGCCGCGGACCCCGAACTGCGGCAGCGGGCCTTCGACATCCGCCACCGCATCGGTCTGCTCATGCTCGCCACCGGCGAGCAGCCCGCCGCCGTGTCCCACCTGACCGCGCTGCTCTACGACGTGGAGCGCGACCAGGGCCCGTACCACCCGCTCGCCGCCGACCTGCGGCGCGTGCTCGACCGGCAGCGGCAGATGGACCCGCGGGGCGCCCACGGGACGGGCTACTACGGCTGATCGCCCGCCGCGCCCCTTACACCTGGAGGGCGTGCGCCGCCGTGGACGCGACCGGCATCGGGTCGTGGCGCAGCTGCGAGGGCGGCAGGCCCGCCTCCGTGAGGTGCCAGGCCGCCGCGGCGACGAGGCCGGTGGGGCCGCTGACGTACGCGAGGTGCTTCGACCAGTCCGTACGGGAGCCGAGGACGGCGTCCAGGAGCGCGCTGCGGCCCTCCGCGCCCGCCGTGCCGCCCCCGGGGGCCTCGGCCACCCGCGTCACCTCCAGCCACGGGCTGCGGGCCTCAAGGCGTTCGAGCGCCGCCTGGTCGTAGAACTCCGAGGCGTCGCGGGCGCCCAGGAAGAGACGGGCCGTCACGCCCGCCGGGCGGCGCCGGGAGAGCTCGTCGAGGAGCGCCTTGGCGTGCGCCCAGCCGGTGCCGCCCGCGACGATCAGGACGTCGTGGACCGGGTCCTCCTCCAGCGTGGCGGTGCCCTGCGCCGCGCCGAGCTTCAGCACGTCCCCGACGCCGGTGTGCGTGACCAGCGCGTCGCTGACCCCGCCGGGCCCGGTGCGCCGCACATGGAACTCCAGCTCCTCGCCGGGCACACAGGCCGGGGTGTACGGCCGCCAGGTGTGCGGCAGCAGCGGCGTCTCCACGCGCGCGTGCTGCCCGGCGCGGTACGGGTACGGCTCGGCGGGCCGCACCCGCAGGATCGCCAGGTCGGCGCCGATCCGCTCGTGCCCGGTGACGGTGGCGTTCCAGGCGACGGGCTCGCCCAGGGCGTCGTCGGCGCCCGCCACCATGGACGCGGCGACGAACCGGTGCATGCGTATCCAGGCCCCCTCCGCCTCCGCGTTCCACGCGCCGCCCGCGGTCCGGCGCAGCGCGTCGACCAGGGAGGCCTCGAACACCTCGTAGTGCACCGGCAGCACGCCCAGCTTGCGGTGCTCACGCCCCAGGCGGGCGAACTCGGCGGCCAGTTCGGAGGGCCGGTCGAGGTGGTCGATCATGTACCAGAAGGCACGCTCCAGATGGGAGCGCTGGAACTCCATCGAGTCGGGGAACAGGCGCCTGAGGTAGGGGTGGCGGCCGAACAGCGCCGCGTAGAGCCGGTCGATCAGATCCCCGAACGGGGTGACGGCCGCCAGGTGCCTCCCGATGAGCGCCTGATCGGCAGCTCCGTCATAACTCTCGACTCCCGCGGCCGTTGCCGCTACGGTCGCTCTCACCGCAGGCCGCCGCCCGCCGTCGTCGGCGCGGCCGGACGACCGCAGCTGGTTGCGCAGCCGCATCGCCTCGTGCCGCGCGAGCAAGGCGTGGTAGTCGTCCTGGTGCCCGCTCATCCCCACAGCTCCGTGTCTCCCTGAATGCCGGTGGACAGTTCTCCTTCGCGATCCGATCACGCGATGTTCACGTGGAGCCCCGGGGCGACCGGCCCCTGTGTGCTGTCGAAAGTCCCTGGTGGGAAGGGCCGTTCGGCCCTTTTCAGGGACGAAATAGATGATCTTGTGGCGGTTTTCTGACAGTGCGGCAGGGTCACGAGTGCGTACCGGAATGGGAAACGGAAGCGATTGGTCCGATTTGGTGATTTTGCGCTGTGTAACGTGCGCGTTCGATCATGTCCACGCCGTTCAAGGATCCCGAGATGACCACGCCTCAGCCGTCCGACCCGTTCGCCGCCGCGCCCGGCCAGCCCGCGCCCCAGCCCGAGCAGCCCGCGCAGAAGAAGGGCGGCAAGCTGAAGGCGATCATCGTCTTCGTCGTGCTCCTCGTGGTCATCGGCATCGTGAAGGTCGGCGTGGCGTACGGCGCGCGCTTCGGCCTCGACTTCCTCGCCGGCAAGACCCCGGTCCACGCCGAGGTCGGCGACTGTGTCACCGTGACCGGCCCGGACGACAAGCCCAAGGTCGACACCCAGGACTGCTCCTCGGGCAAGCCGGACCTGTTCAAGGTCGCCCAGGTGCACAAGGGCACCTTCGATCTGAACAAGTGCGACGAGAACAAGTACGGGGCGCTGGCACAGCAGTACGGCCCGGACAAGTTCGTGCTCTGCCTTGAGGAGGTCTCCGCGAAGTAAGTCTTCGCCGCGAGACGTCGGTAAGGGGCCGGTCCTATGGGACCGGCCCCTTACGTATGTGCCAGTGCGAGCCGGATCGTGGGCGGCTGCGTGCCGGTCGTACGTGCCGGTGCACGGCCGGGCGGCTGACCTGCGGGTTTTGCGTCTTCCCGGAACCGCCGGAACCATTGCGGCCGAATCGTGGCGGGCCCGGATCCGGTGGGTTTGGCGATCAAAGACCAAGTACTTGGGAAAGAACCAACCCACCCAACCCACCCCCCGCCCCCTGCGTCTGCAGACCCCCTCGGCAACACAAATGTCGCCTGTCACCCACATGAGCGAATTGATCCAACTGGGCTGGATTCGGGGCGTGTTGCCTGGCATATGCTCACGGCGAGCCAGAAAAAAGTTCGGCCCCCGTCCGGGACTAGCACTCCCGGCGAGGGCCTGACCAACGAGGAAGCGAGACCTTCCTGATGGATGACAAGAACCTTAGCGGTCGCCGCTGCGCCGCGCCCGGGACTCCCCGGACTACCACCCGATCCGGTGTTGGACACATGAAAATCAAGCGGAGCCGTGGCTTCACGATCATCGAGAACGAGCTGATCCAGGACCGGCGGTTGTCGTTCCTCGCCAGATCGCTCTCCGCCTACATCCAGTCGCTGCCCGAGGGCTCCGACGTCTCCATCCGCGCACTTGCCGCCGCCTCCCCCGAGGAGGGCCATATCCGCATCGCCGCCGCGTTGCGGGAGCTGGAGGAGTACGGCTACCTAGAGCGCACCCGGGTGCGCCTCCCCAACGGCCGGGTGGTCACGCAGACGACCTCGTACAACCACCCGGACGCCCGCTGGATGCCGCTGGACTCCGCCGCCGAGCCGGAGCGGGAGTCGGAGTCGGAGGCGGGCCTTGGGCCGGCGCCTGAGCCCGACCCGGGGTGGGACCCGGAGCCCGACCCCGACTCTGACCCTGACCCCGATCCGGGGCCGCCGTCGGGTGGCGGTGCGCCCGAGCCCGTACGGCTGCCGGCCCCCGAGCCCGTACGCGTACGGGAAGCGACCCCGCCGGAGACGTCCCCGGAGGAGCCCCCTACGGGCCCGGCCGCCGATCTGCTGCTCGGCCTGCGCTCCTGCCACCCCGGCCTGCTGCTGTCCGTACGGGACGTCCACCGCCTGGTGCCCCTCGTGGAGGACTGGTTCGACCGCGGCTGCAAGCCGGACGCCGTACGCCGCGCCCTCACGGACTCCCTCCCGGACCCGCTGAAGTACCCGGCCGGCTTTCTCCGCCACCGCCTCACCCGCCTGATCCCACCCCCACTCCCCGCCCCGCCTCCGCCCCTCCACCCGTACCAGTCGTGCGAGATCTGCGAGCGGGCCTTCCGGGCCCCGGAACGGGGCCTGTGCGGCGAGTGGCGCTGCCTGATGGCGGAGCACGCCGCGTGACGGGGAGCAGAGGGCCTGTCGTCCTGCGTGGGTCTCTGGTGCGGCCGCCCTCTTTCCGAGTGCTCCGCGCCGGGGGCGTTCTGCTGCCCGGTGGGTGGGGGCTCGGTTCGCGGTTGCTGCCTGAGGACCACTTCCCCGCCGTTTAGGGGTGCGCCGAGGTGAAATGGGGTGGCTGGGGCCCGACTCGGCGACTGATGGCGGTCTTAGGGTCGGGATGCATGCCCCGCTGATCACTCCCGGTGGCGAGGAGTGGACGACTGAACCCCGGCTACCCGACCGCGCGGATGTGCGAGCATCCCCCGCGTGAACGATCTTCGCGTGCGGCTCGCGGCCGAGGCCGACCTTCCCACCCTCGTACGGCTTCGGGACGACGCCGCCCGATGGATGCTGGCGCGTGGCGTCACCGGCCAGTGGCGGCCGGGGGAGCTGAAGGAGGAACACTTCCGTCGCGTGATGGCCGGCGGCGGCGAGGTGTGGATCGCGGAGACGGAGCAGGGCGGGGTCGCCGGGGCCTGGGAGTTGTGGTGGGACGACGAGGCCGCGTGGGGTGTGCAGCCGCCCGTGGCCGGGTACGTGCACCGGCTCATGGTCGACCGGACGACCGCCGCACCCGGCACGGGCCGCCTCCTCCTGGCCGCCGCCGAACACCGCGTCGCCGCGACCGGCCGCACCCGTGTCCGTCTCGACTGCCTGGCCGACAACGCGCCCCTCAACGCCTACTACCAGGACGCCGGTTACCGCGCCGTCGGCAGCGTGGCGGGCAAGCCGCAGCCAGGTGGCCCGCCGAAGTCCTTCACCCTGCGGGAGAAGACCCTCGCCGCACCTCGGCCTGTACCATCCGCTCTGTGACGTCCGGGCAGAGTCCGGCGCCCGCGCCGCCCCGCGACAGAAGGAACCTGGGGCCGCGTGCGCACCGCTGGCCGACGCACCCCGAGGATGTGGAGAGGGGGTGAGCCGTATGTCCGGAACCCTCCTGAAGGCCGGTGACGAGGTCGATGCCGCCGTCACGTCCGCCAAGCCGTTCGGGCTCTTGATCGAGTCCGATTCCGGTGTGCCGGGGCTCGTCCGTGGTGGTCGTGCCGCGGTCGGCGCGACCGTGCGCGTGCGCGTGACCGAGTACGACGCGGTCGAGTCGCGCTTCAGCGCGATGCTCGTCGGCTGACGCGACGCGTTCGAGATGGCGTGGCCCGGTCGGCTCTACGAGTCGGCCGGGCCGTGCGCGACCGACTCCAGCAGGGCCCGGGTCCGGTTGGGCATGGCCTCCCAGAGGGAGACGGCGGTGCTGGAGCGGACCACCCCGTCGATGCGGAGGATGGTCTGGTTGATGCGGTGCAGGTCCGCCGTGTCCCGCGCGACGACCTTGGCGAGCAGATCGGCCTCGCCGGTGGTCGCGTGCACCTCGACGACCTCCGGAATGTCCTCAAGCAGGGTCATCGCGCTGGTCCCCTCGCTCTGGCTGATCGCGAGCGACACGAACGCGACGAGGGTGTAGCCCATGGACGCCGGCGACACGCGCTGGCTGAAACCGAGCAGCGTCCCCGCGCGCTCCATCCGCTGGAGGCGCGCGTGCACGGTGTTGCGGGACACCCCGAGCACCTTCGCCAGCTGCAGGATCGTCGCGCTCGGGTGATCGTCCAGGGCGAGCAGGATCCGGGCATCAAGCGGGTCGATCGTCGTCACGCTTGTCATTCTGCCCGGAATTCTTCCTTCAGGCGTGCATCCGTCCCAGTCCGGAGCCCGGAGCTTGTGATTCCGCCCGGTTCGCTTCGAGTATGGCCGTTATGACCGATGCAGCCACGACCGCGACCGCGATACCGAGTACCCCCGCCACCCCCGCCACCCCGACCACCGTGGCCGCCGCCGGTCCGGTGAAGCACAGCCGGGTCGAGGACGTCGTGGGGATCCTCACGGGAACCTTCATCGCGTCGCTCGGGCTGTTCCTCCTGCGGACCAGCGGGACCGTCACGGGCGGCACCGCCGGCCTCGCGCTCCTGCTCAGCTACGCGGTCGACGTCCCGTTCGGGGTGATCTTCCTCGCGGTCAACCTGCCCTTCTTCGCACTCGCCGTACGGAAGAAGGGGTGGGACTTCACGATCCGCACCGCGCTGTCGGTCGGCCTCGTCTCTCTGCTGGCGTCCCTCCACCCCGCCGAGATCGCCGAGATCGACATCGACCCGGTCTATGCCGCGCTCGTCGGCAACCTGCTCGCCGGCGTCGGCCTCCTCGTCCTGTTCCGGCACCGGTCCAGCCTCGGCGGCTTCAACATCCTCGCCCTGATCATGCAGGAACGCTTCGGTGTGCGCGCCGGTTACGTCCAGATGGTCCTCGACGTCCTCGTCGTGGCGGCGTCCCTCGCGGTCGTCTCCCCGCTCCAGGTCCTCATCTCCGCCGTCGGCGCCATCGTCCTCAACGTCGTCCTGGCGCTCAACCACCGGCCGGGGCGCTACACCGGGTTCTGACACCCGTAGGTTGACGCGATCCGTCTTCGCCCGGCGCTGCTTCGGCAGCGGCATCGCGCACCGCACGGCGGTGCACGACGCCGCGAACCGCATCGTGACTACTGGGTGATGCCCCACCAGTCGGAGGACTGGGACACGGGGACGGTGGTCCACTTCTGCGGGGTGGTGTCGTAGCCGGAGCAGCTGCTCTGGCTGTGGCCGGTCCAGGTCAGGTCACCCTTCCACCACCAGCCGCCGATGTAGTTGTCGGTGTTGGGGGTGTTGAAGCAGGCGGTGGTCCACTGGCCGTTCTGGTTGTACCCGGCGACGGAGATGGAGTAGGTGTCGCCCTGGTGGTCGTAGAACTTCAGCTGCTGGCCGTTGGACCCGGCGAACGCGGCGCCGGAGCCGAGGACGGTGAGGGCGGCTCCGGTGGCGACGACCGCGCCGAGCTTGGCGATCTTCGTCTTGATGCTCATGGCAGAGGTTCCTTCTGGTTGCGGTGGGTGTGCTGGAGGTCAGTCGCTGAAGATGGTCGGGCCGAGGGCGCGCATCAGTCGCTGACCCACCACCAGTCGCCGGACTGGGAGAACGGAACGTCGGTGTAGAAGTTGGCCTTCTCCACGCCGCCGTCCGCTCCGCAGTTGCCGTCGGTGTTGGCGACGATGTGCGTGGTGCCCTTCCACCACCAGCCGGACAGGTAGTTGTTCGTGCTGGGGGTGTTGAAGCAGTGCACGGTCCAGTCGCCGTTCTGGTTCTGTCCGGAGATCTGGACGGAGTAGACGGTGCCCTGGCGGTCGTTGAAGGCGATCTGCTGCCCGTTGGTGCCGGCGAACGCGGGCGCGGCGGTCAGGGCGGTGAGGGCGGTGGCGGTGGCGAGCGCCCCGCCTATCGCTGCTGTGGTCCTGCGAAGGTTCACCGGGGCTCTCAGAGGTCGTAGATGGTGTACCAGTCGGAGGACTGGGACACGGGGATGCTGAAGGTCTCGGGGCTGGGCTCGATGGCGGTTCCGTTGCAGCCGGACTGCGGATACCAGGTGACCGAGAGGTCGTACTTCCACCAGTAGCCGCTGATGTAGTTGTCCGTCTTGGGGGTGTCGAAGCACCCGGCGACCGTGTGGCCGTCCTGGTTGGTGCCGTACAGGAACACCGAGTAGACGTCGCCGCGCTGGTCGTAGAAGCGGATCTGCTGGCCGTTGGTCCCGGCGGAGGCGGGGGCGGAGGCGAGGAGGAGAGCGCCGGCGCCCAGTGCGAGTGCGGCGCCTGCCTTGGTGAGGTTGCGGATCACGGTCAGTCCCATACCTGGTAGTAGTCGCTGGACCAGTTGGTGGGGACGGTGAAGCCGAAGTTGTACAGCTCCGCGGAGCAGGCCGAGCCGGCGTAGCCGGTGACGGCGACGGTTCCCTTCCACCACCAACCGGACAGGTAGTTGTCGGTTGCGGGGGTGCTGAAGCAGTGGCTGACCTGCTGGCCGTCCTGGTTGTGGCCTGAGATCAGGACCGAGTAGGTGTCGCCGCGGTCGTCGGTGAAGAGGATCTGCTGGCCGTTGGTTCCGGCGGAGGCCGGGGCGGCGAAGCCGGTGGCGAGGACGGCGGCGAAGGCGGCTGTGGTGATGCCGCGTGCGATGGTGACTCGCAGGGACATGATTTGTCGGTGTCCTGTGCTCGGATGGAGTGGGTCAGTCGCTGACGAGGTACCAGTCGGACGGCTGGCTGACGGGGATGTCGTTGCGGGTGGACCAGATGGCATCGCCGTTGCAGTCGGACCGGTTGAAGCCGACGACGGAGTTCTGGCCCTTCCACCACCAGCCGGACACCCAGGTGGTTTCACCGGGGGTGTTGACGCAGTGGGTGACCTGCTGGCCGTACTGGTTGAAGCCGTTGATCCAGATCGAGTAGACGGACGACTGACGGTCGAAGAACTCGATCTGCTGGCCGTTGGTGCCTGCGGAGGCGGGTGTCGCGGTCGCCACGAGTGCCAGAGCGGCACCGGCGACGGAGACGGCGGCCGCGCCGGTTCGGGAGCGGAGCGACGAGAACATACGGAGTCCCCCTTGCGATGTGGTCGGCTGACGCGGGTCGTGGCGGCCGGGCCGGAACGGGCCGGGCCGGGCCGCGGTGACGAGCTCGCGAAAGGAGACTAGGCAGCGGGCGAGCACCGGACTGTGCGGCGAGTGCGGGCCTCCTTGACGCTGAGCGCGCGGAACTCGGTCGGGCTCATTCCGTAGGCCTCCCGGAAGGCACGGCTGAACACGGCCGGGCCGCTGAACCCCCAGCGGGCGGCGATCACCGCGATCGGATGCTCAAGGAGACCGGCCTTGCCGAGGTCGGCCTGGCACCGCTCCAGGCGGCGCCGCCGGATGCGGGCCTGGACGGTCTCCCCCGTCCCTTGGAAGAGCTGGTGGAGCGTACGGACCGAGATGTTGTGCCCGGCCGCGATCGTGGCGGGGGAGAGGTCCGGATCGCCGAGGTGGTCGTCGACGAAGGTGTGGATGCGCCGGAGGAGTGCCTGCGTGCGCGCCTCGGCGGGGAGCTGTTCCTCGACGTCCAGGTGCTGCGCCAGGCCGGCCGCCAGCAGGTCGACGGCGATCGAACCGAGCCGCCCCAGCTCCCGCTGCGACGCGCACTCGGCGGCGTGTGCTTCCAGGGACCGCAGGAAGCCGGCCAGGACCGCCGCCGTGCCGCGATCGCCCGGTATGCGGCGGGCCAGCAGGCGGTCGGTGTGGTGTGCGCCCAACGGAAGGACGTGCCGGGGCAGTTGGAGCATCAGCAGCTCGACCGAGCGGGCGCGTACGGGTATCACCGCCTCGGACGGCCGCGAGGTGTCCCAGAACACGAAGTCCCCGGCCGTCACACCGCAGTCGTTGCGGTGCTGGGAGAAGGACGCCGCACCCGCGCGGATCAGCCCCAGCTGGTACTGCTCGGGGTCACCTCGCCGGATCAGGGCCGGCGTGCGTCTCGACCGCAGCGGCGAGAACGCGAACCTCGCCACCCTGACGTCCTCCCCCAGCGCCAGCACGGCCGCCTCCGCCTCGAAGTCGGCGGGGCACTCGGAGCTGAGCGCGGTGGGGATCACCTCCCGCGAGACGAGGTCCGAGAACCAGTCGAACCGCTCTCGCGGTGGGAGTGCTCCCGATGACAACCTCGACCACATGGCGCCCCCCGGCCGCTCGTCTCAATGATCAACGAGCATGCAACGCCTCCGCGCCGGCCGCCGCATGGTTGCCGCGGCGTGGCGCGGTGACCTGCGCCTCCCTCAGTGCCTCGCCTTGACCCCGCTGACGAAGGCGGACCAGGCGGGGGCCGCGAAGAGGAGGGCGGGGCCGGTGGGGTTCTTGCTGTCGCGGACGGGGACGAGGGGGAGAGCGGCGGTGCCGGGGTCGGCGACCTCCAGGCATTCGCCGCCGTCAGGGTTGCTGTAGGAGCTCTTGCGCCACGTGACGTTGCTCAGGTCGACGGATCGCACGCTGCTTCCTCCAACATCTGCATGATGAACTTCCGTGATTCTGCCGGGGAAAGGGCCAGATCACGGACCTGATCGTACGCGAGCTGAAGTCGCTCGACCGAGGCCGTTTCCTCGACCAGATCGCCCGAGTGCGCGGTCTCCACCCATGCCACGGTGCGGCCGTCCGTGAGCTTCAGGAACATGCTTTGCGTGTTGGTCAGGGCAGGCAGCCCTGCGGAATGCCGCAGGACCTGGATCGTCACATTGCGGCGTTCGCCCATCTCCAGCAGATGCTCCAGCTGTTCGCGCCATTCCTTTCGGTCGCCCAGGGGCGTGCGCAGGACGGTCTCGCACAGGATGGAGCGGAACGTCGGAGCGGCGTCCCCGACCAGCAACTCGCGACGCCCTATGCGGGCGTCGACCTCGCGGGTCAAGGCGTCGCCGCTCGCGCCGCCCAGCGCGAGTACGTCGCGCGCGTAGGCCTCGGTCTGCAGCAAGCCGGGCACGATGCTCACCGCGTAGTGCCACAGGCTCAGTGCCTCGGCCTCCAGCGCCATGTACCGCCGATACCGCTCCTTGAACTGCGACTGGTCGCCCGCCGCCAGCTCCCACAGCACCAGTAACAGGTTCGGCGTCCCGTAATACGTGTCCAAGCCCTGGACGACCTCCGGGCCGCCCAGCGTCTCGCCCTTCTCCATCTTCGAGAACAGTGTCGCGTCCCAGCCAAGCGCCGACCCCAACGCCCGGAAGCTCAGCTTGCGTTCCAGCCTCAGATGTCGCAGCTCCTCCGTGAAACGCTTGCGCGGCTCCTGGCTGCGGCCGGTGACCACTCGTCTCGGTGGCATCAGCACTCCTTACCGGAAGGTGTGGAAGTACCGGAACTTCGACGGGGAACTACGGCCGCGAAACCGGCTTCCCCAACCTGCCCCGGGTCCATCCTCGACATGCCCCATCACGGAGGGTAGTCCAACAACAGGAGCAGTTGTCATGGAGTGCGGCGCTTTTGTGTACGACGAAGTCGCTTGTGTGGTAGGGGAGTTCCGGGGCCACGCCGGACCCTACGTGATGCTCCGGCCCATCGGTGGCGGGCGCGAGTGGCAGGCTGACCCCGCGTACATCCGGCTCGCGACGTTGGACGAGCGGCTGAGTGCCGGGGTGCGGGCGGTGAACGAGCGGGCGCGGGCGGCGGCGGTGGCGTTGCTCGATGTGCAGTTGCCGCCGCCGCCCGAGCCCGTACCGGGGTGTGCGGAGTGTGACGGGCTTGACGGGCGACGGCGGGCGGCCAGGGTGGCGTACGACGGGAGCGCGGAGGCGGACGCGAACGTGCTCCTTCGCCGGCATCTGGCGAAGGAGCACGCGGGCGCGGGCGAGGGTCAGGCGAACTGGCCGACCCGGTAGTCGCCGCCGGGGACCTGGAGCAGGACGTTCATGCGGTTGAACGCGTTGATGAGGGCGATCAGGCCGACGAGGCCGAGGAGCTGCTCCTCGTCGTAGTACTTGGCGGCGTTCTGCCAGACGTCGTCCGGGATGCCGGTGCCGTCGGCGATACGGGTGCCGAGCTCGGCCAGTTCGAGCGCGGCGCGCTCGGCGTCGGTGAAGACGTTGGCCTCGCGCCAGGCACCGACCATGATCAGCCGCTGCGTGGTCTCACCGGCCGCCTCGGCCTCCTTGGTGTGCATGTCGAGGCAGAAGGCGCAGCCGTTGATCTGGCTGGCGCGGATCTTCACCAGTTCCTGCGTCGAGACGGGCACGCCGGACGCGGTGACGGCGTTGCCGGCGGCTGCGAGGTGCTTGATGAGCTTGCCGGCGGTCGGGCTGGTGAAGGGGTTGACGCGGGGTTCCATGATGGGCTCCTTTGTGCCGTTCTCATCGTCGCTACACCCCTATGACGAGATGGCCGGAGCGTGTGTGACAGCCTCCGATGTGACCTGGGTCACGTGGTGGAGCGGCCGCCGTCACCACGGGAGAGCTGGCCCACCAGCATGGTGACGAGGCCGGCGAGGAGAAGCACGCCGCCGATCACGGTTCCCGACGCCTTGGCGGCGGAATCGCTGATCACCAGCCCGAAGACCAGCTGCCAGCAGAATGCGAAGGCCACGACGAGCTGGCCCCAGCCGTAGACGCGGGTGTTGCGGACATGGCGGCGGTTCATGGGAAGCACCCAGCCGCGGGTGACGGCGGCGATGCCGGAGGCGACGAAGAGCAGGGCCGCGAGGACGAGCGGTATGGCGAGGTACAGGTTCATGGTTTCTCCCCCTGGGCGGCGGGCCCGTGCCCGCCGACGGCGTGATCATGACACCGGTCGTGGCGCGGGGGGAAGGGCCTGGGCCATGTGGCGGAGGCGGATGGGAAGCGCGCGACGTGCTGCTGGAAGGCCGGCTGCTCCGGCTCGGTCTGGAGGCGGCGCTCAGCGGCGAGTTTCTCCGACTTGAGGACTATTCGTCGCGGAGTGACGCGTCGGTGTGTCCGCCTGACCGGCACCGGCCCGCTGTGGCTTGATCGTTGGGCGCGGTCCCGGGCAGGGGCCGGAACGTCCACCCCATTCGGCATCCCCCGTCGAGGAGTCCCGAGCGTGAGACTGACCATGCATCATGCGGTATCCCCACGACGTGGCGCCGGGACCACAGCCGAACGGCTGCGGCATCCTGTCCGGCGCAGCGCCGTCCTGCTCGCGACGGCGGTGCTGCCGGCGGCGTTGGTGGGGCCCCTGGCCACGCCCGCAGAGGCGGCGCCCGTGAGCGTCACCTTCACCCCTGGCGCCAACCAGCCCTTCACCGTCCCCTCCGGTGTCACCCAGCTGACCATCACCGCCACTGGCGCCGCGGGGCAGAACGGGACCACCGGAGGCGTGGGCGGCGCCGGCTCCACCGTCACCGGCACCGTCAACGTGCCGTCGGGCACCACCACCCTCTACGTCAACGTCGACACGGGCGGAGGCACAGCGGGCGGCTCGTTCCAGGAGGGCGGCGCCGGCGGGGGAGCCAGCGACGTGCGCACCTGCGACTCCACCAACCCCAGCTGCTTCCTCACCGGCAACACGGCCACCGACCCCCGGCTGATCGTCGCGGGCGGCGGAGGAGGCGGAGGAGCCGGCAATGACCTGTACCCCGCCCCCGAGGCGACCGGAGGAGACGCCGGAGTCACCGGCCAGACGGGTGGCAGCAGGCCCAACGGCGGCGGAGGGGGAGGCGGCGGAACCCAGACGACCCCCGGCGCGGGTGGAGCCGCATGCGCCTACGTCGGCCCCGTGACCAGCACACCCGGCGCCCCCGGTGGCGCCGGTACCGGCGGCAATGGCGGTGACCCCTACTCCGCCGGAGGCGGCGGAGCCGGCTGGTTCGGCGGCGGGGGTGGCGGCGGCTGCAACGCGATTGGCGATGGGACCTATGGGCCCGGAGGCGGCGGTGGCGGGTCCAACCGCGTCCCGGCGGGCGGTACCTCCGGACCCGCCACCGGTCCGGCCTCGGTGACCATCACCTACGAGCAGGCGGGAGGGAACAACGGGGGAGGCAACGGCTCCGGCTCGATCCTGCCCATCAACCTCAGCGGCATCCTCCCGATGTTCAACAACATCAGCACCAGCAACAACATCAACAGCCCCGGCGCCGGCAACACCACCACGCAGAAACTGAACACCCCCTGAAGCACGGCCCACCGCGTCACGAGCGTTCGTACGCGGTGAAGGGAGGGTCCGACGCGTAACCAGGGCGGGCGGCGATGAGCAGGCCCTGGTACTCGAAGATCGTTTCCGCCGACACGTCGTCGTGGAAGTCACGGACGTCGCGTTCCTTGCCGGTGGCGGCGTCGAAGACGTACAGGTCCTCGTCCGGGACCGGCGACGTCGCGCTGCCCCTGGCCAGCACCGTGATCGTGCCGTCCTGAAGGGTCAGGCCGAGGCCCGGTTGGTCGTCGAGGTCGGTTCTCCACGCCAACTGGCCGGTGGCCAGGTCGAAGGCGACCGCGCGGTGGCGGGTGCCGCCCTTCTTGTAGTAGCCGGCCAGAGAGTAGAGCCTGGTGTCGTCCACCGCCGCCACGGACATCTTGTCGTTGAGGTCGCCGTAGTCGCCGCGATAGTCGATGGGCGGATGGGGCCGGCCGTCTTCGCCGAAGGAGTAGTACGCCCCGATCTCCGAGTCGCCGGAGTACGAGGCGGAGACGACCAGCGGGTCGGCCGAGACGACGGACGCGCGCACGTCCCACCTGACCGCCTCGCGGTCGCCGAGCGGGGTGGACCACAGGAGCGCGCCGGTAGCCGGGTCGAAGGCGGCCGCGTGCAGTTCGGCGTCCTCGGGTATGCCGTTGCTCCGCGGCTTCCCGGGGCCGCAGGCGAGGAGGGCGGCGACGTGTCGCTCGGCGGGCGCGGCTTCGCCCGGGACGCAGTTCTTGGGGACGGCCGCCGTCCAGCGGGACCTGCCGGTGCGCACGTCCACGGCCCGCAGGCCCTTGTCGGCGAGCACGGCCAGACCGCCTCCCGCGGTCACCGGGGCCTGATGGAGGCGGCCGTTGTCGGAGTCGGCGGGGATCGGGACGTGCCAGATCTCGCGACCGTTCTTCATGTCGATCGCGGCGGCGGTGGTGCACAGTTCGCGCTTGGCGGAGGCGGGCCGCTTCTCGTCGTCGCGTGCGACGAGCAGGATGGCGTTGTCGGTGTCGGCCTCGGCGGTACAGATCTCGGAACGGCCGGGCGGCCGGTACTCCCAGACCCGCTTGCCGGTACCGGGGTCGTAGCCGGTCACCGCGTCGAAGCGGCTGCGCACCAGGGTGTCACCGGCCAGCCAGGCCCCGTTGCCGTGCTCGGAGTCCTTGCTGTCCGCGGGAGTCTCCCACGCGATGTCCATCGAATCGCCCGGGAAGCGGCCCGTGAGGGCGAGGCATCCGGCGGTGACCGAGCCGATCAGGACCACGGCCGCCCCGCCCATGAGCAGCATGCAGCCGATCCGCCCTCCACGCGAAGGCGCGTCGTCGTTCGTTCCCGCAGCCATGGCCGCTCCCCCCTGGTGCGACGCTGCCGGTGGAGAGGCGTGTCGTCGCGCGCTTTCCCGACGCGGAGATCATAGATCCGGGGCCGTCGGGCTGCGCCAGACCGCCAGGCCGTGTATCGGAGGTGAGACGTGCGCATAGGGTTTCGGCATGTCACTGGGTCGCATAGTCCTCACCTCCGGTCGTTCGATCCGGCTCACCGAGCTGCGGATGTCTTCGACCTACGCGGGGATGCTGGAGGGCTACCCGTGCCAGCGCGTCAACGACCGGAAGATCGATTGGTTCCAGCGGCTGGCGGAGCGCGCGTATCCCTCCCTGCCGGTGCATTGTGTCCCGCCCTCCCGCGAGCACCCGGACGAGTCCGCCGGCGCCTTCGGTCCCGTTGAGGTGCTGCCCGCCGTGGCCTGCGTCGGTGTCTTCGACTCCATGGCGCTCGACCCGGCGATGGACGGTTCCACCCTCGTCGTCACCTGGTTTCAGCCGGCGCCGGTGGTACCGGCGGGTGAGGACGCTGATCCTGGGCTTCGCGGCATTCGGTGGGAGGAGCTGGCCCAGGACTACGAGCTGTAGCGACCGGACTCGTCGATCACCCGAGGCCGCGCTGGACCGGCGTCGCTTCCCTCTCGTGCGGCCTCGGCGCCTCCGCGGGCTCGCCCTCCCGCCCCGGGTTCCGCCGCCGACGCCGGTCCCACAGCACCCATCCCGCGAGCGCCAGCACCGACGCGCCCGCCCCCGCCAGCCCCAGCCGCAGGCCCGGGGGCCGGAAGTCGCAGGTCACCTCGTGCTGGTCCGCGGTCACCGGGGCGGCGACCAGGCCGCCGTACGACAGCGCCGGGGCGCCGTCGCAGCGCCAGCCGGGGATGCGCGGGGCGGAGAGGACGAGGGTGCCGGTCGTGCCGGGACGGAGGGTGGCGTGGAAGCCGGTGGAGGTGACGTCGATCGCCGTCGGGGCCGTGGCGCGGAGGGAGGCGACGGCGGCGGCGAGGCGCGCGTGGTCCAGGCAGGCGAGTTCGCTCTTCGGGGGGATCGAGGGGCGGAGGCCGGGCACCTTCTGGGTGCCCAGGGACACCAGCGCCGCGCGCCACTTGGGCAGCTGGCCGCGCATCTTCACCGTGCGGTCACCGAGGGCGGCCGGGCCCGTGTGGTCGGGGGACCAGAGGAAGACCTCGGTGCCGACGCGGCAGGCGCCGGAGGCCGTCGGGGGCTCGTACACCCGGGCGCCCAGGAGGAGTTCCTGGTTGCGGAAGGGGGAGGGGCCGTAGACCGGGGGCGGGCCCGGGGGCCGTACCGTCACCAGCGGGGCCGCCGGGCCCGTACGCACGAGGGCGCCGTCCCGCAGGCGCGCGCCGACCGCGAACAGGGCGTCCGTGACCGGGTTGTCGAGGCTCTGGAGGTTGCGGCCGCGGGAGGTCCAGCCGACGCCGAGCGCCGCCATGGTCCGGGTCAGGACGTCGGGCGTGAGGCTGCTGTAGTAGGAGCCGCCCTGGCCGCCGAGCATCATCGGCTCGTTGCCGGTGGTCTGCGGGCGGCCGGAGTCCACGCGGTACGCGGGCCAGCCGTCCGCCCCGGCGAGCGCGTCGTACCGCCGGGTGTCGGCCGCGCTCCACGGCGGGTAGTCGTCGAGCCGCCGCAGCCGCTCCTTGTCACCCCACGCCGTCGTCGCCGCGGCCTGCGCCACGAGGACGGCCGCGAGCAGGGGCAGGGCCAGCCGCCGATGCCGTACGAGGACGAGCACGACCGCGAGGCCCGCCGCGAACAGGATCCAGCCCCACGGCGTCGCCTCCCCGCTGCCGAGCGCCGCGAGCGCGAGCACCCCGACCACGGCCACGCCGCCCAGCACCGACCGCCGGTCCGGCAGGCCGTCCGCGACCGCCGTCCACGCGGCGATCACCAGCACACCCGCGAGGACGAAGGTCTGGCGGTACGGGCTGCCGTTCGGCGTCGCGAAGACATGCCACACCAGGTGCGTCGGCCCGAACTGGAACGACAGCGCGACCCCCGCCACCACCGCGGGCCACAGCCACCGGCGCCGGAAGAGGAGAGAGGCGGCGAGCACCGGGACCGCCGTGAACACGAAGAGAGCCGGGGTGGAGAAGCCGTACGTGGCGGGCATCAGGCGGGCCGCCAGGTCCGCGCCGCCGGCCGGTGCGAAGTCCCGGACGACGCCGGGGTACGCGTACCGCGTCCCCAGGAACACCGGCACCAGGACCGGCGTCGCGAGACCGACGCCGAGGAGCACGGTCAGCGCGCCGCGCAGGATCACCCGCCATCGCGGGGCCGTCACGATCAGGACCAGGGCCGCGCCGAGCGTCGCCATGTACGCGGTGTAGAAGTTGGCGGTCCAGCAGACCGCGACGACCAGCGGGCCGAGCAGTGGCCGCCGCCCCTCCCGTACCCACACACCCACCAGGCACAGGAGCGGGAACGAGATCAGGCCGTCCATCCACATGGGGTTGTAGACGGCCTCCAGGATCGCCCAGCCGCACAGGCCGTACGCCGCGCCGAGCACCCCCGCCGCCCACCAGGGCGCCCGGCCGCCGCTCACCGGACGCGACGCCGGCTGGAGCCGGGGCAGCAGGAAGGCCATCGCCGCGGCCGCCGTCGCCGTCTTGAGGAGCGTGATCGCGTACAGCGCGTACGCCAGGTCCGCGCGCGGCGCCAGGGCCACGAGCGGCGCGAACGGGCTGGTCAGATACGTGGCCAGATCGGGCAGGAAGCTGGTGCCCCAGCCCGACTGCCAGTTGAGAAGGAGCCCGCCGTCGGCCCGCCCGTGCAGCAGGTCCCACAGGCGCGCGTGGAACGGCAGGAACTGGTTGCCCAGGTCGTTGACCGCGCGCCGGTGGTGCCCGAACGGGAAGGTGGTGGCGACCGCGTCCCCCGCGCACACGGCGACGACGGCGAGAAGCGCCGCCAGGCCGGGCGCACCAGCGCGGCTCTCCCTGATCCTGTTCCTGATGTTCATCGTGGTGTCGAATATGACAGGGCCGATCACGAAATCGTCCACGGCGCCGGGCAGTTCATTCAATGGTCGCCTCGTCGTCACCGGTGGAATCCGGCGGCGACATCCGGACCGGTTGTCGTGTGGTCCGTGCTGCTCTCGATCGTGGTTCCGTGCTTCAACGAAGAAGAGATCATCGGTCGCTTCCATGACCATGTGACGGCCGAACTCTCCCGCTTCGACGGAGAATTCGAGATCGTCTACGTGGACGACGGAAGCCGTGACCGGACGCTCCTCCTTCTCGAAGGGATCGCCGAAGGCGATCCCCGGGCGCGCTATGTCTCCTTCAGTCGAAACTTCGGCAAGGAGGCCGCCATGCTGGCCGGCCTCCAGCACGCGGCCGGCGACGCCGTCGTGATCATGGACGCCGACCTCCAGCACCCGCCGGAGCTCGTGCACCGCATGCTGGCGCTGCACACCGAGGGATACGACCAGGTCATCGCCCGGCGCACCCGCACCGGCGACCGGGTCACCCGCACCCTGACCGCCCGCGCGTACTACTGGGCGATCAACCGCCTGGTGGACGTCGAGCTGGTCGACGGCGTCGGCGACTTCCGGCTGCTCTCCCGCCGTACAGTCGACGCCATTCTCGGACTGACCGAATACAACCGTTTCTCCAAGGGACTCTTCGCCTGGGTCGGATTCAAGTCCACGACCTTCGAGTACGAGAATGCGGTGCGTGAGCAGGGACGTTCGAAATGGACGTTCGGAAAGCTGCTCAACTACGGCCTCGACGGTCTTCTCTCCTTCAACAACAAGCCGCTCCGGGCCGCCGTCTATCTCGGAATGACCCTGGTCTCCGTGGCATTCGCGTACGCCGCCTGGATCGTCGGTGTCGCCCTGGTGAACGGCGTGGACACACCCGGTTATGTCACCCTGCTCGTGACGGTCACGGCGCTCGCCGGCGTCCAGATGGTGATGCTCGGGCTCGTCGGCGAATACGTCGGCCGCATCTACTACGAGGTCAAGCGGCGCCCGCACTACCTGGTGAAGGCGACCAACACGGCCGTGCCGCGCGCGCGTACCGGCGACAAGGAGCTTCTGCGCCGATGAGGTCGATGAGGTCGATGAGGTCGGTGAAGACGGTGAAGACGATGAAGACGACCTGGCAGGTGGTGCGGTTCGGACTGGTCGGCGTCGTCAACACCGGCACGTACTACGGGCTCTACCTGCTCTTCGGGCTGTGGGTGCCGTACATCGCCGCCCATGTCCTCGCCTTCGCGCTGTCCATGGTCGGCTCCTTCTTCCTCACCTCGTACTTCACCTACCGCACCCGCCCCACCTGGAAGAAGTTCCTGCTGTTCCCGCTGACCAACGCGGCGAACTTCGTCATCACCACGGTCGGCGTCTACGTCCTGGTCGACCTCATGGACGTCGACAGCACCTACGCGCCGCTGCTCGCCGCCGCGGCCGCGATCCCCGTCACCTTCGTTCTCTCCCGGACGATCATGCTGGGACCCGACACCACCCGAACACGTGAGTCGTTGACCGAGTCGACCGAATCGACTGAAGCGACCGAATCGACCGAGCCAGTCGTCGCGAAGTAGGGCGAAGGAGTGGCCCGGGCCGCGGCGACTGCCTAACATCGATCACCGCACGGTCGTTCCACTGACGCACGACCCACGCCGGGAGGCTCCTTTGCACCGCCGCACAGCGCTCTCCGTCTCCGCCGCCGCCGCTCTGCTGGCCGTGGCCCCGCTCCTCACCGCCTGCGGCAGTGACGCCCACCCGGGCGCGGCGGCCGTCGTCGGCGGGCAGCGGATCGAGGTGTCCAGCCTCCAGGCCCAGGTCAAGGACGTGCGCTCGGCGCAGCAGGCCTCGCCGAACGCGGCGCAGCTGATCAACCAGACCGGCGACCTCAGCCGCCAGAAGCTGCACGACATGATCTTCGACAAGGTGGCGGAGAAGGTCGCCGAGAACAACGGGGTCACCGTCAGCCGCGCCGAGGTCCAGCAGGCCCGCAGCGACTTCGTCCGGCAGAGCGGCGGCGAGGAGCAGATGGCGACCGCCCTGCTCCAGCAGCGCGGCGTGGCGCCCGGCCAGATCGACGACGTCGCCCGCCGCGCCGTGCTCATGAACAAGATCGCGGCCACGCTCGGCGTCACGAACACCGCCGAGGGCCAGAAGAAGCTCCAGGAGGCCTTCAGCAAGGCGTCCAAGGAGCTGAGGATCGATGTGAACCCGCGCTACGGCAGCTGGGACGACGAGAAGATCCAGCTCGGTACGTACACGGCGCCGTGGGTCCGGCAGATCAGCAGGCCGGCTGCCGTGGAGGCCGGCGCCTGACCGCGCTCCCTCGTCGGCCCTCGGCGCTCCTCGGCGACCGTCGGCGACGACGTAGGGTCGAGGGGTGAACGCTGAGAACCCTGGTCGTATCGTCCTGCTCACCGCCAGCCACCGGGTGGCGCCCGGGCTGCTCTCCTGGCCGGCCTGGCAGGCGCTGCACGCGGCGGACCGGGTGCTCTGCCCGGACGCGGACCACCCCCAGCTGCCCTATCTGAAGGAGGCCGGGGTCGCGGTCGAAGTCCTGCGGCCCGCCGCCGAGGAACTGGTCGAGGCCTGCGCCGGGGGCCGCACGGTGCTCGTGCTGCCCTCCGGCGAGGGCGACCAGGCGCTCACCGACGGCCTCGCCCGGCTCGCCGGCTCCGGCCGGGTCACCATGCCCGACCTGGAGCTGCTGCCCGGCTCGTACGACCTGCCCGGCGCCCGTCTGCTCGACCTCGTCCAGGTCATGGACCGCATCCGGCGCGAGTGCCCGTGGTCCTCGCGCCAGACCCACGAGGGCCTCGCCAAGTACGGCATCGAGGAGGCCTACGAGATGGTCGAGGCCATCGAGGACGGCGACCGCGACGCGCTGCGCGAGGAGCTCGGCGACGTGCTGCTCCAGGTGGTCTTCCACGCCCGGATCGCGGAGGAGGACACCGAGGAGCCGTTCTCGGTCGACGACGTGGCCGGGACCATCGTGGCGAAGCTGATCCACCGGCATCCGCATGTCTTCGGCGACGCGACCGCCGAGACCCCCGAGGACGTCAAGGAGCACTGGCTGCGCACCAAGGCGGCGGAGAAGCAGCGCGAGTCGGTGACGGACGGCGTCCCGCTCGGCCAGCCGGGCCTCGCGCTCGCGTCGAAGCTCGCGGGCCGGGTACGGACCGCGGGTCTGGAGGTGCCGCTGCCGGCCGGTGACGGCATCGGGTACGAGCTGCTCGCCCTGGCGGTACGGGCGGAGGCCGCCGGGGTCGACCCGGAGGCGGCGCTGCGCGCGGCGGGCCGGATCTACCGGGACGCGATCCGCGCGGCGGAGGGCGTGGACCCCCTTTAGGGCTCGCGCGGGGCGCGGGCCTCGGGGTTGTGCCAGTGGAGCCGCGGCGGGTCGATCAGCCACTCCGCGCGGGTGGCGGGGCGGGTCGGGAAGCGGGCGGCGGGCGGCAGGAGGTCGTGGAAGATACGCGCCGGGTCCGTGCCGAGTGCGGCCAGCTCCTCGGTGACCTCGCCGAGGAGGCCCGGCGGGCCGGCCAGGTAGACGTCGTGGGCGGGCCAGTTCACGCCCGCCCGCAGGGCCTGGACCAGGCGGTCGGTGGCCTGGTCGCGGGGGCGGCCGGGGGCCGCGGTGATGCAGGTGACGCGCAGACCGGGGAGCAGCCCGCACAGGCGCTGCGCCTCGGCCCGCCCGTACAGGTACTCCTTGGCCCGCGCCACCATGAACAGGCGCCCCTCAAGGCCGGGTTCGTCCCGGGCCGCCTCTTCGAGCAGGGCCCGCACGGGTGCCCAGCCGGTGCCGCCGGCTATGTAGGTGCGGGGTTTGCCGGGCGGGGTGCGGGCCGTCAGAGCGCCGCCGGGGGAGCTCAGGCGCAGCGTCTCGCCGACCCGTAGGCGCTCGGTCAGGGCCGTGCTCATCAGCCCGCCGCGTATCCGGCTCACGTGCAGGTCGAGGGTGCCGTCCGGGCGCGGCGCGTTGGCCAGGGAGTAGGTGCGCCAGACCCGGGGCACATGGAGGGTGCTGACGCTGACGTACTGCCCGGGGGCGTACGGGTACGGGCGGCGCGGGCGCAGGGTGAGCAGCGTCAGGTCCTCCCCGTACCGCTCGTGTGCGACGACGTCCGCGTCCCACCACGCGGGCTCCCCGGCCGTGACCGATTCCTGGGCGCCGGCCAGCATCAGCTCGGCGACCCGCCCGTACGCCTCGGTCCACTCCTTCTCCGCCTCGATCGTCCAGGCGGCGCCGGCGGTGTGCGCGAACGCGGCGAGCAGGCTGGTGCCGACCACGCTGTAGAGCGCGGGCGTTGCGAGGAACTTGCGGTGGTCCCGGCCCAGTTGCCCCAGGTAGTGCGCGAGCTCCGGGTCCTCCAGGCGCGTGACCACATGGGTGAGCGCGGCGAACAGCCGGTCCCGCTGGGGCGCCAGGTCCTCGGGGAACAGCTCGCGCACGCCGGGGTTGTGCCAGAAGAGGTGCGAGTAGAAGAACGCGACGGCGTGCTCGGCCCGCCGTTCGACGACCGCGAACACACTCCTGAGCAACTGGGCATCCACGCCGTGAATCTAAGCCACACAGTGTCACCGCACGTGCGGACTTCGTGATTCTCCGGCGCGGTCGGCCCGTCGTATGTCAGCTTCGTGCGTCGGGTGGCCGCGGCGGCGAGCTCCCGGGCACCGGGGCTCAGGCCTGAGCGCCCCGCCGCCGGTTCACGGCGGTGAGATCGATGTCGATCTCGAACGGAAGGGTGACCTTGAGCCGGTCGTGGTGGATGCCGGTGACCGCGTACATGTTGGTCGCGGGGTCGAGCTCGTACACGAACACGATGGGCTGTCCGTCGTTCCTCTCCACCCGCCAGAAGTGCGGGATGCGCGCAGCGGCGTACTTACGGGGCTTGATCTCCCGGTCACGTTCGAGAGATTCGGTGGACACGATCTCCACGGCCAGGACGATGTCCTCGGGCTTGAACCAGGTCTGATCGGGGTCATCCGCGCCGAGGCGGACGACCATCAGATCGGGTTCCGGCCGGTCCCGATCCCCCAGTTTGGTGGTCATCTCCCGCACGACATCGAGATCCGCTGGCGCCTGCGCCCGTAGCGTGCTCACCAACAGGTCTGTCGTGGCCATGTGGAAGTAGGTCTGCGGACTCACGAAGAACAGTCCTCCGTCGATCAGCTCGGTGTGCGGCGGGAGACCCGGAATCCGGTCGAGGTCGTCCGCAGTCCACCCACCGGCCGGCGGCGTCGGAAATACGTACTGCTCTACCCGCTCATCATCGGCTGCGGCACTCATCAGCGCTCCCATGCGACGGAGTCTGGCGCGTACGGTAAGCGTACCCACCAGGAACGCGAGAGGGTCCGCCGAACGAGTGAGCCGTCGGCGGAGAGCACCTTGTTCGTGGTCATGGCGACCTAGAACCGGACGGGGAGCTCCCGCAGCCCCCGCATGATGAGCCCGCCCCGCCAGCGCAAGTCCGAGGGGTCCACCGCGAGCTGCAGATCTGGAAGCCGGGTCAGGAGCGTGCGGAGCCCTATCTGGCCTTCGAGGCGCGCGAGAGGGGCCCCGAGACAGTAGTGGATGCCGTGTCCGTAACCGAGGTGCTGGTTGTCGCGCCGTGCGAGGTCGAGAGTGTCCGGTCCGTCGAAGCGTGCCGGGTCCCGGTCGGCGGCGGCGAGCACGACGAGGACCGGATCGCCGGCGGGGATGTCCTGCCCACCGATGGTGAGGCCCGTGGTCGCGTACCGCCAGGTCGCCAGCTCCACCGGCCCTTCGTAGCGGATCAGTTCCTCGATGCCTGTTTCGAGTAGACCGGTCTCTCCGGCTGCCAGGGACGCTCGCAGCCGCGCGAGCTGTCCTGGGTTGCGGAGCAGTGTGTAGGCGCCGTTGCCGAGGAGATTGATGGTCGTCTCGAAACCGGCGAACAAGAGCACGAAGCACATGGCCGTGGCCTCGTTCTCGGTGAGATGGTCGCCGTGGTCCGAAGCGCGGATGAGCCCGGAGATCAGGTCGTCACCGAGATGCTCCCGCTTCCTGTGGATCAGCTCGGCAAGATAGCCGCGGATCTTCTTCACGGAACGGGCCACCCCGCCGCGCGGCCCGCCGCCGTGGCGGATCATCATTCCGGCCCAGTCGCGGAAGTCGTCCTGGTCCTCAGGAGGCACGCCGAGCAGGTCGCAGATCGCGTAGATGGGCAGTGGGAAGGCGAACTCGTGGATGAGGTCCGCGCTTCCCCGTTTCTCGAAGCCGTCGATGAGTCGGTCCGTCAGCTCCTGCACCCGGGGTGCGAACTCGGCGATTCGGCGCGGGGTGAAGGCCTTCGACACCAGCCGGCGCAGACGGGTGTGGTCCGGTGGGTCGATGTTGAGCAGATGCGTCATCAGGCCGGCGCTGCGCTCGCCCGGGATCCCGGTCTTGCCGGGTTCGGCGTGGTGTACCGGATTCTTCGACAGCCGCTGGTCGGCAAGAGCCTGGCGGGCGTCCGCGTACCGTGTCACGAGCCAAGCGTCGACCCCGCTGGGCAGTCTGGTCCGATGCACGGGCGCGTGCTCGCGCAACCAGGCGTACGCGGGGTACGGATCGGCGGCGAACTCCCAGCTGAAGAGGTCCGGCGGCTCGGGGACTGATCGGTCATGCATGGCTTCGACCGTATCCCGACGCCGGCGATCGCCCGATTCGGCCTTGGTTTCCTCTTTCGCCGTTTTCTCCTCAGGGGCCTGCCTGGCGGCATACACTCCCTGAAACGATCAAGGCCCCGCGCCGGCAGCGCAGGGGCCTCAACCTGCCTCGCGGGTCTCTGACCACCCCGAGGTACGGCCACTCTGGAGGGAGTGACATGCCCATTCTGGCACGCCCGCGCCCGCATGCGGCAGCGGCGATCACCGTCGCCGTGTACCGACGAGTCTCGACAGCGGATCAGCTCGACGGATTCGGCCTCGAAGTCCAGTACGCACTCTGTAACGACTGGCTCACCCGCAACCCCGAAGCAGTCGTCTTCGGTGACTATGCGGACGAAGCCGTGTCCGGCACCCTCGAATCCCGCCCGGGCATGGACCACCTCGTCTCCGATGCTGCCGAAGGCGGCTTCAACCGCATCCTCGTCCCCTCCGTCGACCGCGTGGGTCGTACCGCCCGCACCGCCTTCAACTGGGCCTGGCAGATGGGAGACATCGGCATCCACTTCATCTCGGCCAAGGAGGGCATCGACACCAGCACTGACGAAGGCTGGCAGATGTTCGCCCAGTACGTGCAGTTCGCTGAGATGGAATGGCGCCGGATCAAGGAGCGCACGTCTGCCGGAAGGGAACTCAAGATCAGCTACGGCGGCTGGCCCGGTGGCCCCGCCCCGTACGGCTATCGGATCGCGAATGACGAGAGCAGCGGCATCGGGCGCAAGAAGATGTCCGTTCTCGTCTCCGACGACCGCGAAGCCATGACTCTCTCCTTGGCGATCAGGTTCATCGTCGACGACGGCATGAACTTCACTGAAGCCGCCGGGAAGCTCAACCGTTGCGGCTTCCTCACTCGCAGTGGCGTCCCCTGGAGCGCCGCCAACCTGCGAAGCCGCCTCCGCCATGAAAGTCTGCATGACGGCTACGTGCTCTACCGCAGGACCGATCGCGGCAAGGGCAGGAACACCACCCTCCGCCATCACGACGGCACGCCGGTCCATGGTGACCAGGTCAAGATCGGTGTCCCCCGTATCGTCACCGCCGAGCGTGCCGAAGCCCTCGCGGCGGCCATGTCCGAGATCGGCTTCCGGAACGGCCGCAACAAGGACCGTGTCTACCCGCTCAGTGGTCGCATCCAGGGGCACTGTGGACTCGTCTTCACCGGAAGCAACCAAGGCTCCGAAGCGCACCGCGGCTACCGCTGCCAAGGTCTCACCCCGAGGAAGGGCAAGGAGACGGGGACCACGGCCAAGTCCTGCGCCGAGCCGTACTTCAATGCCGAAGCGATCGAGAAGGCGGTCTGGGACGAACTGGGGACGTTCCTCAAGGACGAGATCCGTTTCCACGCCGCGGTGAAGAAGTGGGTGCTCAGCCTGCCCGGCGACAAGGAGAGGTACGCCGCCCGTGTGCACGAGCTGGAGCGCGAGATCAATGAGCAGGAACTGCTGATCCGCACCGAAGTCCCGAAGTACATCCAGGCCGGCATGGATCCCGCCGTTGCCACCGCCGCTACGCGGAGACTCCAGGACGAGATGGATGACATGGAGGAGCAGCGCAAGATCGCCAAGGAGTGGTTGGACAACTACAAAGAGCTGGAGGGGCGGGCCCGCAACCTGGCCGCGCTCGTGACCGGCGCCGAGGGCCGGTTCGACGGCATGACGCTGGAGGAGAAGAAGGAGGTGTTCGACATGCTCGACATCCGCGTCACCTTCGGAGATGTCACCCACCTTCAGAAGCCCGGCCTCCAGTGCCAGGTGACCGCCTGGCACTGGGACAACGACGTGCTCGTGCCGCCAGACCCCACGGACGAGGAGTGGCAGTCGGTTGTCGCGGTGGTGAAGCCTCGCTTCGCAGCCAGGCACTTCACGAGCAAGTACGACATCCACGAGCAGTTCAAAGGGATGCTTCATCGCCTCCGTCACGGCCTGTCCTGGGCCGAGATGCCGGACACCTGGGGACCAGCCGGCGCGGTGCGCGAGCGGCAGCTGGCCTGGTGGAAGCGGGGGGTGTGGCCTGTGGTCATGGAGGTGCTCCATGCCAAGGAGCGGGGTGTGCCCGCGTACCGGCGGCCGACCCTCCCGCAGCTGTTCGTGACTGGTCGGCTCAGGGACGACCCCCTGGTCCGGACGATTTGTCGCCCCTGAACCTCCCGCCGGACCTGCGACTTGGGGCCGATCCGGCGGAACTGCGGTGGCGCGGTGGGCTGATCATGCGTGGCCTGCGCACGCTTCCGGTGGAGTTCAATGTTTCCCACAAAGGCGCCCGTGGCTGACGGACCGTCAATACTGTGATCTTCGCGTGATCCCCGCTGCATCGACTTGTGATGTGCGTTCGAATGCCGCTACTTTCACCGGCAGTCTCAGCAGTCACGCGAAAGGCACTCCGTATGCGCTCCGGGAACGGACGTCACCGCAGACCCCGCCAGGCCCCCGCGCTCGTCGTCGCAGCGGGTGTGACCGGATCGGCCATGGCGCTGCCGCTGCTCGCCACCGGTTCCGCCTCCGCCGCCGACGCCCAGACCTGGGACCGGGTGGCCGAGTGCGAGTCGGGGGGCGCGTGGAGCGCCAACTTCGGCAACGGGCTCTACGGCGGCCTCCAGTTCACCCAGGAGGGCTGGGAGAAGCACGGCGGCCTGGCCTACGCGCCGAGCGCGGACCTCGCGAGCCGCTCCCAGCAGATCGTCGTCGCGGACAAGGCCTTCGCCGCCGGTGACACCCAGTGGGCCACCTGCGCGCCGATCGCCGGCCTGAAGAAGGACGGCAAGACCCCCGGCGTCGACCCGGGCCCCGGCGTCACGCCCAAGGAGTCCACCGGCCCCCGGCCGGAGTCGAACCGCACCGACGGCCTGCCCACCACCGGCGCCACCGAGGGCGGCGACGCCCAGGGCCTGTTCCGGGGTGTCACCCAGACCCCCGCGTCCCCCTCGCCGTCCGCCTCCTCCTCCACTCCGGCGTCCCCGAGCGCCACCGTCACCCCGACGGCCCCCGGCACCTCCACCACGCCCGGAATGCCCGTAACGCCGGGTACGCCCGATGTGTCCGAGACCCTCCCCGGCACTCCTGGTGTCACCGATGCGACCGGCGCGGGCAAGCACCGTGGTGACGCCGCGACGGATGAAACCGGCAACTCGGACACCGCGCGCGAATCCGGACGTCACGCCGCCCCGTCCGACGGGGTGGCGGGCGACGCAACCGGCGGCGGGAGCGCGGCCGGTGCGGCCGAGGGCTCCGTCACGGCAGACAAGACGGACAAGGCGGACGAATACACCGTCAAGCCGGGTGACAGCCTGTCGGACATTGCACAGGACAACGGTCTGCACGGCGGCTGGGCGGCCCTCTATGACGCCAACAAGGAGACGGTCGGGGCCGACCCCGACCTCATCCTCCCTGGTCAGAGCCTTGAGTTGGGGCTCGGCGCAAGCGACTCCCAGGGGTAGTTCGGGACTGAATGTCCGGTTCTGCTCCAGTGAGACATGAGTCTCTCTTGCCGAACTGGCGTGTCACGCCCGCAAACTTTGCTCACCGCACTCCCGACCTGCGCAAACAGGGCCTGACGGAGTGCAAGTAAGGGCGATTTTTCCGGGTTGAGGGTCTTTGAACTTCCCCCGGGTCTGTGTCTACGGTCAGGACCGCTCGCCACCGCGGGCCCCGTCGACCGGAACGCCGAGTCCTGCCGCCGATCCGATGGGAACAGTCGTCGCGCAAGCGCCGAAGGCAGGAGCGGGGGACCCAAGGTAAGTGCCGGTCCCGGCCGTTGAGACAGACGGCCGACGACCGGCTTGGGGTGAAGCCGCGTGCAAGGACACGCGGCCGGGCAACTCACTCGCCCGAACCCGACAGCTCACCTCGCAGGCGTCGGTGAGGAGAACTTCCATGCTGCTTTCCGGCAAGGGCAAACACCGTCGTGCCGCCAAGGCCACCCGCTTCGTCGCACTCGCCGGCGTCGCCGGTGTCGCCGTCGCCGCCCCGCTGCTGACCGCGGGCTCCGCCTCGGCCGCCACCAGCTCCGAGTGGGACGCCGTCGCCCAGTGCGAGTCCGGCGGCAACTGGTCCATCAACACCGGCAACGGCTTCTACGGCGGCCTGCAGTTCACCAACTCCACCTGGGCCGCGTTCGGTGGCACCGCCTACGCACCGCGCGCGGACCTCGCCTCGAAGTCCCAGCAGATCGCCATCGCCGAGAAGGTCCTCGCGGGCCAGGGCAAGGGTGCCTGGCCGAGCTGTGGCGTGGGTCTCTCCAGCGCCTCGTACGACGGCGGTGCCGCCGAGGCTCCGGCCCCGGCCCCGAAGCCGGCCGCGCCGAAGGCCACCACCCAGCGCGCCGCCGAGCAGCCGGCCACCCGCAGCGAGAAGCGCACCGCGCCGAAGCCCGCGGCCAAGACCGTCACCACCCCGACCGGCAAGAAGGTCAAGAAGGGCGACGGCGAGTACAAGGTCGTCTCCGGCGACACCCTGAGCAAGATCGCCCAGGCGCACCACGTCAAGGGTGGCTGGGAGAAGCTCTTCCAGCTGAACAAGGACATCGTCCAGGACGCCGACCTGATCTACCCGGGTCAGCAGCTTCACCTGAAGTAAGGAAGCAAGGAAGGAAGGAACGAGAGGACGGTCCGGCGGCCGTCCACTCCCTCCCCTCCCTCCTCGCCCTCCCCGCGGTGACCGGGAGACCGGCCCGGAGCATCCCGCTCCGGGCCGGTTTCGTACCCGCCGGTAGCCAGGTCTTTCGTCCTTGTATGCCTGCCGTTGGGTCCTTTTTCGTCCCAGGGGGCGGGCGCCCGGCTGGCTGGAGCCCCCGAGCCGGTTAGGCTCTTGTCGCAAGGCGAACGAGACCTTGCCGCATGCGTCACACCCAGCGTCACATCCCAGAAGGAGATGCTCGTGCCGTCCATCGACGTCGTCGTAGCCCGGGAAATCCTGGACTCCCGAGGCAACCCCACGGTCGAGGTCGAGGTCGGCCTCGACGACGGCAGCACCGGTCGTGCTGCCGTTCCGTCCGGTGCCTCCACCGGTGCGTTCGAGGCCCTCGAGCTTCGCGACGGTGACCCCAACCGCTACCAGGGCAAGGGTGTCGAGAAGGCCGTTCTCGCCGTCATCGAGCAGATCGGCCCGGAGCTCGTCGGCTACGACGCCACCGAGCAGCGCCTGATCGACCAGGCGATGTTCGACCTGGACGCCACCCCGGACAAGTCCTCGCTCGGCGCCAACGCCATCCTCGGTGTCTCCCTCGCCGTGGCGCACGCCGCCTCCGAGGCCTCCGACCTGCCGCTCTTCCGCTACCTCGGCGGCCCGAACGCGCACCTGCTGCCCGTTCCGATGATGAACATCCTGAACGGCGGCTCGCACGCCGACTCCAACGTGGACATCCAGGAGTTCATGATCGCGCCGATCGGCGCCGAGTCCTTCTCCGAGGCCCTCCGCTGGGGCACCGAGGTCTACCACACCCTCAAGTCCGTCCTGAAGGGCAAGGGCCTCTCCACCGGTCTCGGCGACGAGGGCGGGTTCGCCCCGAACCTGGAGTCCAACCGCGCCGCGCTCGACCTCATCCTGGAGGCCATCAAGCAGGCCGGCTACGTCCCGGGCAAGGACATCGCGCTCGCGCTCGACTGCGCCGCCTCCGAGTTCTACAAGGACGGCCTGTACGAGTTCGAGGGCAAGTCCCGCTCCGCCGCCGAGATGACCGAGTACTACGAGGAGCTCGTCGCCTCGTACCCGCTCGTCTCCATCGAGGACCCGCTGTTCGAGGACGACTGGGCCGGCTGGAAGGTCATCACCGACAAGCTCGGCGGCAAGGTGCAGCTCGTCGGCGACGACCTCTTCGTCACCAACCCGGAGCGCCTCGCCCGCGGCATCGAGGAGGGCTCCGCGAACGCCCTCCTGGTCAAGGTCAACCAGATCGGCTCGCTGACCGAGACCCTGGACGCCGTCGAGCTGGCCCAGCGCAGCGGCTTCAAGTGCATGATGTCGCACCGCTCCGGCGAGACCGAGGACGTCACCATCGCCGACCTCGCCGTCGCCACCAACTGCGGCCAGATCAAGACCGGCGCCCCGGCCCGCTCCGAGCGCGTCGCCAAGTACAACCAGCTGCTGCGCATCGAGGAGATCCTCGACGACGCCGCGGTCTACGCCGGCCGCAGCGCCTTCCCGCGCTTCAAGGGCTGAGCCTTTCCGTAAGGCAGCTTCCGTACGTCCCCGCACTCGGTCCCGTACCGTGTGCGGGGACGCACGTTTGACCAGGGGAGGCGCAGGACATGGCCGTGAAGAACCGGGACCGGTTCTCGACCGCTACCCGGATCAGGCTGCTCGGCGAGCAGACCGCCGCCCGTGTCTACCGCTCCCAGACCCGCCGTCAGGCCCGCCGCTCCCGGCTCACCGGACGCGCGGCCTTCCTGGCCCTCGTGGTCTGCTCGCTCGTGGTGGCGCTCGCCTACCCGATGCGGCAGTACGTCTCCCAGCAGGGCGAGATCGCCGACCAGGAGCGCAAGGCCGCCGAGGCCGCCCGCCGGGTCGAGGAGCTGCGGGACGAGAAGGCCCGCCTCCAGGACCCCGCCTACGTCCGGCGCCTCGCCCGTGAGCACCTGCACTACGTGATGCCCGGCGAGACCGGCTTCACCGTGAACGACCCCGACGCGGAGCAGCGGCCCCGCGCCGACCAGGAGGCGGCGGACGACCGCCCCTGGTACGACAACCTGTGGGACGGCGTCGACAACGCCGACCGCCACTGAGCAACCAGGATCGATGATGGAAACGCCCCCTCCGCAGACCGAACGCACCGAGCCCACCGACGCGGACGTCGCCGCGTTCGAGGCCCAGCTCGGGCGGCCGCCGCGCGGCCTGCGCGCCATCGCGCACCGCTGCCCGTGCGGCAACCCGGACGTCGTCGAGACCGCGCCGCGGCTGCCCGACGGCACGCCGTTCCCGACCACGTACTACCTGACGTGTCCGCGCGCCGCCTCCGCCATCGGCACCCTGGAGGCCAACGGGGTCATGAAGGAGATGCAGGCCCGGCTCGCCACCGACCCGGAGCTCGCCGCCGCCTACCGGGCCGCGCACGAGGACTACATCGCGCGCCGCGACGCGATCGAGGTCCTGGAGGGCTTCCCCAGTGCCGGCGGCATGCCCGACCGGGTCAAGTGCCTGCATGTGCTGGTCGGCCACTCGCTGGTGGCGGGACCGGGCGTGAACCCGTTCGGCGACGAGGCGCTCGCGATGCTGCCGGAGTGGTGGGCGAAGGGGCCGTGCGTCACCCCGTGTGCCGACAAGGCGGAGGAAGAAGAGGAAGAAGGGGACGAGAAGTGACCCGGGTCGCCGGAATCGACTGCGGTACGAACTCCATCCGCCTCCTCGTCGCCGACGTGCACCCTGAGACGGGCGAGCTGATCGAGCTCGACCGGCGGATGACGATCGTCCGGCTCGGCCAGGGCGTCGACAAGACCGGCCGGCTCGCGCCCGAGGCCCTGGAGCGGACCTTCGCCGCCTGCCGCGAGTACGCCGAGGTCGTCAGGGAGCTGGGGGTCGGCCCGGAGCGGCTGCGCTTCGTCGCGACCTCCGCCTCCCGCGACGCCGAGAACCGCGAGGACTTCGTCAAGGGCGTCGTCGGGATCCTGGGCGTCGAGCCCGAGGTGATCACCGGCGACCAGGAGGCCGAGTTCTCCTTCACCGGCGCCACCGGTGAGCTGCACGGCGCCGACCGGCGTCTGGTGGTGGACATCGGCGGCGGCTCGACCGAGTTCGTGGTCGGCAACAAGCACGTCGAGGCGGCTCGCTCCGTCGACATCGGCTGCGTCCGCCTCACCGAGCGGCACGTCCGGCACGACCCGCCGACGGCCGAGGAGATCGCCGCGATCCGCGCCGATGTGCGCGCCGCGATGGACCTGGCCGCCGGGACCGTGCCGATCACCGAGGCCGAGACCCTGGTGGGCCTGGCCGGTTCGGTGACCACGGTCGCCGCCATCGCCCTCGGGCTGCCGGAGTACGACTCCGAGCGCGTCCACCACTCCCGTATCTCCCGCGCGCAGGTCGACGAGGTGGTCGCCCGGCTGCTCGGCTCCACCCACGACGAGCGCGCCGCGATCCCGGTCATCCACCCCGGGCGGGTCGACGTGATCGTCGCCGGAGCCCTGGTCCTCGCCGAGATCATGGAGCGCACCGGAGCGGCGGAGGTCGTGGTCAGCGAGCACGACATCCTCGATGGGATCGCGCTATCCGTCGCATAGCGGTCGGCTATGAGCCCCTGTGAGAGGCCTGCCAGGGGTCCGGAAGGACCCCTGGACGGGCCCCTGGGGACCCCTTCGGGAAAAGGTTCGTGAAGTTCTTCACAAGGAAATGGGCCCTGTGGGAGCCGTCTGAGGGTCTTTGGTCCCTCCGAGGGGGTCCTCAGGGCCCTTTCGCAGGCGTGGGCGGCGATTCGCTCGATGTTTCCTTCGTGTGAACGTGCCCTGCGGTTCAGCGTTAAGGAAGGCTCTCCGGACCAGTTCACAAGGGGTGAACAACGTTCCCCAGTGCACTGTGGTTCCTTTGCTGGATCATGATCTCGGTCACGTGGGCGGCGGAGTGTAACACTGGTATCCCGGAACCTTGTGAAGGGGCGCACGAGCCACCCCCTCGGAGGGGGTGGATACTCGGATGCATGAGCACCACGGAGCGTCCCAGGATCCTCGTAGTAGGCGGCGGGTACGTAGGCCTGTACGCAGCTCGGCGCATCCTCAAGAAGATGCGCTATGCGGAGGCGACCGTCACGGTCGTCGACCCGCGGTCGTACATGACCTACCAGCCCTTCCTCCCCGAAGCCGCCGCCGGCAGCATCTCCCCGCGTCACGTCGTCGTCCCGCTGCGACGCGTCGTGCGCGGAGCGGAGGTGCTCACCGGCCGGGTCACCACCATCGACCAGGACCGCAAGGTCGCCACGATCGCGCCGCTCGTCGGCGAGGCGTACGAGCTGCCGTTCGACTACCTGGTCATTGCGATGGGTGCCGTCTCCCGCACCTTCCCGATCCCCGGTCTCGCCGAGCAGGGCATCGGCATGAAGGGCATCGAGGAGGCCATCGGCCTGCGCAACCACGTCCTCGAGCAGCTCGACAAGGCCGACTCGACGACCGACGAGGAGGTCCGCCGCAAGGCGCTGACCTTCGTCTTCGTGGGCGGCGGCTTCGCCGGCGCGGAGACCATCGGCGAGGTCGAGGACATGGCCCGCGACGCGGCGAAGTACTACACCAACGTGAAGCGCGAGGACATGCGCTTCATCCTGGTCGACGCCGCCGACAAGATCCTTCCCGAGGTCGGCCCGAAGCTCGGCCAGTACGGCAAGGAGCACCTTGAGGGCCGCGGCATCGAGATCTACCTCTCGACGTCGATGGACTCCTGCGTCGACGGCCACGTCGTGCTGAAGAACGGCCTTGAGGTCGACTCCAACACGATCGTCTGGACCGCCGGTGTGAAGCCGAACCCGGCGCTCGCCCGTTTCGGTCTGCCGCTCGGCCCCCGCGGCCACGTGGACACCAACGAGAAGCTCCAGGTCCAGGGCATGGACTACGTCTGGGCCGCGGGCGACAACGCCCAGGTCCCGGACGTGGCCGCGATCAAGGCCGGCGTCCCGGCCGAGCGCGCCTGGTGCCCGCCGAACGCCCAGCACGCGCTGCGTCAGGCGAAGGTCCTCGGCGACAACGTGGTGGCCGGCATGCGCGGCTTCCCGCAGAAGGAGTACTCGCACTCCAACAAGGGCGCCGTCGCGGGTCTCGGCCTGCACAAGGGCGTCGCGATGATCGTCATGGGCAAGATGAAGATCAAGCTCAAGGGCCGGCTCGCCTGGTACATGCACCGTGGCTACCACGGCATGGCCATGCCGACCTGGAACCGCAAGATCCGCATCTTCGCCGACTGGACCCTGGGCATGTTCCTCAAGCGTGAGGTCGTCTCCCTCGGTGCCATGGAGACCCCGCGCGAGGAGTTCTACGAGGCGGCCAAGCCCGCCCCGGCGCCCGCCGCCGCGGCCCCGGCCCCGGAGAAGGCCAAGGCCTCCTGACCTCGTAGGTCCCCACAGCAGTACCCCACAGAAGTACCCGTAGTACACGCAAGGCCGTAAAAGGGCCGTCCGCCATCCGTGGTGCGGACGGCCCTTCGCGTGTTTTTCACGGTGTTTACGCATGTGTGGGGATGGCTTCGCCTACCGACGGTGTTCTCCTGGTGACAGGCATTTCTGGGGCACGAGATCACGGAGGTGTTGCACCATGGCCGACGCCGCGTCGCGGCTGACCGCCCTTGCCGAGGACGTCCTGGGAGCGAGGCTCCCGGTGCGGCTGCGGGCCTGGGACGGCAGCGAAGCTGGGCCCGCGGACGGCCCCGTACTGATCGTGCGCGAGCGCCGTGCGCTGCGGCGGCTGCTGTGGAAGCCGGGCGAGCTGGGGCTCGCCCGGGCCTGGGTGGCCGGCGAGATCGATGTCGAAGGCGACCTCTACGCGGTCCTGGACCGGCTCGCCGGGCTCCTGTGGGAGCGCACCGATGAGACCCGCGGCGCCCTGGAGACCGTACGCGACCCGAAGGTCAGGGCGGCCGCGAAGGCGATGCTCAGGCTGGCGGGCCCGTTCCCGCCGCCGAAGCCGCCGGCAGAGGAGATCCGCGGCCGCAGCGGCGCCCGGCACAGCAGGCGCCGCGACAAACAGGCGATCAGCCACCACTACGACGTGGGCAACGAGTTCTACGCGCTGGTCCTCGGCCCGTCGATGGTCTACTCGTGCGCCTACTGGACGGACACGGGCACCCTTGAGGACGCCCAGCGCGACAAGCTCGACCTGATCGCCCGCAAGCTGGGCCTCAAGGAGGGCGACCGGCTGCTCGACGTGGGCTGCGGCTGGGGCTCGATGGCCATCCACGCGGCGAAGGAGTACGGCGCGCGGGTCGTCGGCATCACCCTCTCCCGCGAGCAGGCCGCGTACGCCCGCAAGCGGATCGCCGACGAGGGCCTGACCGACCGGATCGAGATCCGGGTCCAGGACTACCGGGACGTCACCGACGGGCCGTTCGACGCGATCTCCTCGATCGGCATGGCCGAGCACGTCGGGGCGGTGCAGTACCGGGAGTACGCGGACATACTGCACCGGCTCCTGAAGCCGGGCGGGCGGCTGCTCAACCACCAGATCGCCCGCCGCCCGGAGGCCGACGAGGACGCGTACCACGTGGACCCGTTCATCGACGCGTACGTGTTCCCGGACGGCGAACTGGCCCCGATGGGCCGCACCCTGACGACCCTGGAGGAAGCCGGGTTCGAGGTGCGGGACGTCGACGTGCTCCGCGAGCACTACGCGCTGACGCTGCGCCGCTGGGTCGCCAACCTGGAGGCGCACTGGGACGAGGCGGTCCGGCTGACCTCGCCCGGCCGGGCGAGGATCTGGCGCCTGTACATGGCGGCCTCGGCGGTCTCCTTCGAGCGCAACCGGATCGGCGTCAACCAGTTCCTGGCGGTGAAGACCCCGGTCTCGGGCGCGAGCGGGCTGCCGCTGCGGTCGCGGGAGTGGACGGAGGCGTAGGACGGCGTACGCGGGAGGGCCGGGCTCCCCCAGGGGAGCCCGGCCCTCGGCGCACCACGCGTGCGCTACTCGGCCTTGATCGCGGCCAGCATGTTCAGCTTCGCCGCGCTGCGCGCCGGCCACAGCGAGGCGAGGACGCCGACCAGTCCGGCGAGGAGCACGAAGATCCCGATCCGGCCCCAGGGCAGGACCAGCGCGTAGTCCGGCAGGCTGCTCTTCAGGGTCTCGCCGATCGCCCAGCCCAGGAACGAGCCGAGGGCGATGCCGACCACCGCGCCGAACAGCGAGATGACCACGGCCTCCAGACGCACCATCCGCTTCACCCGGCGCCGGTCGAGACCGATCGCCCGCAGCATGCCGATCTCCTGCTGCCGCTCGAACACCGACATCGCCAGCGTGTTGACGACACCGAGCACCGCGATGATCAGGGCCATCGCGAGCAGGCCGTACATGATGTTCAGCATCATGTTGATGGCGCCGCCGAACATGTCGCGGATGTCCTTCTGGTCCATCACCGTGATGGCCGGGTTGTCGCCGAGCGACTTCATCACGGCCTTCTCGGCCGCGGCCGACGGGCCGCCGTCCATCTTCACGAAGATCTGCGGGATGTACGGCTTGGGGTCGTGCGCGTTCAGCACCTTGGTGTCCAGGAGGAGCGGCGAGACGAACTCGCCGGCCTCGTAGACCGCGCCGACCGTCAGCGTGCCCTTCTTCTTGTCGGTGAACTCCACCGGCAGCGTCGAGCCGACCTTCCAGCCCCGCTTCGCGGAGGTCTTGTCGTCGACCGCGACCTTGCCCTCGGCGAGGGTGGCGAGCGAGCCGTCGACGACCTTGAGGTTGAGGACCTTCTCGACGTCGCCGGGGGTGACGCCGGAGACGGAGGCGAAGTGGCCCTGCATGTCGAGCCAGCCGGCCTGCTGCGGGGAGACCGCGGTGGCGCCCGGGGCCTTCCGCACCGCGTCGAGCGCGGCCTGGCTGAGGCCCTCGCCGCTCGCCATGGTGATCAGGTAGTCGGCCTTGATCTGGTCCGTCGTCATCCGGTCGACGGCCGCGCCGACCGAGACGCCGAGCACCGAGAGACCGGTGACCAGGGTGAGGCCGATGGCGAGCGCGGAGCCGGTGGCGCCGGTGCGGCGCGGGTTGCGGACCGCGTTCTGGCCGGCCAGCGTGCCGGCCACGCCGAAGGCCTTGAGGACCGGGCGGGACAGGGCGATCACGGGGCGGGCGAGCAGCGGGATCAGCACGATCACGCCGATGAGGGCCAGGAAGGCACCGCCGGCGATCACCATCCGGCCGTTGTCGCCGCCCTGGGAGGCGCCGAAGGCGATGGCTCCCCCGCCGAGGGCGGTGATGATCCCGCCGACGGTGTTGCGCACGACCAGGGACTTGGTGGTGGCGACCGCGTGGACGCTGCCCATCGCGGCGACCGGCGGGATCTTCGCGGCGCGACCGGCCGGCACGAAGGCGGCCAGCATCGTGACGAAGACGCCGACGACGAGCGCCGAGATCAGCGGGGTGGCGCCGACGACCAGGTCACCGGCGGGGACCTTGAGATCGAAGGCGTCCATGCCGGAGCGCAGTCCGGCGGCGAGTCCGATGCCGAGCACGAAGCCGACGGCCGAGGCGACCAGGCCGACCAGACCGGCCTCCATGAGCACGGAGTAGATGATCTGCTTGCGCGAGGCGCCGACGGCGCGCATCAGCGCGAGTTCCTTGGTGCGCTGGGCGACCAGCATCGTGAAGGTGTTGGAGATCAGGAAGATGCCGACGAAGAGCGAGATGGCGGCGAACCCGAGCAGCATCTTCTTGATGTCGCTCAGACCGTTCTCGATGTCCTTCGCCTGCTCGTCGGCGAGCTGCTTGCCGGTCTGGGCGTCCGCGGTGTCGCCGACGACCGGCTTCACGGCGGCGAGGATCTTGTCGGCGTCGGCGCCCGGCTTCGCGGTCACGGTGATGTCGAGGAAGTGCCCCGGCTTCAGGTACCGCTTCTGCGCGACCGCGGTGTCGAACAGGACCAGGCTGCCGCCCGCGTTGACGGCGCCGTCCTCGGTGGTGAAGACACCGGCGAGGGTGTACGTCTCGACGGGGCCGTTGGTGGCCACCCGGACCTGGTCGCCGACCTGGTAGCCGCCCTTGCCGGCGGTCTCCTTGTCGAGCGCGATCTCGTCGTCCTTCGCCGGGCCGTCGCCGGCGGTGAAGGTGTACGCGGCGTCCTTGCCGTCCTTGCCGGGCGAGAAGTTGGTGCCCTTGTTGGACCAGCCGGCGCCGATCAGCTTGCCGTCCTTGTCCGGCACGCCGGCGAAGCCGCTCACGCGACCGGTGGCGGAGGCGACGCCGTCGAGCGCGGCGATCTTCTGCCGGGTCTGCTCGGACAGGCCGGGCGTGGCGTTCGGGTCCTTCTGGTTCGGCGCGGCGGTGACGGCCACGGCGACGTCGTCGTAACTCTTGGCCGACTGGTTGCGGAAGGCGTTGGAGAGGGTGTCGGTGAAGACCAGGGTGCCGGAGACGAAGGCCACGCCGAGCATGACGGCGAGCACGGTCATCAGCAGCCTGGCCTTGTGCGCGAGCACATTGCGCAGGGCGGTACGGAACATGACGGGTCCTGGGGTGTGTCCCGGGCGGCGCCTGAGGCGCGCGGCGCGCGGGAGGGGTCGGAAGAGCGAGGGCGGTACGGCCCGTGGGCGTGGGTGCGGGCGCGTGGCGGCGCCGGCCGTACCGGTTCGGATCCGGTTCCGGCCGCGGCCGACGGGATCGCGGGGGCCGGGCTCGCGGGGGTCGGGGGCGGAGCCCCGGAGGTGGGCGAGGCGGCGCGGCCGCCTCGGCTCAGCTCGTACGGCCCTTCGCGTCGAAGGCCTTCATGCGGTCGAGCACGCCGTCCGCCGTCGGGTGGAGCATCTCGTCGACGACCCGGCCGTCCGCCAGGAAGATCACGCGGTCCGCGTAGGAGGCGGCGACCGGGTCGTGGGTCACCATCACCACGGTCTGGCCGAGTTCGCGCACCGAGTTGCGCAGGAAGCCGAGGACCTCGGCGCCGGAGCGCGAGTCGAGGTTTCCGGTCGGCTCGTCACCGAAGATGATCTCGGGCTTGGAGGCGAGCGCGCGGGCCACGGCCACCCGCTGCTGCTGGCCGCCGGAGAGCTGCGCCGGGCGGTGGCTGAGCCGGCCGGACAGGCCGATCATGTCGATGACCTGCTGCACCCACTGCTTGTCGGGCCTGCGGCCCGCGATGTCCATCGGCAGCGTGATGTTCTCCAGGGCCGTCAGCGTCGGCAGCAGGTTGAACGCCTGGAAGATGAAGCCGATCTTGTCCCGGCGCAGCTGGGTGAGCTGCTTGTCCCTGAGGGTGCCGAGCTCGGTGTCACCGATCCGGACCGAGCCGGAGGAGAAGGAGTCGAGGCCCGCGACGCAGTGCATCAGGGTCGACTTGCCGGAGCCGGACGGGCCCATGATCGCGGTGAACTCGCCCTGTCCGAAGGCGACGCTGACCCGGTCGAGGGCGACCACCTGGGTCTCGCCCTGTCCGTAGACCTTGCTGAGGTCGGTGGCGCGGGCGGCCACCGCGGTCGAGCGGTGCACGGTGGGGGTGGTGGTCACGAGGGCGACTCCTGTCACTGCGACGAATCGGGAACCACTCCATCGTGTCGGGCGTTGAAGCCCGGGACGTCCGTCCACGTGCCCGTTCGAGTGGCCCTCTGGAGTCGGACCGGGATACCGCCCCGTCATCCTGAGGTATGACCGCGACCCTGAGACGGGAGAGGGAGGGCGGAGCCGGTCGGGGGCCCGGTCGGGGACCCGCTTACGGGCCCACCGCGGGGGCGCCGCAGGGCCGCCGTGGAGGTGACGGAGTCGGGCCGCGACGGCGGCGAGTTTTCGTCAATCCACCCCCCGCGTCTTTGCCGGCGCGACCCAGGTCACACTTCGTCACATGGCCCCCACCTGCGCTGACACACCCTCAGGCGTCAATAAAATAAGACAACATCGAGCCATCGTTCGACTGAACGGGCGACGGGCCCCGATAGGCTCCTGTGCCAACGCGGAGCTTCGCGCACGCCCGGATGGTGGAATGCAGACACGGCGAGCTTAAACCTCGCTGGCCTTCGGGCCGTACCGGTTCGAATCCGGTTCCGGGCACTTCTGGCGGCACGTCTCGGCAGGCTCCCGCTCGTCGCCGCGTGCGACACGATCGTATAAAGATCCTCCCCGAGCACGAGGGAGTTCCTTTTGCCTTCCTATTACTCTTGTCGCAAGGCCGCGCTGTGCGGCCATGGAGGAGTGAGATGAGGAGCAGCAACCCGGTCTTCTCGCGACGGGGGTTCAGCCGCGACAACGCCTACGCGGGCGCGCAGCAGCCGCAGGCCGGGGGCAACCCGTACGCGACCGGCAACCCCTACGCCCAGCCCCAGCAGGGTGCGGCGAACCCGTACGCGACCAACCCGTACGCGCCGCAGGACGCCCAGTTCGGCGCGCCGCAGCAGGTGCGCGGCAATGTGATGACGATCGACGACGTGGTCAGCCGTACGGCGATGACGCTCGGCACCGTCGTCGTGACCGCCGTGCTGTCCTGGCTGCTGCTGCCGGTCGACCCGGCGAACGTGAACAAGTCGTACGCCATCGGCGTCGGCGCGGGTCTGGTGGCGCTCGTCCTGTCGCTCATCCAGTCCTTCAAGCGCAAGCCGGTCCCGGCGCTGATCCTGGCCTACGCGGCCTTCGAGGGCGTCTTCCTCGGTGTGATCTCCGCCGCCGTCTCGACGTACATCGCGGACGGCGTGGTCGCCCAGGCGGTGCTCGGCACCATGGCGGTCTTCGCCGGTGTGCTGATCGCGTACAAGATGGGCTGGATCCGTGTCACCCGCCGTTTCTACGGCTTCGTGATCGCGGCCGCGATCGGCTTCGTGCTGCTGATGGCGGTCAACCTGCTGTTCGCCGTCATCGGCGGCGGTGACGGCCTCGGCTTCCGCAGCGGCGGCCTCGGCATCGCGTTCGGTGTCATCGGCATCATCCTGGGCGCCTGCTTCCTGGCCCTGGACTTCAAGCAGGTCGAGGACGGCATCACGTACGGCGCTCCGCGCGAGGAGTCCTGGCTGGCGGCCTTCGGCCTCACCATGACCCTGGTGTGGATCTACATGGAGTTCCTGCGTCTGCTGTCGATCCTTCAGGGCGACGACTGACGCATCGCACGACCTGGGAAGGGCCCGTCCGGCATCCGCCGGGCGGGCCCTTCCGCGTTTTGAGTGGGATGGCCTCAGTCCACGTACGCGTCGAGCAGGACCCGGGCAGCGTCCTTGGCCTGGGAGGCAGGCTCCGAGGTGCCGTTGATGCCGGCCACCACCATCGCGCCGTTGGCGAGCAGGGCCAGCTGGTCGGCGAGGGCGGGCGGGGCGTTCATGGCCTTGGTCTGCTCGGCGAAGTAGTCCCGCAGGGCCGCCTTGTGGCCGCGGGCGATCTCGGCGATGTCGGGGGAGATGCCGCCCATCTCGCCGAAGGTGTTGATGAAGGCGCAGCCCCGGAAGGCGGGGTCGGCGAACCAGGCGCCGAGGTAGTCGAAGACCGCGAGCGCGCGCTGGTACGGGTTGGTGGCGTGGGTGGCGCCATGGGCGGCGATGGCCTCGCGCACCGCCGTGTCGCGGCGTTTGAGCACCGCCCAGACCAGGTGGTCCTTGGACGGGAAGAGCTGGTAGAGGCGCTTGAGGGAGATCCCTGAGGCGCTGCGGATGGCGTCCATGCCGACGGCCTGGACGCCTTTCTCGTCGAACAGCTTCTCGGCCGTCTCCAGGAGCTTCAGCTCCGCGGTGTCCGCGTCCATCACCGATCACTCCTCGGAAGGCGGCTTGCATGGAGAACCATCGTTCTCCTACTCTACAGGGCATGGGGAGAACGATCGTTCTCCCTCGACCGGGGAGGTCCCATGTCCGCATTCGCCCTGCGCGCCCGCACCGAGACCGTCGACGGTCTGGAGGTCTTCTACCGGGAGGCCGGCGACCCGTCCAGGCCCACCCTGGTGCTGCTGCACGGCTTCCCGAGCAGCTCGCACATGTACCGGGGCCTGATGGCCGCGCTCGCCGACTCGTACCACCTCATCGCGCCCGACCACATCGGCTTCGGCGCCTCCGCCGCGCCCGCCGTGGACGCCTTCGACTACAGCTTCGACCAGCTCACCGAGATCACCCTGAAGCTGCTCGACCGGATCGGCGCGGACCGCTTCGCGCTCTACATCCAGGACTACGGCGCGCCCATCGGCCTGCGCATCGCCGCCCGGCACCCCGAGCGGATCACCGCGATCGTCACCCAGAGCGGCAACGCCTACCTGGAGGGCTTCACGCCCTTCTGGGACGTCCTGTTCGCCCACGCCAAGGACCGGAAGGCCAACGAGGACGGCGTACGGGCGCTGCTCACGCCCGAGGCCACCCGCTGGCAGTACACCCACGGCGTCCCGGCCGCCCGGCTCGACCGGATCGGCCCGGAGACCTGGACCCTCGACCAGGCGGGCCTCGACCGGCCGGGCAACCAGGAGATCCAGCTCCAGCTGTTCTGGGACTACCAGTTCAACCTGGACGGCTACCCGGCCTTCCAGGAGTACTTCCGCACCCACCGGCCCCCGCTGCTCGCCGCCTGGGGCCGCCACGACGAGATCTTCGGCCCGGCCGGCGCCGAGGCCTTCGCCCGCGACCTGCCGGACGCCGAGATCCATCTCCTCGACGCCGGGCACTTCGCCCTGGAGACGCACGGCGAGGAGATCGCGGAGCTGGTCCGCGACTTCCTCGGCCGGCACGTCGGGAAGTGAGCCGCTGCGGTTCCGCCGCCACGGTCTACAGCATGCGGCGGGCGGCTCTCCGCAGGTCGTACTCGTGGATGATCGCCTTGGCGTGCCCGTAGGCGAGCCCGTGCTCGCCGCGCAGCCAGCTGACCTTCTCTTCGAAGCGGACGAGCGAGGGGCCGTCCTCGACGGCCTTCAGCCAGTCGGAGATCTCACGACCGGTGCAACGGGGGATGCGGGCCAGCAGATTGCGATGGGTCTCTTCGGAGAATGCGTGGGACATCGGCGCCTCCGGACGCGTTGTGCCTGTGCTCCTTCACGCCACCGTGCCCGAGCGTTCGCCTGTTGGCAATGGTCCCCGGACGGCGCGTAGGGTCGCGGAGTGCGCGATACGACCGAACTGACCGCCGCCGCCGAGCGCTTCGCCGACCGGCTGCGCGCCGCCCCGCAGAGCCGCCTCCAGCGCGGCGCGGCCGCCGAAGGGCTCGCTCTGGCCAGGGAGTTGGCCGCCCGGGCGCAGCGTCTCGAGAACCCGGAACGGGAGCCGCGGATCATGCCCGACGCGGGCGTGTTCGCGGTCGCCGACCAACTCGCGGTCGCCGCCGCGGATCTGGCCGAAAGCATGCGTACGGCCCCGGCAGGAGCCCCGGGCGGGGACCTGGACGAGGCCGTGGAACTCGTACGGGCGGCGGAGGCGCGGTCGGGGCTCTGACGCCCGCCGCGGCTCGCGGCGGCCTTCGGCGCCGCAGGCGGGGCCGGGCCGGGTTCGCGGCCTGGGGCTCGCCGGACCGCCGTCAGGCATTCCCGTGCCCGCCATCGGGCCCGTGCTGA
Organism: Streptomyces sp. NPDC048623; assembly: GCF_040650755.1. Lineage (NCBI taxonomy): Bacteria > Bacillati > Actinomycetota > Actinomycetes > Kitasatosporales > Streptomycetaceae > Streptomyces > Streptomyces sp. NPDC048623. The sequence goes on from NZ_JBEZHV010000013.1 coordinate 191,234, forward strand.
GGCTCGCGGGACCGCCGTCAGGCGCCCCCGCTTCCGCCCGCCGGGGTCACATGCTGGCGATCACGCGGTCCGCGAGGATGTACACGTTGTCCTCGGGGGCCTCGCCGCACGAGAAGGTCAGGGCGTAGGCGCCGGAGACGCCCGAGCCGCCGAGGAGGACCGGGGTGCGGCCGGTGCGCAGGGCCTCGGCGAGGCGCTCGGCGGTCTCGCGGTGGCCCGGGGTCATGCACAGCGTGGTGCCGTCGGCGAAGACGTACACGTCGAGGGTGCCCAGCGGGCCCGGACGCACGTCGGTGAGCGCCGTACGGGTGTCGGCCAGCTCCTCCAGGCGCGCCACCGTGCGCTCGTGGTCGGTGACCACGGGCGTGCGGACCGGCACGAAGTCGGGGTGCGACGGGTGGCGGCGGCGGGCCGCGGCCAGCTCGGGGGAGTCCTCCGGGTGGTCGCCGGCCCCGGTGAGCTCGCCGGCGCGCTCACCGGCGGCGGTCAGCTCGGGGAACTCGTCGAGCGCGCCGAAGGTGTCGAACGTGTCGAAGACGTCCAGCGGGTCCTGCCCGACGCCGCCCGGGACCTCCCGGCCGTCGAGCGCGGCGGCCTCCGCCTCCATGGCCTCCAGGGCCATCGCCTCCAGGCCCACGAAGTCGGCCTGCCGCGGGACGAAGTACGGGCCCTCCTCGGCCGGGCCGGCCACGCCGCCGAGCAGCGACGGGGCGTCGGCGGCGTCCCGGGCCTCCTGCGCGGCCCAGAAGGCGCGCGCCTCGGCCAGCTCCCGCTCGCGCTCCTCGGCCAGCGCCTCGGCGACCGCGGCCCGTATCTCGGCGGCGGGCGTCTGACGGGCCTGGGGAACGGTCGCCGCACCCTGCGCGCTTGCGATATCGCCACGCAGTGCGATGATCTGCTTACGGAGGGCGTGCGCGGAGTGCAGGGCCGCGGCGCCCACGGCCGTGGCAGCGGCGGTGGTCACCAGCAGGGCAAGAGACAGAGCGCTCACTGACGTACTCCCGATTCGAGTCGATCCCCCGACTTCCTACATCAGAGTGACCTGAGGTGGTGCGGGCTGTCAGTGCATTACGTCACGAAATGGACAGGTATTTCCACTCGACGTTTAGCACCAGAACCCCTGTGACCTGGGAAAACGACTCTCCCCCGGGATGTATGTCACATCCTGGGGGAGATTCGGTCACGGCTTGGACGCGAGGGGTTAGCTCAGGCGCTCGATGACCATGGCCATGCCCTGGCCGCCGCCCACGCACATGGTCTCCAGACCGAACTGCTTGTCGTGGAACTGGAGGCTGTTGATCAGGGTGCCGGTCAGGCGGGCACCGGTCATGCCGAAGGGGTGGCCGACGGCGATGGCGCCACCGTTGACGTTGACCTTGTCCAGGTCGAAGCCGAGGTCGCGGTAGGACGGGATGACCTGCGCGGCGAAGGCCTCGTTGATCTCGACCAGGTCGATGTCGCTCGCGGTGAGACCGGCGCGCTTGAGGGCCTGGTTCGACGCCTCGACCGGGCCGAGGCCCATGATCTCGGGGGAGAGGCCGGAGACGCCGGTGGAGACGATCCGGGCCAGCGGCGTCAGGCCGAGCTCGCGCGCCTTGGTGTCGGACATGATCACGAGCGCGGCGGCGCCGTCGTTCAGCGGGCAGCAGTTGGCGGCGGTGACCAGGCCGTCGGGGCGGAAGACCGGCTTGAGGCCGGAGACGCCCTCCAGGGTGACGCCGGCGCGCGGGCCGTCGTCCTTCGACACGACCGTGCCGTCCGGGAGCGTCACCGGGGTGATCTCGCGCTCCCAGAAGCCGTTCTTGATGGCCTGCTCGGCCAGGTTCTGCGAGCGGACGCCGAACTCGTCCATGTCCTGGCGGGTGATGCCCTTCCAGCGCGCCAGGTTCTCGGCGGTCTGGCCCATGGCGATGTACGCGTCGGGGACCAGGCCGTCCTCGCGCGGGTCGTGCCAGGTGGAGCCCTCGGAGGCGGCGACCTCGGCGGTGCGGGCCTCGGCCTCGGCGAAGAGCGGGTTGTGCGTGTCGGGCAGCGAGTCCGAGTTGCCCTTCACGAAGCGGGACACCATCTCGACACCGGCCGAGAGGAAGACGTCGCCCTCGCCCGCCTTGATCGCGTGCATGGCCATGCGGGAGGTCTGCAGCGAGGAGGAGCAGTAGCGGGTGACGGTGCAGCCGGGGAGGTGGTCCATGCCCATCTGCACGGCCACGATGCGGCCCAGGTTGTTGCCCTGCTCACCGCCGGGCAGACCGCAGCCGAGCATCAGGTCGTCGATGTCGCGCGGGTCCAGCTCGGGGACCTTGGCGAGGGCGGCCTGGATGATCGTGGCGGTCAGGTCGTCGGGCCGCAGGTCCTTCAGGGAGCCCTTGAAGGCCCGGCCGATCGGCGAGCGGGCGGTCGAGACGATGACGGCTTCGGGCATCACGGCTCCAGGAGGTGCGGAGGGGGCGGAGAGGGCGGACAGAAAGGGAAGTTACCTGCACGTACCGCGCGGGTCACCGCCCACGGTGTGTGATGCGGGCCTCTTTTCTAAGCGCCCGCTCAGTCCTGAGGGAGTGGCGCGGAGGTGTCCCGCTGTCCATTGTCCTGCCCGCGTTCCTCCGGCAGTACGGGCTCCGCCCCCGGTTCCGCCGCCGGTTCCGCCCCCGGTTCCGTCCCCGGCTCCACTCCCGGTGTCGCGGACGCCCCCGGCACCGGCAGCCTCCGCCGCCTGCGGTGCTTGAGCAGCGCCCACGGCGCCCGGGCCGCCGTGACCTCGGTGCCGGCCTCCTTCGCCGCCTCGGCCGCCGCCTTCGCCACCGGCAGCATGTTCTCGTGCCGCGCCACGTCGAGACGGTCGGCCTCCGGCCACACCCCGAGCGCCGCGCAGACCGTCGGAAGCACCGCCATCGCCGCCGTCGCGTACCCCTCGGCCGAGGGGTGGAAGTTGTCGATGCCGAACATCTCGCGCGGGTTCTCCGCGAACTCCGGGCCGAGCAGGTCGCCGAGCGACACCGTCCGTCCGCCCTGCTCGACCACCACGATCGTCTGCGCCGCCGCGAGCTGGCGCGAGGCCCGCCGGGCCAGCCAGCGCAGCGGCTGGTAGACCGGCTCGATCGTGCCGAGATCAGGGCAGGTGCCGACCACCACCTCCGTTCCCGCCGTGCGCAGCCGCCGCACCGCCGCGGCCAGGCAGCGCACCGACTGGGTCGCCGGCATCCGGTGGGTGACGTCGTTCGCGCCGATCATGATCACGCATACGTCCGGCGGCCCGGCCGGCGCCGCGAGCAGCAGCGACACCTGCCGCTCCAGGTCGTCCGAGCGCGCCCCGGACAGGGCCACGTTCCGCAGGTCCACCGGGCGCTCCGTCACCGCCGCGAGCCCCGAGGCGATCAGCGCCCCCGGGGTCTGCCCGGCGCGCCGCACCCCCTGCCCGGCCGCCGTGGAATCACCCAGAAGGGCCAGTCGCAGCGGCTCCTCGGAGCCGTACTCCCGCCCGTACCGTCCGTCCGATCCGGGCGGCAGCGGCGCCACCCCGCCCCCGACCGACTTCTTGGCCAGTGCGACCTCGGCCAGGAGCACCCCGACGGCCGCCACACCGAGCAGGCCGATGCTCCCGCCGCCGTACGCCGCACCCGCCGCGATCCGCCGCGCCACCCTCGCCCTGGACATCCGGGCCGCCACCTCCTTCAGGCTTCAGGCGTCCGGCTCGGGACGTCCCCTTCAGGCCGTATCCGAGCCGTCTCGGTTACTCCTGCCCCGTAACCGGCTCCGGCTACGCATTCCACGGAATACGCTGGCAGCACCATTACGGAGACCCCGGAGATTACGGTGCAATTCCACGACTCGATGATCAGCCTCGTCGGCAACACCCCGCTGGTGAAGCTCAACAGCGTCACGGCCGGCATCCAGGCGACCGTCCTGGCCAAGGTCGAGTACTTCAACCCGGGCGGGTCGGTCAAGGACCGCATCGCCCTGCGCATGATCGAGGCGGCCGAGGAGAGCGGTGAGCTCAAGCCCGGCGGCACCATCGTCGAGCCCACGTCCGGCAACACCGGCGTCGGCCTGGCGATCGTGGCCCAGCAGAAGGGCTACAAGTGCATCTTCGTCTGCCCGGACAAGGTGTCCACGGACAAGATCAACGTGCTGCGTGCCTACGGTGCCGAGGTCGTCGTCTGCCCGACGGCCGTCGACCCGGAGCACCCGGACTCGTACTACAACGTGTCGGACCGGCTCGTCCGCGAGACCCCGGGCGCCTGGAAGCCCGACCAGTACTCGAACCCGAACAACCCGCGCTCGCACTACGAGTCCACCGGTCCCGAGCTGTGGGAGCAGACGGAGGGGAAGATCACCCACTTCGTCGCGGGCGTCGGCACCGGCGGCACCATCTCCGGCACCGGCCGCTACCTGAAGGACGCCTCCGAGGGGCGTGTCCAGGTCATCGGCGCCGACCCCGAGGGCTCGGTCTACTCCGGCGGCTCGGGCCGTCCGTACCTGGTCGAGGGCGTCGGTGAGGACTTCTGGCCCACCGCCTACGACCGCACCGTCGCCGACCGGATCGTCGCGGTCTCCGACAAGGACTCCTTCCAGATGACCCGCCGCCTCGCCAAGGAGGAGGGCCTGCTCGTCGGCGGCTCCTGCGGCATGGCGGTCGTCGCGGCCCTGGAGGTCGCCAAGGACCTCGGCCCCGAGGACGTCGTGGTCGTGCTGCTGCCGGACTCCGGCCGCGGCTACCTGTCGAAGATCTTCAACGACGAGTGGATGGCCGACTACGGCTTCCTGGAGGACACCTCCTCCGCCACCGTCGCCGACGTCCTCGTCCACAAGTCGGGCGACGTTCCCTCGCTCGTCCACATGCACCCGGACGAGACCGTCGGCCAGGCCATCGAGGTGCTGCGCGAGTACGGCGTTTCCCAGATGCCGATCGTGAAGCCGGGCGCCGGCCACCCCGACGTGATGGCTGCCGAGGTCGTCGGCTCCGTCGTCGAGCGCGAGCTGCTGAGCGCGCTCTTCACCCAGAAGGCCGCCCTGGACGACCCGCTGGAGGACCACATGTCCGCCCCGCTGCCGCAGGTCGGCTCGGGCGAGCCGGTGGCCGACCTCATGTCGGTGCTTGGCGACGCGGACGCCGCGATCGTCCTGGTCGAGGGCAAGCCGACCGGTGTGGTCAGCCGCCAGGACCTGCTGGCCTTCCTCGCCGCGAGCGGCGGCACCAAGCAGCAGCACTGACCCGCTGACCTGCCGGCCCGCTGACCTGCCGGCCCGCTGACCTGTCGGCCCGCTGACCTGCGGGGACCTGCCGGCCCCGCCGGGCCGGCCAGGTGCGCGGGTGCGCGCGGGTACGTTCGCGCAAACGGTACGAGCGCGACACGTACCCGCAGCACCCCCTTAACAAGAGGGCTGCAGAGTATGACCCATCGGCGTCACGGACCTCCGGAGCGGCTCCCGGACCTCCAGGCAACGCCGTCGGACGCGGACCGGCCCTGACCCGGGCCCGTGTCCCTCGCGGGGACCGCCGTCGTCCCGCCCCCCGGTTTCGGGGGTGCGGCGGTCCCCGCGCAATCCTCTTCCCGTGATCTCCTTCCGTGGTCCCTCTCCTTGCCTGTCTGCATATCTTCATGCAGAGTTCCAGGTGAGTGAATAGACGGACAGGCGGAAGGGGGACGGCAGGCATGAGCGACAGCCCGGCCGGACGGCTGCAGGCGCTCTTCGAAGGGCACCGGCTGACACCCACCCAGCGGCGCATCGCGCACTGCATGGTGCGGCGCGCCGCCGACGTGCCGTTCCTGTCCAGCGTCGAGCTGGCCGAGCTCGCCGGCGTCAGCCAGCCCTCCGTGACCCGCTTCGCCGTGGCCCTCGGCTTCGACGGCTACCCGGCGCTGCGCAAGCACCTGCGCGACAGCGTGCCCGCGGTCGCCGAGGAGCACGCCGCCCACAACGAGTACCAGCAGGCCGTGCTCGGCGAGATCGAGAACCTCAGGCACCTCGCCGAGCTGCTCGCCGACCCCACCCCGGTCGAGCGGGCCGGCCGCCTCCTCGCCGCCTCGCGTCCGCTGCCCGTCCTCGGGCTGCGCGCCGCCTCCTCGCAGGCCCGCGGCTTCGCGTACTTCGCCGGCAAGGTGCACCCCGACGTCCGGCTGCTCGACGAGGGCGGCACGATGCTGGAGGACCGCATCGACGCGGCCGTACGGGCCGGGGCCTCGGCGCTGCTGTGCTTCGCGCTGCCCCGGCACCCGCGCGAGGTCGTCGACGCCCTCGCACACGCGCGTGCGGCCGGTCTGACGGTGGTGACCGTCGCGGAGTCCGCGTTCGCGCCCGTCGCCGTCCACAGCGACCTGCTCATCCCGGCCGCCGTCGGCACCGGTCTGGCCTTCGACACCGCGTGCGGGCCCATGCTGCTCGGCCGGGTGCTCCTGGAGGCCATGGCGGACGAGCTGCCGGACGCGCAGGCGCGCCTGGAGGAGTTCGACGCCAAGGCGGCGGCGCGCGGCCTCTTCGTGGACTAGGACCAGGACCAGGACCAGGAACCCCGTACGGGGCCTCCCAGGTGCCTTCCTGGCGGCCTTCGGGCCTCAGGAGCGGCTCTCGACCGCCCGCGCCAGATCGTCCAGGTCCTTGCCGAGCGCCCGCGCCACCGCCCGCCCGCCGAAGCGGGCGAGAAGCCGCGTGAGCGCTCCCGGTCTGCGGTCGAGGGCGGGGCGGGCCGTGAAGGTCATCCGGAGCACGGTCGCGGTGGCGGCGGCCGCCGGGCCCTCGGGGCGCAGGGTGAGCTCGGAGACGTAGTGCATGCCGTGCGAGTCGGCGACCGTGACGTACCGCTCGGGCGGTTCGCAGACGGTGACCGTCATCTCCTCGGTGGCGGTCCTGCCCAGCATCCGCCGGGTCTCGCGCCAGCGGGTGCCCACCGCGAAGCCGCCCTCGGTGAGCACCTCGACCTTCTCGACGCCCGAGAGCAGCCGCGGCAGCTCGGGCAGATCGGTGATCGACTCCCAGACGCGGCCGGGCGATGCGGCCACACGGCGTTCCACGACGACGGAGGTGCTGCCGGCTGTCATGGCTCCATGGGAGCATCCGGCGCCGGTCCGCGCATCGGTTCGCACGCCGATTCGCGTACTGGTTCGCGCACGGCTCCGTGCACCGGTTCGCGTACGAGCGCGTCGGCCCGGGCGCCGCCGGACTCGGCCACGATCTCGTCGAGGGTCTGGGCGGTGCGCACGGTCGCGAAGACGATGCCGCCGTCGTCCGTCGGGGTGAATCCGTGCACGGCGGGGCGGGGCAGGCTGTTGTACGCGTAGTGGTGGGCGAAGTAGTACGCGCCGGTGTCCGGCACGGCCACCACGTCGCCGGGGCGCAGCGGCGGCAGGGCGCGGCCGGTGGCGAGCAGGTCCCCGGCGAAGCAGGCGGGCCCGGCGACGTCCTGGACGACGGCCGGTTCGCCGGTGCGGGGGCGGCCCTCGGCGTCGTACGCGAGGATCCGCAGCGGCCAGGACTCGGGGGCGTAGACGGTGCGGGTGGCGAGCTGGACGCCGGCGTGGGTGACGGCGATGGGGCGGCCGCCGGAGGTCTTGGTGTACTCGACGCGGGCGAGGACGGTGCCGTGCTTGGCGAGCAGCGAGCGCCCGAACTCGGTGACCAGCGCGTACCGCCCGTCGAGCAGTCCGGGCACGGTGGCGGCGAGCAGTTCCGCGTACTCGGCGTAGGTGGGGGTCTCCTCGTCGGAGGCGAAGTTGACCGGCAGGCCGCCGCCGAGGTCGAGGGTGTCGATCTGCTGCCGGCCGGCCTTGGTGTTGATCTCCTCGGCGAGCGCGTACACCGCCCCGACGCCCTCGGCCATCAGGGCGAGCGGGATGCCCTGGGAGCCGGTGTGGGTGTGCAGGCGGGTGAGCCAGGGACGGTCGAGGTACGCCTGGACGACGGCCTCGCGGGCGCCTTCGTCGCGCAGCGCCACGCCGAACTTGGAGGTCGGGGTCGCGGTGGAGAGCGCGCCGATGGAACCGGCGCCGACCTGCGGATTCACCCGCAGTCCGAGCGACGAGGCGGTGGGCGCGGAGCGGACGAGGGTGTCGAGCCGGGCCAGTTCCTGGAGGTTGTCGGCGTTGACGGCGATGCCGAGGGCGAGGGCCTGGCGCAGTTCGGCGGGGGTCTTGGCGGGGGAGTCGAGGACGGTACGGGACGGGGGGACCCCGGCGGCGCGGGCCAGGGCCAGTTCGCCGGGGCTGGCCACCTCGACGCCGAGTCCCGCCTCGTACAGGAGCCGGAGTACGGGGACGAGCGGGCAGGCCTTGACGGCGAAGGCGTGCAGCACGGGCGCGTCGGTGACGGCGGCGAAAGCACTGGTCAGGGCGGCGGCGGAGGCGCGGATGCCGGTGGTGTCGAGGAGCGCGGTGACGGGCTCGGCGGGGGAGAGGAGGCCCTGCTCGACGGCGGCGCGGACGGCCCGGTCACGCGCCTGTTCCCGAGGGGTGGAAGCCATGGGTCCAACCATGAATCCATCCCACCATCGGGTGGGAGACCGGCGCAGCTGTTGACTAAGACTATTCAGCCGGTCAGGATGTGAATATCTGAACCACATTCGAGGAGGCACCGCCATGTCAGGACCCCGACCCGTACGGGCACCGCGCGGTACGGAACTGAGCGCCCTGGGATGGCAGCAGGAAGCCGCCCTCCGGATGCTCCAGAACAACCTCGACCCCGAGGTCGCCGAGCACCCCGACAAGCTCGTCGTCTACGGCGGCACCGGCAAGGCCGCCCGCGACTGGCGCTCCTTCGACGCCATGGTCCGCACGCTGAAGACCCTCAAGCAGGACGAGACCATGCTGGTCCAGTCCGGCCGCCCGGTCGGCGTCATGCAGACCCACGAGTGGGCCCCGCGCGTCCTCATCGCCAACTCCAACCTGGTCGGCGACTGGGCCAACTGGGAGGAGTTCCGGCGCCTTGAGGCCCTCGGCCTCACCATGTACGGCCAGATGACCGCCGGCTCCTGGATCTACATCGGCACCCAGGGCATCCTCCAGGGCACCTACGAGACCTTCGCCGCCGTCGCCGCGAAGAAGTTCAACGGCACCCTGGCCGGGACGATCACCCTCACCGCCGGCCTCGGCGGCATGGGCGGCGCCCAGCCGCTCGCCGTCACCATGAACGACGGCGTCGCCATCTGCATCGACTGCGACCCGCGCGCCATCGAGCGCCGCATCGAGCACCGCTACCTGGACGTCAAGGCCGACAACCTGGCCCACGCCCTCCAGCTCGCCACCGAGGCCCGCGACGCCCGCCGCCCGCTCTCCATCGGCCTCCTCGGCAACGCCGCCGAGCTGCTCCCGCAGATGCTCGCCGAGGGCGCGCCGATCGACATCGTGACGGACCAGACCTCCGCCCACGACCCGCTGTCGTACCTCCCCGTCGGCTTGGCCTTCGAGGACATGGCCGACGCCGCCGCCAAGGACCCGGCCGGCTTCACACAGCGCTCCCGCGAGTCGATGGCCAGGCACGTCGAGGCCATGGTCGGCTTCATGGACGCCGGCGCCGAGGTCTTCGACTACGGCAACTCGATCCGCGGCGAGGCCCAGCTGGCCGGCTACGACCGCGCCTTCGCCTTCCCCGGCTTCGTCCCTGCCTACATCCGCCCGCTGTTCTGCGAGGGCAAGGGCCCGTTCCGCTGGGCCGCCCTGTCCGGCGAGGCCTCCGACATCCACAAGACGGACAAGGCGATCCTCGACCTCTTCCCCGAGAACGAGTCCCTGCACCGCTGGATCAAGATGGCCGGCGAGCGCGTCCACTTCCAGGGCCTGCCCGCCCGCATCTGCTGGCTCGGCCAGGGCGAGCGCGACAAGGCCGGTGCCATGTTCAACGACATGGTCGCCGACGGCACCCTCGCCGCCCCGCTGGCCATCGGCCGCGACCACCTCGACTGCGGCTCGGTGGCCTCCCCGTACCGCGAGACCGAGGCCATGCGCGACGGCTCCGACGCCATCGCGGACTGGCCGCTGCTCAACGCCATGGTCAACGTCGCCTCCGGCGCCTCCTGGGTCTCCATCCACCACGGCGGCGGCGTCGGCATGGGCCGCTCCATCCACGCCGGCCAGGTCTCGGTGGCCGACGGCACCAAGCTCGCCGGCGAGAAGATCCGCCGCGTGCTGACGAACGACCCGGGCATGGGCGTCATCCGCCACGTCGACGCCGGCTACGAGATCGCCGAGCGGGTCGCCGACGAGAAGGGCGTCCGCGTCCCGATGCGCGAGGGTGACGACGCGTGACCTCGTCCCACGACGCCCCCGCCGAGGCGCCCCGCGGCTCCGTCCGGGCCGCCTCGGCGGGGCGGGGGGACTCCCCCTCGTTCCACGCCATGTGGCGCAGCCTCCACGGAATCGGCCGCAACGCGGCCTCCGGCGGCTACCGCCGCTACTCCTGGACCGGCGCCGACGCCGACTGCCGTCTCTGGTTCCGGATGCAGGCCGAGGCGCGCCGGCTCGACGTCGAGACCGACCGCAACGGCAACCAGTGGGCCTGGCTCGGCGACCCCACCGCGGGCGACGCCGTCGTCACCGGCTCCCACCTGGACTCCGTCCCCGACGGCGGCGCCTTCGACGGCCCGCTCGGCGTCGTGTCCTCCTTCGCCGCCCTCGACGAACTCCGCGCCCGCGGCGTCTCGTTCAAGCGGCCCCTCGCCATCGTCAACTTCGGCGACGAGGAGGGCGCCCGCTTCGGGCTCGCCTGCGTCGGCTCCCGGCTCACCTCCGGACAGCTGACCAAGGAGAAGGCCTTCGAACTGCGCGACGCCGACGGCATCAGCCTCCCGCAGGCCATGGAGGCCGCCGGCTACGACCCCGAGGCCATCGGCCACGACCCCGAGCGGCTCGCCCGCATCGGCGCCTTCGTGGAGCTCCACGTCGAGCAGGGCCGCGCCCTCGACCTGTCCGGCGACCCCGTCGGCATCGCCTCCGCCATCTGGCCGCACGGCCGCTGGCGGTACGACTTCCACGGCGAGGCCAACCACGCGGGCACCACCCGGCTCGTCGACCGGCGCGACCCCATGCTGCCGTACGCCGAGACCGTCCTCGCGGCCCGCCGCGAGGCCGAACTCGCGGGCGCCGTCGCCACCTTCGGCAAGATCGCGGTCGAGCCCAACGGCGTCAACGCCATCCCGTCGCTCGTCCGCGGCTGGCTCGACGCCCGCGCCGCCGACCAGGAGGCCCTGGACGCCGTGGTCGCCGGCATCGAGGCCGCCGCCCGCGACCACGCCGCGAGCCGGGGCGTCGACCTCGCCGTCGTACGCGAATCCTTCACGCCGATCGTCGAGTTCGGGCACGCCCTGCGCGAGGAGATCGGCCGCATCCTGGGCGACAGCACCGGCGCCAAGGTCCCGGTCCTCGGCACCGGCGCCGGACACGACGCGGGTATTCTGTCCGCCTCGATCCCGACCGCCATGCTGTTCGTACGCAACCCCACGGGCGTCTCGCACTCCCCGGCCGAGTTCGCGGCCGAGGACGACTGCGTGGCGGGCGTCCGCGCACTCGCCGACGTACTGGAGGGCCTCGCGTGCAGGTGACGTACTGGCTGGAGCATGCCTGGCTCGACACCCACGTCGAGCCGGGCGTGCTGCTCGAAGTGGCCGACGGCCGGATCACCGCCGTACGGACGGGGGTCGAGGCCCCGCCGCCCGGCGCCGTCGTCCTGCGCGGCTTCACCATCCCCGGCCTCGCCAACGCCCACAGCCACGCCTTCCACCGCGCCCTGCGCGGCACCGTCCAGGTCGGCTCCGGCACCTTCTGGACCTGGCGCGAGGTCATGTACGGCGTCGCCCAACGGCTCACCCCCGACAGCTACTTCGCCCTCGCCCGGGCCGTGTACGCGGAGATGGCCCTGGCCGGCATCACCTCCGTCGGCGAGTTCCACTACCTCCACCACGCCCCAGGCGGCACGCCCTACGCCGACCCCAACGCCATGGGCGAGGCCCTGATCGCGGCCGCTGCCGACGCCGGCATCCGTATCACCCTCCTCGACACCGCCTACCTCTCCTCCGGTTTCGGCGCGGCGCCCGAGCCGCACCAGCTCCGCTTCTCCGACGGCACGGCCGACGCCTGGGCCGAGCGGGTCTCGGCGCTCAAGGAGCGCGAGGGCGTACGGATCGGCGCCGCCGTCCACTCCGTGCGCGCCGTCCCGGCCGCCCAGCTGTCCACCGTGGCCCGCTGGGCCCAGGACCGCGAGGCCCCCCTCCACGTCCACCTCTCCGAGCAGACCGCCGAGAACGACGCCTGCCAGGCGGCCCACGGCCGCACCCCGACCCAGCTGCTCGCCGACCACGGCGTGCTCGGCGCGCGGACGACGGGCGTCCACAACACGCACCTGACGGACGCCGACATCGCCCTCATCGGCGGGTCCGCCACCGGCACCTGCATGTGCCCGACGACCGAGCGCGACCTGGCCGACGGCATCGGCCCGGCCGTCGCCCTCCAGCGGGCCGGCTCCCCGCTCTCCCTCGGCAGCGACAGCCACGCCGTCATCGACCTTCTGGAAGAGGCGCGGGCCATGGAGCTCGACGAGCGCCTGCGCACCCGCACCCGCGGCCACTGGACGGCGGCGGCGCTGCTCCGGGCCGCCACCGTGGACGGCCACGCCGCCCTCGGCTGGACCGACGCCGGCCGCCTGGAGGCGGGCGCGCTCGCCGACTTCACGACGATCGCGCTCGACTCCGTCAGGACAGCGGGGCCGGTACCGCGTCTGGCAGCCGAGACGGCGGTATTCGCAGCGTCGGCCGCGGACGTACGGCACACGATCGTGGGCGGACGCCAGGTCGTCCGGGACGGGGTCCACGGATCCGTCCCCGACGTGGCGCAGGCCCTCGCGGATTCGATCGCCGCCCTGCGCGGCTGAAAGAGAGACCCCTGACCATGAACAAGGGCCCCGCGGCGACGAACAACCCGGCGGCGAGCTCCGGCCCCACGAGCGCGAACAGCGCCGTGGCGACGACCGCCACGGTGATCACCAACATTGCCAGTCTCGTCACCAACGACCCCTCCCTCGGTGATGGTTCGCCACTCGGTCTGATCCAGGACGCGGCCGTCGTCGTGGACGGCGACCGCGTCGTCTGGGTCGGTGAGACAAGCAAAGCACCGGCCACTGACAACCGGGTCGACGTCGGCGGCCGGGCGGTCGTCCCGGGCTTCGTCGACTCCCACTCCCACCTCGTCTTCGCGGGCGACCGGACCGCCGAGTTCAACGCCCGCATGTCCGGGCAGGCGTACAAGGCGGGCGGCATCCGCACCACCGTCGCCGCCACCCGCGCCGCCACCGACGCCGAACTCTCCGCCAACGTCGCCCGCTACATGTGGGAGGCGCTGCGCCAGGGCACCACGACCTTCGAGACCAAGTCCGGCTACGGCCTGACCGTCGAGGACGAGGCCCGCGCGCTGCGCATCGCCGCCGAGCACACCGAGGAGGTCACCTACCTCGGCGCGCACATCGTGTCGCCGGACTACGCGGACGACCCGGCCGGGTACGTGAAGCTGGTGACCGGCGAGATGCTGGACGCGTGCGCGCCGTACGCCCGCTGGGTCGACGTCTTCTGCGAGAAGGGCGCCTTCGACGGCGACCAGGCGCGGGCGATCCTCACCGCGGGCAAGGCGAAGGGCCTGCAGGCGCGGGTGCACGCGAACCAGCTGTCGTACGGCCCAGGCGTGCAGCTCGCCGTCGAGCTCGACGCGGCGAGCGCCGACCACTGCACCCACCTGACGAACGCCGACATCGACGCGCTCGCCCAGGGCGACACGGTGGCGACGCTGCTGCCGGGCGCCGAGTTCTCCACCCGCGCGGTGTGGCCGGACGCGCGGCGGCTGCTCGACGTGGGCGTCACCGTCGCCCTCTCCACGGACTGCAACCCCGGCTCCTCCTTCACATCCTCGATGCCGTTCTGCATCGCGCTCGCGGTCCGCGACATGCTGATGACCCCCGACGAGGCGCTGTGGTCCGCCACCGCCGGCGGCGCGGCGGCCCTCCGCCGCACCGACATCGGCCGCCTCACCCCCGGCGCCCGCGCCGACCTGATCGTCCTGGACGCCCCGTCCCACGTGCACCTGGCGTACCGCCCGGGCGTGCCGCTGGTCGCGGAGGTGTGGCGAAAGGGCGTGCGGACGGTCTGAGGGCGCGGCTGGCTTGACCCTTGTGACGACGTACGGGACGTACGAGGAGTTCGTCCGCCTGGCCACGGCGGACCCGGCGGTCGTGGGCCTCGCCCTCAAGGGCTCCCAGACCCACGAGGGCACGCCGCCGCGCCCGCGGTGAGCCGAGTGCTCACGCCAGCCACAGACCGGAGCGGCGGTGACCGGTCGCGTGCGAGATTGGCGGCATGGGGCACTCGCGGGCTTATCCCGTCTTCAGGAGCGTCGACGCCGACGAGGCGTACGCGCGGGGCAAGGAGTTGTGCGGCGGGCTGGAGGTGGTCGAGGGCGAGATGTGGGTGCAGGCGGAGCTCGGGACGCCGGAGCGGGTGTGGAGTGTCGCGCAGGTGGTGCCGGGCATCTGGCTCGCGGACGCCGACGGAGAGAGGTACGACCCCTGGGGCGAGCGCCGGGCGGTGGCGCGGTTTCCGGTGTCGGCGCTTGAGGAACGTGCCCATGCGGACGTGGAGTTGCCGTTCCTGCGGGCCGTCGGGGACGACCCGGCGGCGATGGGCTGGGGTGGGCGCTGGTCGGGGCCGTACGGGGCAAGGCAGTACGACGGGGTGCAGGTGTCGTTCCACAGTGACGATGTGGAGCCGGCGGCGGAGCGGCCGGCCGCCACGCACACCGTCTTCCTGCACGTCGACAAGCGCTGCCCGCCCGAGCGGGTCCGGGAGTTGGCCGTACTCGCCGGGTGCGAGCTGCTCGGCGAGGCGCGCATCGGGTGGTAGGGGCCGGTCCTGTCAGAGGGGGCGGCGAGCCTCGACCCGGTCGGCCGCGGGATCGGGCGGGTGCAATGCACGGTGCTCCCGAGGAATTCCTAGCCCGCCAGGGAGCTGACCAGTTCTCCCGCCGCCCCCACCCCGGCCCGTTCCGCCTCCGACAGGTGGGGGTTCGACGCGCGGAGGGTCGTCGCCTCCGGGAGGTGCGGGGTGACCGGGGACGTGAGGTGGGCGAGGAGGGAGGCCAGGGCGGCGCGGGCACCGAGGGCGTAGGGAGCGGGGGAGAGGGCGGCTTCCGCGAGGAGGAGGGCGGACATCGCGCGATCCAGGCCGGGCGGGCCCTCGCGGGCGGTGAGCCAGTCGATGACGACGGGGCCCGCCGGGGTGAGCATCACGTTGTCCGGGTGCAGGTCCAGGTGGATCCACGGGGTGGCGTGGAGGCGGACGAGGAGGTCGGCGAGCAGGGCGCCGGCGGCCTCCGGGGTGGTCGTGCCGGTCATGGCCGCCTCCAGGAGGGTGGGCCCGGTGAGGCGTTCCATGACCAGGTCGGGGCCCTCGGCGCGGGCCACGCGCGGCACCGGGAAGCCGTGGGCGGCGAGGGCCCGCATGATCCTGGCCTCCCGGGCGGCGTCGGTCCCGTCCCGGTAGCGCCGCAGCACCCAGCCCTCGCCCGCCTCGTACACGTCGGCCGAACGGCCCGTACCGATCACGCGCGCGCGTGCCACCCGTCACTCCTCCGCCGTCAGGCCCCTGCGCAGTCGCGCCAGCGTCCGCGAGAGCAGCCGCGACACGTGCATCTGCGAGATGCCCAGCTCCTCGCCGATCTCCGACTGGGTCAGGCCGGCCGTGAACCGCAGCGACAGTATGCGGCGTTCGCGTGCCGGAAGGGAGGCGATCAGCGGCTTCAGGGACTCGACGTACTCGATGCCCTCGATGCCGTGGTCCTCGTAGCCGAGGCGGTCGGCGAGCGTGACGCCGTCCGTGTCCGTCTCCTCCGGCGGGGCGTCGAGCGAGCTCGCGGTGTACGCGTTGGCCGCGGCCATGCCCTCGACCACCTCGTCCGCGCCGATGCCCAGTTCACGGGCCAGCTCGTCGACGGTGGGCGCCCGGTCCAGGCGCTGGGCGAGTTCGTCGCCGGCCTTGGCCAGGTCGAGGCGGAGCTCCTGCAACCTGCGCGGGACGTGCACCGACCACGAGGTGTCGCGGAAGAAGCGCTTGATCTCGCCGATGATCGTCGGCATCGCGAAGGTGGGGAACTCGACGCCGCGGGCCAGTTCGAAGCGGTCGATCGCCTTGATCAGGCCGATCGTGCCGACCTGGACGATGTCCTCCATCGGTTCGCTGCGGGTGCGGAACCGTGAGGCCGCGAACTTGACCAGGGCCAGGTTGAGTTCGATCAGGGTGTTGCGGACGTACGCGTACTCGTGGGTGCCCTCCTCCAGGTCGCCCAGGCGGGCGAAGAGGGTCTTCGACAGGGCGCGCGCGTCGTACGGCGCGATCTCGTCGACGGGCGGGATACGCGGGAGTTCCGCGCGTTCCGGCACCCCGGGAGCTGTGTCGAGGGGTACGTCGAGGCGGGGGGACATGGGTCTCCTCCAGGGTTGTCTCTTGCTGCGGTTTGCGGCGCCTCCGAAGCCGGCCGTGGGACAGGTGGTCCTCTAGCCCTACCTGCTCGACCCTGATGGTTGCAAGTGGCAATTGTCTGCTTTGTTACGTTTCGAGGTGGAGCTTGTGTGCGGTGCGCGGGGGTGCGCTTGTATGGTTCGACGCATGTACCGGCAGCACATCGGCAGCGCACCCGAGCGGTTTCGGGTCGAGGTCCGGACCGTGGGGGCGAGCGAGGTGCTCACCCCGGTGGGTGAGCTCGATCACCACACCGCCGAACTGTTGCGTGCGCCACTCGACCACGCGCTCGACGAGGGCCGCACACATCTCGTACTCGACTGCTCACGCCTCGAGTTCTGCGACTCCACCGGCCTCAACGTCCTGCTGGCCGCCCGGCTCCGGGCGGACGCCGGCGGCGGTGGGGTCCATCTGGCCGCGATGCGGCCACCGGTGGCGCGGGTCTTCGAGATCACCGGCGCGGAGGCGGTCTTCACCCTCCACGACTCGCTCGACACCGCGCTCCCGCACCCCGGCTGAGCGCATCCTGAGCACCCTGAGCGCCCCCCGTACCTCTGGCGCCCGCCCGGCCCTGTCCTGAACTCGTCCATCGGTTGATCGGTTGAACGGTGAGAGGTGAAGCGTTGAAGGAGACCGCCTCCGGCGACCCCGAGGTCCACACCCTCGCCCTCGGTTCGACCAGTGGCACCGTGCCGCTCGCCCGCGACTTCACCAGGGCGTTGCTCCACGAATGGGGCTGGCTGCCGGCCGCCACCGCGGACCGCCGGGCCGCCGCCGAGGACGTCCTGCTCGTCGTCTCCGAACTGGTCACCAACGCCTGCCTGCACGCCGAGGGCCCGGAGAGCCTGCGCGTGCTGCGCCTCGCCGAGGTGCTGCGCCTCGAAGTCGCCGACCGCGGCGCCGGGCAGCCCGCGCCCCGCACCCCGCACCGGGCCGGCCGCCCCGGCGGACACGGCATGTTCATCGTCCAGCGGCTCTGCCGCACCTGGGGCATCGACCGGGTTTCGGGCGCCCCCGGCAAGACGGTCTGGGCCGAACTTGCCGCCCCCGCATAGGACTTTCACACCCCTCTCTCTTCCCTCCACAAGGGCTCGGGCGTACCTTGACGGCCCATCTGATAGACCGTCAGTAACGTCGCGTTGCGGTGAGGGGTGCTTGAGGTGCCGTACCGGAGGAGAACTGCCTGGGGGCTGACGGCGGCGACGGCGGTGGCCGGCTCGGCCGTGCTGCTCTCGGCACCCGCCGCCCATGCCGCCGTCGTCGACGTCGACTACGCCTGCGAGACGAAGATCGGGCCGAAGAGCGCGGTCTCGCCGGTCGACATCAAGGCCGAGAAGAACGGCGGCTCGTACACGATCACGATGTCCTTCGACAAGGGCGTCTCGGACAGCCCGGTCGAGCTGCCCAAGGGGGTCATGACCCCGCGCGCCGAGCTGGTCGTCGGCGGCGCGGACAGCGGCAGGGTGCAGGTGAAGGGTGTGCCGAACGCGGTCGCGATTCCGCCCAACACCCCCATCAAGATAGGGAAGCTGACGGGGACGTACACGCCGAGGAAGAGTGGGAAGGTCACCTTCACGGCCGGCACCCTCGTCGTCCACGCGCTCGGCATGGACGCCGCCACCTGCAAGCCCACCAACAGCCCCAAGCCGTCCCTGGAGTTGGACGTGACGGCTGCCGGCTCCAGCGATTCCGGCGGTACGGGCTCCGGCGGTACGGGCTCCGGCGGGCAACTGCCCAAGACCGGGCCCCTCGACTCCGCCACCGCGCTCGGCACCCTCGGCGGCACCGTCCTGCTGACCGGCGCGGCCGGAGTGCTCTGGCTCACCCGGCGCCCGGCACGGCACACGGCCCGCTGATGCGGGCGGTACGGGCGGTACGGGGCGGGCTCGGGGCCGTCGTCCTCCTCGGCGCGGCCGCGGTGGCCCCCGCACAGGCCGCCCCGGGGCCCTCCTGGACCGCCGCGCCCGCCGCCGGCCGCCCGTACGTCTACCTGGAGGGTGCCGCCGGCAGCGTCCTCCAGGACACCCTCTCCGTCACCAACCCCACCACCGAGCCCCTCACCGTCCGCCTCACGGGCCAGGGCGGTACGCCCGTCGCCTTCGCCGCCCGTACCGTGACCGTGCCCGCCCGCACCCGCGCGGACGTGCCCTTCGCCGTCACCGTCACCGCCGACACCCCGCCCGGAGACCACCGCGGCGCGGTACGGGCCGAGGCCGCCGGGCGCGCCACCGTCGTCCCGCTGCACCTGCGGGTGAGCGGGCCCCAGCTCTCCGCGCTCACCGTCGAGGACGTGCGCGTCGAGCGCTCCGGCGCCCTGCGCTACACCCTGGTCAACCGCGGCAACACCGTGCTCGCCCCGCGCCTCGCCGTACGCGCCGAGGGCCTCTTCGGCGCCGTCCTCGACCGCCCCGAGCGGGCGCTGCCGGTCACCCTGCGCCCCGGCGAGCGCCTCACCCGCACCGACCCCTGGCCCGACCCGCCCGCGCTCGACTCGGTCACCGTGCGCCTGACGGCCGCCGCCCCCGGCGCGGCCCCCGCGACCGCCCGCGCGGACGTCTTCCTCGCCTCCCGGGCGGGCGTCGGCGTCCTGGCGGCCGCCCTCCTCGCGGCGGCCGGCACGACCGCGTACGCGATCCCCGCGATACGACGGAGGAGACGATGACGCACCTGCGTACGGCGGCGGGCGCGCTGCTCGCCGCGCTGCTGCTCGCCCTGCCGCCGGCCACCGCCACCGCCGTCGCTGCCGCCACGGCCGCGGAGGCGCCGCGGGTCGCGCTCTCGCGGACCGAGGGAGGCAAGGGCGGCGAGATCACCGTCAGCGGCTCCGGCTGGAAGCCGGGCGCCCTGCTCATGCTGCTGATCTGCGGACAGGCGGCGCCCGGCAAGGGCGTCATCGGCGGCACCAACTCCTGCGCCAACACCGACGGCCGGGCGGCAACGGTTGACGCCAAGGGCGCCTTCAGCCGGAAACTGCCGGTCGCCGAGCCGCCCGTGCCCTGTCCCTGCGTGGTGCACGTCGCCGGGGTGACCGGCCAACAGGACTCCGTGGACGCCGCGTTCACCGTCGCGGGCCACCCCACCGCCCCGCTGCCCGAGGCCTCCGGCACGGGCAGGCTCGTGGTGCTCACCTCGGCCCGCCTGGAGGGCTCCAGCGGGGTCCTCGTCTGGTTCGGCGCCCCGGCCCGGCGCGAGATCGTGGTGACCCTCGGCAACCTCGGCCAGACCACCGTCAGGGACCCCGTCTTCGAGGTCGGCACCAGCCACGGGGTGTTCGCGCCGCAGTACGAGGAACGGCAGTGGCGCGGCGCCATCGAACCGGGCCGCAAGGCCCTGGTGAAGCTGCCCGTCGAACTGACCGCGGGCGCGCACGGGGACTACCAGGTGTCCGTGCGGTACGGCGGGAAGGTCCTCGTCGAACAGCCCTGGGGCGTCGGCCGCCCGTGGGGCGTGACGGTCTTCTGGGTGCTGCTCGCGGTCGTCGTCCCGGCCGCCCTCTTCCGTATCGGCATGGCGGTCGTCGACCGGGTCCGCCCGGAGGCCCGTACCCCCCGGCGCCCGCGTGCCCGGGGCCGTACACCCGCTCCCGTGTCCGACGAACCGACCGCGGTCCTGCCGTGGTTCACCCCTGACTCCGTACCTGACTCCGCACCGTCAGAGACCAGCCCGACGACGAAGGGACAGGCGTGAGTACGACACGCACGACGACACGGAGGATCGGTGCGACGGGTGTCGCGCTGATGCTCGGCGGCGCGGGGATCCTGCTGACCGCCGCCCCCGCCCTGGCGGCGGAGGTCTCGTACAGGACCGAGTGCATCCCGCCCGCCATCTCCGGCCTGCCGCCGGTGCAGGGCACCACCAAGGTGCAGGTCACCGCGCCCGCGGAGGCCAAGGTCGGCGACGAGGTCGAGGTGGTCTGGAAGACGGTCGAGGCCGCGTCCAGGAACCCGGACATCCTCGACCTCGACAAGGACACGGTGAAGCCGACCGGCGTCATCAAGATCGGCGGCGCGGCGAGCGGCACCCTCGCCGTGGAGGGCCCGCGCCAGAACCCGCCGATCCCCAAGAACAGCCCGATGGTCCTGCCGGACATGAAGGGCAGGCTGAAGCTCGACAAGGCGGGCGAGATCACGCTGACGCCGGACGCGTACACGATCAACGTCTCCAAGCCGATGTCGACGGACACCACGTGCTCCCCGAAGGAGACGGTCGCGGTCGCCGCCACCATCAAGGTGACGGCCGGCGGTGGCGGCACCTCGTCCGGTGGCGGCACCTCGTCCGGAGGGGGCACCTCGTCCGGTGGTACGACCACGAGCGGGGGTACGACGGCCGGCGGCGGTACGACGACGAGCGGGGGTACGACGACCAGTGGCGGTGCGACCGCCTCGGGCGGCACGACCACGTCCGGCGGCACCTCCGGCGGCTCGTCCTCGACCGGCGGCGGGGGCGGAGGTCAGACCGACTTCCCCGGCAAGGAAGTCTCCGTCGCCTTCGCCTGCCAGGCCCCCGGACCGGCCTCCATCAGCTCCAAGGTGACCATCAATGCCAGGAAGAGCGGCGGTTCGTACGCCCTCACCGTCAGGACCGCCAAGGGCGTCATGAACAGCCCGGCCGCCCTCCCCAAGGGCGCCCTCAAGCCGTCCATGGCCGTGAAGATCGGCGGCGCGGACAGCGGCACGGTCACCGTCACCGGCGCGCCCAACCCCGAGCCGCTGGAGGCGGGCAAGCCGGTCGACCTGACGGACATGACGGGCACGTACAAGCCGGGCGCGAGCGGCAAGGCCACACTCAGCCCCGGCAAGCTGACCATCAGCGTGTCGCTCGGCGGCTCCCCGATCGTCATCCCGTGCGGGGTCAAGGGCGCCGTACAGGCCTCGCTGACCCTGGACACCGAGAAGCAGGCCGGCGGCGCCGCGGGCGGCAGCGGTGACAGCGGCTCGGCCACCACGTCCGGCGGCGCCTCGGGCGGCGGCAACCTCGCCGAGACCGGCGCCGAGGACGGCGGCGCCCTGCGCGCCCTCGCCCTGGTCGCGGGCACCGTGATCCTGCTCGGCGGCGCGGTGTTCACCTTCACCCCGTGGGCGCGGCTCCGGCGCTGACACGGCGTGGAAACGGCGGAGGGCCGCCGCACCGAACCCGGTGCGGCGGCCCTCCGTACGTACGTCAGGCGGGTACGCCCGTCAGTGGACGTCGCCCATGAGCGCCTTGACCTTCTTGCGGTACATGAAGACCGCGACGGCGGCGACGGTGGCGGCCGCGGCCTGCAGGGCGATGATCCCGGTGCCGTTCAGGTCCACGCCCGCGAGGGAGAGCAGACCCGTGGTGCAGTCACCGGCGGTGACGGCGAGGAACCAGACACCCAGCATCTGGGAGGCGTACTTCTGCGGCGCCATCTTCGTGGTGACGGAGAGGCCGACCGGAGAAAGGCACAGCTCCGCGATCGTCTGGATCATGTAGATCCCGACCAGCCACATCGGGCTGACCTTGGCGTCGCCGCCGGCCATGCCGATCGGGGCGAGGAAGACGAAGAACGAGATGCCGATGCCCAGCAGACCCAGCGAGAACTTCACGATGGTGCTCGGCTCCCCGTTACGGCGGGAGAGCCACAGCCACAGCCAGGCGAAGACCGGAGCGAGGGCCATCACGAAGAGCGGGTTGAGCGACTGGAACCAGGTCGCCGGGAAGCTCAGCGGGCCGATGTGGTCGCTGGTCTTGCTGTCCGCGAAGAGGGACAGCGTCGAACCGCCCTGGTCGTAGATCATCCAGAAGACGGCGGCGGCCACGAAGAACCAGATGTAGCCGGAGACCTTCGACTGCTCGGCCTTGTCGAGGTCCTTGTCGCGCTTGATGCGGACGAGGACGGCGATCGGGATGATCAGACCGGCGAGGGTGATCGGGACCAGGGCCCAGTTCAGGGTGTACATGCCGAGGGCGACGACCGCGCCGTAGAAGACGGCGGCGACGACCAGGACCACGGCGACCTTGACGATGACCGCCTTGCGCTCGGCGGCGGAGAGCGGGTTCGGGACCAGGCTGCTCTTCTCGCTCAGGTGGCGGGTGCCGAAGAGGAACTGGGCCAGGCCGATCGCCATGCCGACGGCCGCGAGCAGGAAGCCCAGG
The DNA here is from genome assembly GCF_040650755.1 of Streptomyces sp. NPDC048623. NCBI lineage: Bacteria > Bacillati > Actinomycetota > Actinomycetes > Kitasatosporales > Streptomycetaceae > Streptomyces > Streptomyces sp. NPDC048623. Next base: position 213,828 of record NZ_JBEZHV010000013.1, read on the forward strand.
TGCCAGTTGTAGCTCTCACCGACGGTGCCGATGACCAGCGGCGCGAGGAAGGCACCGACGTTGATGCCGATGTAGAAGAGCGTGAAGCCACCGTCACGGCGCGGGTCGTCCGGGCCGTCGTAGAGGTGACCCACCATCGTGGAGATGTTGGCCTTGAGCAGACCGGAACCGGCGGCGACGAGCGCGAGGCCGGCGAAGAACGCCGCCTGGCCCGGGATCGCCAGCGCGGTGTGGCCCGCCATGATCACGAAACCGGCGATGGTGACCGTCTTGCGGGCACCCCAGACGCGGTCACCGAACCAGCCGCCGGGCATGGCCATGAGGTAGACCATCGACACGTACACGGAGTAGATCGCCGTGGCCGTGGCCGCCGTCATGGCGAGGCCGCCGCCCTGGCCGCCCTTGGCGGCGTCGACGCCACCGGAGACCAGGTAGAGGACCAGAAGGGCCCGCATGCCGTAGTAGGAGAAGCGCTCCCACATCTCGGTCATGAAGAGGGTGGCCAGGCCGCGGGGGTGGCCGAAGAACGTCTTCTCGGAACCGGAGGTTCCGGAGGAAGCCGTCGCGAGGCTGGACGCCATGTCGATCCTTGCTCTGTCGGGACGCGCGCTTCGTGAGCGGGGGCGCCCGGTGGGGGAGCCGGCACCGGCGGGAGCGCGGTGGCGCTCTGCCGGGATCCACGCCCAGGTGCTGCATCGCACCGGGACCCGGCCCACAGGTCATTCACGTCCTCGAGACCGCCGACGGCTGCCTCGTGCAGAAAAGAGACCCTTGGCGTACATCCGGCCAAAGGTCCCCGTTTACCGCTACAGAACTCTCGCCACCATACGACACGACACTGCCGGATATGGAAGGACTTGAGAGATGGATCACAGGTGACGATGGAACCAACTTCCTTCATTCCAAGGTCATGAGCAAATTCCAGACCAAGATCCAAGGAGGGTCCGGTGGGGGTGTCCCGCCCCTGTGGATCACGCCCCGGCGGTGCGCCCGTGCGGACTACCATCACCTCATGACCCGTGTACTGCTCGCCGAGGACGACGCCTCCATCTCGGAACCGCTGGCCCGCGCCCTGCGGCGGGAGGGGTACGAGGTCGAGGTCAGGGAGGACGGCCCGACCGCGCTCGACGCCGGACTCCAGGGCGGAGTCGACCTGGTCGTGCTCGACCTGGGCCTGCCCGGCATGGACGGACTCGAGGTCGCCCGGCGGCTGCGCGCGGACGGGCACACGGTGCCGATCCTGGTGCTCACCGCCCGCGCCGACGAGGTCGACACGGTGGTCGGCCTGGACGCCGGCGCCGACGACTACGTGACCAAGCCGTTCCGGCTCGCCGAGCTGCTCGCCCGGGTCCGGGCCCTGCTGCGGCGCGGCGCCGCCGAGCCGGCCGCGGCCCCCGCCACCCACGGCGTACGGATCGACGTCGAGTCGCACCGCGCCTGGATGGGCGACGAGGAGCTCCAGCTCACCGCCAAGGAGTTCGACCTGCTGCGCGTCCTGGTCCGCGACGCGGGCCGGGTGGTCACCCGCGACCAGCTGATGCGCGAGGTCTGGGACACCACCTGGTGGTCCTCCACCAAGACCCTCGACATGCACATCTCCTGGCTGCGCAAGAAGCTCGGCGACGACGCGGCCAACCCGCGCTACATCGCCACCGTCCGGGGCGTGGGCTTCCGCTTCGAGAAGAGCTGACCCGCTCCCCGCTCATGGTCGAGAACACCCCGAGAAGAGCTAGGTACAGCCGCTCGTGCGCCGCCGTCTGATCAACTCCACACTCGCCGTGGTGCTCGTCGTCATCGCCGTCTTCGGCGGCTCGCTGGTGATCGTCGAGACCCGCACGGCCTCCGCCGGCGCGCAGGAGAAGGTGGACACCGAGGCGGTGCGGATCGCCGCCATCGTCGACAGCCGGCTGTTCGGCGGCGAGCCGGTCAACCCCGACGTGCTGCCCGGCATCCTGGCCGACCGGAGCGGCGCCCGGCGGCACGCGGTCATCCGCATCCCCGGCCGCGAGCCCATCGAGATCGGCTCACGGCCCGACGGCAGTGTGATCCGCGGCTTCGCCGAGGGCGAGCGCGGCGAGACCGTGGTCGTCGAGGAGGCCCGTTCGGTCGTCATGGGCGAGGTCGGCCGCACGCTCCTGATCATCCTGGGGGTGGCGCTGCTGTGCGTGGTGGCCGCCGTCCTCCTCGCCGTACGGCAGGCCAACAAGCTGGCGTCCCCGCTCACCGACCTCGCCGAGACCGCCGAGCGGCTCGGCTCCGGCGACCCGCGGCCCCGGCACAAGCGGTACGGGGTGCCCGAGCTCGACCGGGTCGCGGACGTCCTCGACGCCTCCGCCGAGCGGATCGCGCGGATGCTCACCGCCGAGCGCCGGCTCGCCGCCGACGCCTCCCACCAGCTCCGTACGCCGCTGACCGCGCTGTCCATGCGCCTTGAGGAGGTCGCCTTCGCCGACGACCTGGAGACGGTGCGCGAGGAGGCGACGATCGCGCTCACCCAGGTGGAGCGGCTCACCGACGTGGTCGAGCGGCTGCTCACCAACTCGCGCGACCCGCGCACCGGCTCCGCGGTCGCCTTCGACCTGGACGAGGTGATCAAGCAGCAGCTGGAGGAGTGGCGGCCGGCCTACCGCAGCGCGGGCCGGGCCATCGTCCGCTCCGGCAAACAGGGCATGCGGGCCGTCGGCACCCCGGGCGCGGTCGCCCAGGTGCTCGCCGCGCTGATCGAGAACTCCCTGATGCACGGCGGCGGCACGGTCGCCCTGCGCACCCGCGTGACCGGCAACCAGTCGGTCATCGAGGTGACGGACGAGGGCCCGGGCGTGCCCGTGGACCTCGGCGCGCGGATCTTCGAGCGGGCGGTCAGCGGCCGCTCCTCCACCGGGATCGGCCTCGCGGTGGCCCGCGACCTCGCGGAGGCGGACGGCGGGCGGCTCGAACTGCTCCAGCAGCATCCGCCGGTGTTCGCGCTCTTCCTGAGCCGCGAGGTCAGGAGCCGTACGGAACCGGAGCGCCCGGTCCGGTAGGGCCTTTCAGGACTGCGAGACCGGGTTCAGACCCGGTCGGGCTGCTTGCGCGTGGCCTGGCGCGGCGCCTGCTCCAGGAACGATTCGGCGGTGTGCACCGCCTCCTTCGCCGGCAGCGCCTGGAACACCCAGGTGCGGTACGACCAGAAGCGGAACAGGGTCGCGACGCCGATGCCGAAGAACTTGAAGAAGTTGCTCTGCAGCGGGGTGTCCCAGCCGAAGCCGTACGTCGCCGTGTAGAGCACGCCGTTCTCGATCACCAGGCCGACCACGCTGAACAGCAGGAACAGCACCAGTTCCTTCGTACGGCCGGACTTGTCGCGGTCGCGGTACGTGAAGTACCGGAACCCCACGTAGTTGAAGAGGATCGCCACGACGGTGGCGATGATGCTCGCCCGCACCACCGGGAGCTCGGTGACATGGCGCACCAGGTTGAAGACGCCCAGGTTCACCAGGACGCCGAGACCGCCGACCACGCCGAATTTGGCGACCTCGCGGACGAGCCGGTCCACTCGCGTGCGCAGCGCGCCGGGTTCACTCATCGTGATCGCTCATCGTGATCGCTCTGTCCCGTCCGTTCCGGATGCGTTCGGCCGACGCCGGGACGGCGTCAACCCAGCCATGCTAACCAGCCCCCCGGGCGTACGCCCGGGATGCGCGCGATCCGTGCGCGATCCGTGTGCGAGCCCACTCCCGCTGTGACAAGACACAGCCCGACAGGGCCCCGGAACTTGTGCGGATACCCTAAGAGGGTGACGTTCCCGGTAGTCGGCATGGTCGGCGGCGGTCAGCTCGCGCGTATGACGCACGAGGCAGGCATCCCGCTCGGCATCCAGTTCAAGCTCCTCAGTGACACCCCGCAGGACTCGGCGGCCCAGGTGGTGAGCGAGGTCGTCGTCGGCGACTATCGCGACCTGGACACGCTGCGTGACTTCGCGCGCGGCTGTGACGTGATCACCTTCGACCACGAGCACGTGCCCGCGGAGCACCTCGCGACCCTGGAGGCGGACGGCATCGTCGTCCGCCCCGGGCGCGCGGCCCTCGCGCACGCCCAGGACAAGGGGGTGATGCGGGCGAGGCTCGACGCGATCGGCGCGCCCAGCCCGCGCCACCGCATCGTGGCCGACCCGGCCGACGCGGTGGCCTTCGCCGCCGAGGGCGTGGGCGAGGGCGGGGGCGACGGCTTCCCGATCATCCTGAAGACGGTGCGCGGCGGCTACGACGGCAAGGGCGTCTGGTTCGTACGTTCCGAGGCGGACGCCCACGACGCCTTCAAGGCCGGTGTCGCGGTGCTCGCCGAGGAGAAGGTCGACTTCGCGCGCGAGCTCGCCGCGAACATCGTCCGCTCCCCGCACGGCCAGGCCGTGGCGTACCCGGTGGTGGAGTCCCGCCAGGTCGACGGCGTCTGCGACACCGTGATCGCGCCCGCGCCCGAGCTCGACGACGAGCTGGCCGGGCAGGCGCAGGAGCTGGCGCTGCGGATCGCCAAGGAGCTTGACGTGGTCGGCCACCTGGCCGTCGAGCTGTTCGAGACCCGCGACGGCCGGATCCTCGTCAACGAGCTGGCCATGCGCCCGCACAACTCCGGCCACTGGACCCAGGACGGCGCGGTCACCTCGCAGTTCGCCAACCACGTCCGGGCCGTGCTCGACCTTCCGCTGGGCGATCCGCGCCCGCGCGCGAAGTGGACCGTGATGTGCAATGTTCTGGGTGGCGATTTCCCGGACATGTACTCGGCGTACCTGCACTGCATGGCCCGCGATCCGCAGCTCAAGATCCACATGTACGGCAAGGACGTGAAGCCCGGCCGCAAGGTGGGCCACGTCAACACCTACGGCGACGACCTGGACGACGTGCTGGAGCGCGCCCGCCACGCCGCCGACTACCTGCGAGGGACGATCGTTGAGTAATCCGGCCGCGTCGAACGAGAACGCGAACCCGCTGGTCGGCATCGTGATGGGGTCCGACTCGGACTGGCCCGTCATGGAGGCCGCCGCGCAGGCCCTGGACGAGTTCGAGATCCCGTACGAGGTCGACGTCGTCTCCGCGCACCGCATGCCCCGCGAGATGATCGCGTACGGCGAGGAGGCCGCCGGCCGCGGCCTCAAGGCGATCATCGCGGGCGCCGGCGGCGCGGCCCACCTGCCGGGCATGCTCGCCTCGGTCACCCCGCTGCCGGTCATCGGCGTGCCGGTGCCGCTGAAGTACCTCGACGGCATGGACTCGCTGCTCTCCATCGTGCAGATGCCGGCCGGTGTGCCGGTCGCCACCGTCTCGGTCGGCGGCGCGCGCAACGCGGGCCTGCTCGCGGCCCGGATGCTCGCCGCGCACGACCCGGAACTGCTCGCCCGGATGAAGGAGTTCCAGCAGGAGCTCAACGACCAGGCGACGGAGAAGGGCAGGCGGCTCCGGCAGAAGGTCGAGGGCGTGGGCGCGTTCGGATTCGCCAAGTGACCGCCGGGCCTCAGGCCGCCGACCGGCTCGCGGAGGCGCGGGAGCTGCTCGCCGTGACCCCGGTCGTGGACGGGCACAACGACCTGCCCTGGGCGCTGCGCGAGCACTGCGGCTACGACCTCGACAAGCTCGACATCGCCGGCGACCAGTCCGCCTCCCTCCACACCGACCTCGCCCGGCTGCGGGCCGGCGGCGTCGGCGCCCAGTTCTGGTCGGTGTACGTGCCGGGCCGGCTGACCGGGGACCACGCGGTCAGCGCCACCCTGGAGCAGATCGACGCGGTCGACCGTCTGGTCGAGCGGTACGCGGCGGACCTCGCGCCCGCGCTGACCGCCGACGACATGGAGACGGCCCGTAAGGAGGGCCGGATCGCGTCGCTCAAGGGCGCCGAGGGCGGCCACTCGATCAACAACTCCCTTGCCACGCTGCGCGCCCTGCACACCCTGGGCGTGCGCTACATGACGCTTACCCACAACGAGAACAACGACTGGGCGGACTCGGCCACCGACGCCCCGCGGCACGACGGGCTCACCGCCTTCGGCCGCGAGGTGGTCCGGGAGATGAACCGGACCGGCATGCTCGTCGACCTCTCGCACGTGGCGGCGACGACCATGCGGGACGCGCTGGACACCAGCGCCGCGCCGGTGATCTTCTCGCACTCCTCGTCCCGGGCGGTCTGCGACCACCCGCGCAACATCCCGGACGACGTCCTGGAGCGGCTGCCCGCCAACGGCGGTGTGGCAATGGCGACGTTCGTGCCGAAGTTCATCCTGCCCGCGGCGGTCGAGTGGACCAACCGCGCGGACGAGAACATGCGCGCCCACGGCCTGCACCACCTGGCCACCACCGCCGACGCGATGGCGATCCACCGCGCCTTCGAGGCGGAGAACCCGCGCCCGGTCGCCACGGCCGCGACGGTCGCCGACCACCTCGACCACATGCGCGAGGTCGCCGGCATCGACCACATCGGCATCGGCGGCGACTACGACGGCACGGCCTTCACCCCGTCCGGCCTCGACGACGTCGCCGGCTACCCGAACCTGGTCGCGGAGCTCCTCGTGCGCGGCTGGTCGCCTGCGGACCTGGCGAAGCTGACGTGGTCGAACGCGGTACGGGTGCTGCGGGACGCGGAGGCGGTGGCGCGCGAGCAGCAGGCGCTGCGGGGCGCGTCGATCGCGACGATCGGCGGCTACGCCGGCTGAAGCCGAAGCTGAGTTGACGTGGCGTCAGCGAGGCCCCCGCTCCGGCGGGGGCCTTCGTCGTACCCGGGGCCGCGTCCCCCGGACGGCCTAGTACGGCGCGCCCGGCGCGGGGGCCGGTGGGACGGTTGCCGTACTGCCCGGTAGTGCGGCAGTGAGTACAGCAGTGCAGCAGTACGGAGTTGAGCCACCCATGGCAGATCTGCTCGACGATCCCACCACCACCTTCACCGTCGCCCACGCCGTCTCGGCGGGCGACGCCGATCCCCCCGAACATCCCCGGCCCCTCGACGAGTCGACCCGGGCACGCGCGCTGCTCGCCGCGCAGCCGGTCGTCGAGGGGCACACGGAACCGCCGCCCGTCACCGACCCGGAGGACCTTCCGCCGGTACGGGCCGCGGAGGCGGGAGCACAGCTCTGGTCGCTGCGTGTGGACGCCGACGAGGGCGTCCTCGGCACGCTGCGCCGGATCGACGCGGTCCGCGCGCTCGTGGCGGCCTGCCCCGAGGACCTGCGCCTCGCGCACACCACCTCGGAGATGGAGCACGCCCGCAACTGCGGCCGGGTCGCCGTCGTCCTCGGCGCGGTGAGCTGGGCGGCGGTCGGCGGCTCGCCGGCCACGCTCCGGGCGTACCACGCGCTCGGTGTACGGGCGGTCGGCCTGACCCGCTACGACCGCTTCGCCCGCGAGGCGGTCCGGGAGATGAACCGGCTCGGGCTGGCGATCGACCTGGCGGGCGCCGACACGGACACCGTCCGCCAGACCCTCGCGGTGAGCCGGGCCCCGGTCCTGCTCACCCGCGCGGACCCGGAGGCCCTGCCGGACGACGTCCTGCGGCTGCTCGGTGAGAAGGGCGGCGTCTGCATGATCCCGGTCACCCGGGACGCCTCGGCCACGGCCGACACCCTCGACCGCCTCCGCGCCCTCGCGGGCCCCCGCGCCCTCGGCCTCTCCCACGCCGAACACCCGCCCACGGGCTACGTCCCCCTCTTCACCGAACTCCTCCACCGCGACTGGCAGGCCCCGGACCTGGTGTCCCTGGCCCACGGCAACATCACGCGAGCGCTGCGGGAGACGGAGTTCAGGTCTAGGGCGACGCGGTTGAAGGCGGCGGCCTGACGGAAACGCGCGGGGGGCCCGGAAACGCGGAGGGGCCCGGTGCCTGTGGCACCGGGCCCCTCAGTCGTACTCAGGCGCGCGGGCGGCCCATCGCGCGGTACGTCCAGCCGGCCTCGCGCCACCGCTCCGCGTCCAGCGCGTTGCGGCCGTCGAGGATGACGGGGGACGCGACGACGGAGGCCAGTTCCGCCGGGTTCAGCGCGTCGCGGAACTCGCGCCACTCGGTCAGGTGGAGGACCACGTCCGCGCCCCGCACCGCGTCGAGCGCGGTCGGCGCGTAGCCGAGGGTCGGGAAGAGACGGCGCGCGTTGTCCATGCCCTTGGGGTCGTAGACCGTGACCTGCCCGCCCTGGAGGTGGATCTGGCCGGCCACGTTCAGCGCGGGCGAGTCGCGGACGTCGTCCGAGTCCGGCTTGAAGGTCGCGCCGAGCACGGCGACCCGCCTGCCCAGGAAGCCGCCCCCGAGCGCCTCCCGCGCCATCTCCACCATCGACGCCCGGCGCCGCATGTTGATGGAGTCGATCTCGCGCAGGAAGGTCAGCGCCTGGTCGGCGCCCAGCTCACCGGCCCGCGCCATGAAGGCGCGGATGTCCTTCGGCAGGCAGCCGCCGCCGAAGCCGATCCCGGCCCGCAGGAACTTGTTGCCGATCCGCTCGTCGTGCCCGATCGCCTCCGCGAGCTTCGCCACGTCACCGCCGGCCGCCTCGCACACCTCCGCCATCGCGTTGATGAAGGAGATCTTGGTGGCGAGGAAGGAGTTCGCGGCGGTCTTCACCAGTTCGGCGGTCGGATAGTCCGTCACCACCAGCGGCGAGCCCTCCGCCACCGGCACCGCGTACACCTCGCGCAGCACCTTCTCGGCCCGCTCGCCGCGCGCGCCGTCCGGCACGCCGACGACGATCCGGTCCGGGTGCAGGGTGTCCTGCACGGCGAAACCCTCGCGCAGGAACTCCGGGTTCCAGGCCAGCTCCACGCCCTCCGGCAGCACACCCGCGAGCCGCTGCGCCGAGCCGACCGGCACGGTCGACTTGCCGACGACCAGGGCCCCGTCCCGTACGACCCCGGCGAGGGAGGCGAAGGCGGCGTCGACGTAACTCATGTCGCACGCGTACTCGCCGTGCTTCTGCGGGGTGTTGACGCAGACGAAGTGCACGTCGCCGAAGGCGCCGACCTCCTCCCAGGAGGTCGTGAAGCGCAGCCGCCCGCTGGAGCCCTCGATCCCCTCGATGTGCCGCGCGAGCAGCTCCTCGAGACCCGGCTCGTACATCGGGACCCGGCCGCTCGCGAGCATCTCGATCTTCTCGGGGACCACGTCGAGGCCGAGCACCTCGAAGCCGAGCTCCGCCATGGCCGCGGCGTGCGTGGCGCCGAGGTAGCCGGTGCCGATCACGGTGATCTTCAGGGCCATGCGGTCTCCAGTGAGGAGTCGAGGTCGGGCGAATGCCTGCCCGAGCATAGTCGTGCGCTGTGGCGCCCTGGATCGGCGCCCGGTCTCGCCCTACCATTTCTGTTACTTAACGGTAGTTAGCAAGCAGCAAGCCTGGGAGTGAGTGAGCGTGGCGGGATCGACTGATTTCGACCTGTACCGGCCTGCCGAGGAGCACGAGATGCTCCGGGAGACGGTGCGTGCGCTGGCGGAGGCGAAGATCGCTCCGTTCGCGGCTGCGGTGGACGAGGAGGGCCGGTTCCCGCAGGAGGCGCT